>DAOTHY010000005.1:0-42836 GCA_035447925.1 Thermotogota bacterium
AACATATAGTGTTCATTGTCAACGAAACCACAACAGATTGTTGTTCAACAGAGCCCCGGATCAAGCTTTAGTTGAAAAAAGGAGGCCTTTGTAAAAAAATCAATTTTCATAAGACACTTGAAAAGGGTTGCTATTTCTGGTAGAATACACTAGTAATCAGAGCGCCAGTGTAGCTCAGTTGGTAGAGCGGCTCATTCGTAATGAGCAGGTCGTGGGTTCAAATCCTATCACTGGCTCCAATGGAGAATTTTTATGAATGAACAAACGAATACCAATTTGGAAAAAAGGTTCTCAGAGAACCTTTTTTCTTTTATCAAAGAGTATAACAATCAAGGTAATAAATTCGTTCTCGCCATTTCCGGCGGAATGGATTCAATGGTTCTGTTGGATTTATTTCTTAAACTTCGTGAACAAATGAAAATTTCCTTTTGTGTGGCCAATGTTGACCATGGAATAAGGATGGAGTCTGTTCAAGAACAAAAATGGTTGAAAGCCTTTTGTGAAAAAAAAGACGTGTTGTTTTTTCCAACAACAATTGATGTAAAAAAGTTAAAACAACAAGCAGGAGCTAAAAGAAGTCTGGAACAGGTGGCAAGAGAAGAAAGGCTTCGGGCTTTGCAAAAGGTAAAAAAAGCATATCAGGGAAATTGGGTGGTTACCGCTCATCATCGGGATGATTTATTGGAGACTTTTTTGTTAAGGCTGTTGAGAGGAACCGGACTGAACGGGATCAATACCTTGAATGCCGTTCAAGGTATTTATTTACGACCCCTTTTAGAATTCTACAAAGTGCAGTTGCGTACTTATGCTCAAGCCAACAATTTGTTTTATTTTGAAGATTTAACGAACAAAGATACCCGCTTTTTGCGGAACAAAATCAGACATCTTTTGATTCCCTTGCTTGAAAAAGAGTTTGACAGGGGTGTAAAAGAGGTATTGGTTCGGGATATGGAGAATTTGAAACAAGCGGATCAGATTATTTCGGAGATGATGGAAAAGGATATGCAACAAGCCTTTTTTTCGGAGCATTCCTGCGGGATTTCAAATTATCATGTGTTAAACCGTTCCCAAGCCTATTTACATGAATTTCTCCTTCGCTTCTATCAGAAATGGCATCACTCTCCAATCGGACTCACAAGCGACAAATTACACCAGATCAGCAAGAGGTTAAAAATACCCGGTGATTTTGAGATCACCATTACCAAAGATATTTGCTTTTCATACTCAAATGAGAGGCTTGGGTTTGTAAGGCAGATGAAGCTATCAGAGGAACCCGAAAAAAAATCTTTGGTTCTCAATGACCACTTTAAAAAAAAATTGGAGAAAAAAAACGTCATAACTGTTAATCTGGATCAATTGATCCCTGGAATGTCCCTCGTTTTTAATCTTTGTCGGGATGCTATTTCAGATATTCCTAAAAAAAATCTGAGTGAGATGATGGCTTTTGTAGATTATGATCGCCTGTCTTTTCCATTGATAATAAGATTTTGGCAAGCAGGTGATCGAATTAAACCGTTAGGAATGAAAGAAAGCAAGAGGGTTTCCAGATTATTGACTGATATGGGAATCAAAAAACACCAAAAAAGAAATCAACTGATATTGGAAAATGGAAAACATGATATAATTTGGTGCATGGGGATGAGACTGTCAGAAGATTTTAAGATCACCCAAATGACAAAAAGTTATTTAAGGATTGACTTTCAGACTTTGAACAAAGAGGATTTTGAAGGGAGGGAGCGGTGTATTCCGCAAAGTATTGCAAAAGATAAAGAACAATGATTTCATCATACAATTCAGCAGTGACAATGACAACAACAACGATGACCCTAAGCGTGAACCTCGATTTTCTGTGAACAACAAGCCCCCAAGAAGACCTAATAATAACCTTCTGCTTTTATTTGGTATGGTGGTCATCATCATTCTGATCGCCATGGCCTATCAGGGTCCCATGACCAATTCGACCCAAACCGTTGATTTTACAACCTTCTATTCAATGGTTAAAGACGGAAATGTTCAGGAAATCATCATTGATGACAGCGGTCTTATTACCTTCAAAAGCGGTGGGGCGTTCCAGGATACGGTATATGAGGTGTATGCCCCATGGGTTTTAAGAGATTCATCGATCATGGACAAACTGATAGAAAGCGGCGCAAAAATCAAAGGAAAACAGAACTCCGGAGATTTTTGGTGGGCGATCCTTCTGAATATTGTTCCCTTACTTTTGTTTGTCTTTATCTTCTTCTCGATGATGCGATCGGTATCCGGCAGGGGAAATCAGGCGTTTACATTTACAAAAAGTCCGGCAAAAAAACTGTCTAAGGACAAAAAGAAAATCACTTTCAAAGACGTGGCCGGCGTGGATGAAGCAATAGAGGATTTGGAAGAACTGGTCATGTTCCTAAAAAATCCCCAAAGGTTTAAGAAGATGAAAGCCAGAATGCCCAAGGGTGTTCTTTTGGTAGGACCTCCGGGTACCGGAAAGACACTTTTGTCAAGGGCGGTTGCCGGAGAGGCGGGAGTTCCCTTTTTCCATATGAGCGGATCAGATTTCGTGGAGCTTTTTGTCGGAGTCGGTGCATCACGTGTCAGGGATTTATTTAGCCAAGCGAAGGCGACTAGTCCTTCTGTTATTTTCATCGACGAAATTGATGCCGTCGGAAGACATAGAGGAGCAGGACTAGGCGGCGGCCATGATGAAAGAGAACAAACATTAAACCAAATTCTAGTTGAGATGGATGGGTTTGAAGCCAACGAAGGGGTTATCGTCATGGCGGCTACTAACCGTCCAGATATTTTGGATAAGGCACTTTTGAGGCCAGGGCGTTTCGACAGAAAAGTCATGGTGGATCCACCTGATGTCAAAGGGCGAGAAGAAATCTTGGAGATTTACGCCAAGGACAGACCTTTGTCTCCTGAAGCGAAATTGGAAATTATAGCGAAGCGAACACCGGGATTCGTAGGTGCGGATTTGGAAAATCTGATTAACGAATCATCGCTGTTGGCTTTGAGGAACAACCGAGAACACATTACTATGGATGATATGGAGGAAGCCATCGACCGGGTCATAGCCGGTCCGGAAAGAAAAAGCAGAATTCTTTCCCCTGAGGAAAAGAGGATTATTGCCTTTCACGAATTGGGTCATGCCATTATTCCCACGGTCTTGAAAACAAACGAGCCCGTGCATAGGGTGTCCATTATTCCAAGAGGTCATGCGGCTTTGGGATATACTTTGCAGCTGCCTGAAAAAGACAAATACCTGAACAGCAAAACGGAACTGGAAAACAGAATTATCGGTCTTTTAGGCGGAAGAGCGGCTGAAGACTTCTTCTTTAACGAAATAACGACTGGCGCTGCCAATGATATTGAAAGAGCTTCTAAGCTTGCGAGAACGATGATTTGCAAGCTTGGCATGAGTGAACACATGGGACCTGTGATGTGGGAAGGCGAAGAGGAAGAAGTCTTTTTGGGAAAGGAAATTTCAAGATCCAAAAATAGTGAGAAGATTGCTTTTCAGATTGATCAAGAGGTCAAGGATTTGATCAACCGGTCTTATGAAAAGGCCAAGGATATCATTTCAAAGTATAAAAAAGAAATTGAACATCTGGCGGAGCTTTTATTGGAAGAAGAGGTCATCGAAGGTGATTATTTGAGAGAGCTATTGGAAAAGGAAGTCAGTAAGCACAAAAATTCAATCGATGAACCTTCCATTGTGACAACAGCATCTCATGTCGGTATTTCTGAGAAGGCAGAATTTGATGAAAAAAACGGTGAAAAGCTATAAGATTTCGTTTTTTTTGAAATTTTTGATTCTAATCATTTTGTTTTCCGGTTTGTTTGCATGTACAGCTATGGCCTATCGCTTTGATATAGGAGTAGGTGTTGAGAAAATCGATCATGCATTCCCTTTTGTCCACTGTTGTGTGAATACAAAATACATATTATTGGAAAACGATTTTGCATATTTACATGAATTTGGTATGATTGATACAATAGGAATATTTTTAAAACTGGATTCGGTATTGACACCGAAATTTGGAATTTCGGCTTGTTGGGGTTATAATCAGATTGAAGGGTTTTTTTTTGAAAAAAACGGGATAATTGTAACAGCGGGATTAGCGTATTGCTTAGACCGGTACAGCGTTTCATTTAGTGCCGGCCAGTTTGTAGCATTTGATGGGAGAATCAGTGAAAAACCGACAATAAAATTTTCTTGTTCTATTAAGATAGGGGAGTGGTAAAAAGTGAAAAAGACATCGCTGTTGGTAATGTTGTCTATTGTGATTGTTTTATCGTTCACAGGTTGTTTATTTATGGAAAAAGAAGCAAGTATTGAGATCATTGGGAAAAAATTGATCAGTTTTGGGGCATCTCAGGAATTTGAGATCAAGATCACCTCAAGCAGTGCAGGTGGTGTGGGTGATGTTTTTTCTAAGGATGCACAAGCAAAGAGTGTCAAATGGGAATTCGAGAATCAAGATCATCCCCAGGGAACTTTTAGTAAGACCCTTGAAGGTGAAGAGGCAAAGAAATATAACGCAACCTTTTCAACTGCGCCAGGTAATTATCGGTTGACAGTTACCTTGACGACAACACATGATAAGACTTACACCAAAACTTATGAATTTAATGTTTATAAATCAGCACCGGATAACACGGTCGAGTGCTATGTAGAAGGGGCGCAAGTAGCTTGGCAGGTTATACAAAAGAACGATCAGGCGGAACTGAAACTTACCCTTTCTGACAGTCAGCTTTCACAAGAGCAGATTAACGAATACGAATATAAATGGGAATTCAATTATGCAGGACAAACGGATTCATCTGAATTCATTCGTTATGCAGAATCAAAATCCTACACATACACCTTTTCCAACCGAACGCAATATACAGTGGTTTTAACAGTTAAAGATCCTTTTGGGGATACCTTTTCCATGACGGTTGCTCAATTTACAATCAACACCACAAAACCCGCTGTACCGGAGGTTGTTGGGACGCCTAAATGGTCTTCAGACGGCTCAAAGTTTGAAATCGAAGTACTAAAGAGTGAAGATGTTTTATATTATGTCCTTGAAAAAAAGGCGGCTGAAAGTGATCAATTTTACTTTGTTTACAGGGGCTTTGCTTCATCCGCTTCAACTGTAAAACTGTATGATTCTTCCGTTACAGACAGCGAAGTGACCTATAGAATTTATGGTGTGGATGGTGGACAGTCTGAGGGAAGACCATTAGTCGCTACTTTTGAAATACCTAACAGACCACCGTCAAAAGCGGTTGTTGTAGAGCCAATCGGTGTTCTGAGAAAAGTGGTATTCGGGCAGAACCCAATTAACCTTTTCTGGACTGACGGTACAGACCCCGATCTGGGCGACAATGTCCGTTATAGTGCTTATATAGGAAAAACAAGGGTAGCCTTTGATTTTATTGGAAGCACATTAGAAACTTATATGCCCATCAACAGCAAGCTTGAATCCGGTAATACCTATTACGTTCGTGTAGATGCCTCAGACGGAGAAGGCATAACCAGAGGAGATGTTTTTTCCTTTGTTTTCGATCCCAATATCAATGCACCAGTCATTTGGGATGCAAGAATAGATATGACTGAAAATCCCTATGAGATTGATCTTTTCGATTGGGAAGACAGAAATGTGGGTATGGGTGATTATACCAGAACGTTTGAGATAGAAGTTAGCCGTTATGCATCTTTCAATGATTCCAGAAAATTCAAAAAGCAATATTCGCATTTTATATCGTTGCCTATTGAGGTTCCGTCATATGTGGGAGAAAATCAAGACAGGATGTTTGTACGTATCAGGATTATTTACGAAAACCAATTTATGAAGATTACGACAAACTGGTCTTCGGCTAAATCAATGACGGTTGTAGCCAGAAGATAAGAAAATCAAACTCCAAAAGACGGGCTGAAAATAATAGCCCGTCTTTCGATATTGAGGTGAAAAAAATGAATCAGAAAGACTATAAAAAAAGTGTGGAAGAGGTTGCAGCTTTTTTAAAAGATAAACTGAACGATATACCTAAGATTGGAATTATCTTAGGGTCCGGATTATCGGGTATTGCAGAAGAATTAGAAAACAAAAAAGTCTTTAATTATTCTGATATTCCAGGATTTCCATTATCAACCGCCCCCGGACATAAAGGGGAGTTGATTTTCGGTAAATTGGGAAAAAATGAAATCATTTTAATGAATGGCCGTTTTCACTACTACGAAGGCTATGAGATGAATCAGGTTGTTTTCCCCATTAGGGTCATGCAAATGATGGGTGTTGAATATCTTTTCATCACCAATGCAGCTGGAGGATTAAATCCCGATTTTGAAATCGGCGTTCCCATGCTGATTAAAGATCACATCAACATGATGGGGGATAACCCGTTGATTGGTCAGAATATCGAAGAATGGGGGCCTCGTTTCCCGGATATGTCTGATACTTATCAGACTGAACTTAGAAAACTGATATTAGAAACGGCGAGAGAAATAGGTGAATCGCTTTACGAAGGCATTTACGTTGCAGTTTCAGGACCGAATTTTGAAACACCAGCCGAACTGAAGATGTTTCGCCATATGGGTGGAGATGCCATTGGCATGTCCAGTGTTCCCGAAGCCATTTGCGCAGCACATGGCGGGATTAAAGTAGTCGGTTTGTCTGCAATCACGGATAAGGCAGTTGGTGAGGATCTTCAGCCGTTGACAGCTCAAGAAGTGATTGAGGTTGCCAGAAAAACCGGGAACAAGATATCTACTCTGATCAAAGCCGTTTGCGAGAAAATATAAGCGGAATATGGATCATTTCATACAATCCTTTAGTACAGGAGTGATTCAAGGAACCACAGAATTTCTTCCCGTTTCGAGTTCCGGGCATCTGTTTTTGCTTCGGAACTTTTTTCAAATGAACTTTGGAACAGATTACGTGGTTCTTTTACATCTTGGAACACTAATTGCCGTTATGTTCTTTTTTTGGAAGGATATTTGGCATATCCTTAAAGGGATGTTGTCAAAAGATATGGGTGCCTGGAGGATTTTTATCTCGCTTGTCATAGGAACAATTCCAGCAGCGATTTCGGGGCTGCTGTTGGAAGACTGGTTAGAGATTTATTTAACTTCCAATTGGGTGATTGGTGTCTCGCTCATTATTACAGGTCTGCTGCTTTTTCTAACTGATCGGTTCCCGGAAGATCGCACGGGTCTTAAAGAAGTTGGAATAAAGAAGGCGTTGATTATTGGTTTATTTCAAGCCATTGCAATTGTACCGGGTTTATCCCGAAGCGGTTTAACCCTGTTTGGTTCTCTGCTTGTAGGCCTTAAAAGAGAAGATGCTTTTAAATTTTCCTTTTTGCTTTCGATTCCAGTGATCTTGGGCGGCACGCTATTGAAAATTAATCAGATCACACAAACTACAGGTGGAGGAATGGGTTTTTTGTTCGCAGCTGTTTCAGGCTTTTTCTCACTCTGGCTTCTGAGATTCCTGACTAAGGCAAAAAAACTCAAGTATTTTGCTTTCTACTGTTGGATTATCGGTATTCTTTCAATTGTCATTTCATGAAGTGTAAAAGAGGGGATTCCCTCTTTTTTTATTAAAAAGTATTAGAAGCAGTCGAAAAATGTCGTGTGTTGACATTTATTCTAAATGGTGTATAATACATTTAAAGGCAAGATATTTTAACAAAAATAGATGATATATGTAGTAATTGTATGATATACGGCTCTTATTCCTCCTAAATCGGTTAAAATCTTCCAAAATCAGAATAAATCCCGGGGGTTTTTTTGCAGAAAAGACTGGCAATACTTGTGGGAGGATACCCATTGACTTCGATAGAAATGAGTCAAATCGTTGAATTAAAAGACGCAGGTGGATATTGTGTGGCTGTAGATGGTGGGTTAAATGCCTTTCATTCACTCAATTGCGTGCCGAATATAGTACTTGGGGACATGGATTCATGTGGTTTTGATTCCTATCGATGGTATGCCCATCAATCGAAAAAACAGCTCTTTTTCCCTAGCGACAAAGACTATCTGGATATGGAAGCGGCTATTGATTTTGTGCGAGATCTTGGATTTGATGAAGCGTGTTTATTCGGTGTTCTTGGTGGGAGAATTGATCAAACGTTTTCATGTCTTCCTTTTTTAATAAGGGGTATGACGTTTGGCTTGAAGATGACTATTATATCGGAAAATTGTCGTATGGGCTTGTTCAAAGGACCTTCTGAAAATTCCCTTCCTACTAATCCGGGGTCCAGATGGTCCTTTTTAGCTATCAGCAAGATTGTGAAAGGTTTTACCTTGAGGGGATTTAAATATAACGTGGAAAAAGGTGAGCTTTTGCGTATGCAAACGATTGCTTTAAGCAATATTGCTGTGTCATCGACGCTTACCATCAATATCAATAAAGGAATCATCATATATTTTAATCAACCGGGGAGGCAAGAAAATGTGGAGCACGAAGAGTCTGTCTGAGAAGACAGTGACTGAGCTTAAGGAAATAGCCAAATCCAGGGAAATAAAGGGCTATTACAAGATGCGAAAAAAGGAATTGGTTCAATCATTGACCAGTGAGTTCATCAAAGAAATCGATCCCACTTCTATGGAAAAAATCAGGAAATTACTCAGGAGCGAACCGAGAATTTTTGAATTGAGGAAAATAGCCAAAAAAATGGGCATATCCTTTAAAAGAAACATGAAAAAAAATGAATTGGAGGACAGAATCCAGCGCTCGCTTGTCAGACACGAGAAGGCAGAGCAGGCTAAAGATTCACCGTTCATTTCAAGTGCAGGATCTTATCAACAGAATATTAATCCAGGAGAACCGGTGATACCAGAACTTCCAAAAACCTATAAGCATGACAAATTGGTAGCTTTGCCAGTGAATCCCTTGTGGATCCATATCTATTGGGATTTTTCCGAGCAGACGATAACCCTCATTGAGCGCTTAAAAAATGAAAATAAAGCTATTTATTTGAGGATTTATGACGTAACCTACATCGAATTCAATGGAAATAACGCCCACCAGGTCTGGGAGTATGATATTTCGACAGACGGGGAAAGAAAATATTATGCGAATGTTAATAACCCTAATGCTTCCTATTTAAGCGAGATTGGCTACATCAATGATCGGGGAGAGTTTGTAACCCTTTTAAGAAGCAATCTGGTTCGAACTCCTCCAAATGCATTCTCAGCGAAAATGGAAGAAAAGTGGCTTGATCTGAGTTCCGGTTATAAGTTCTCGAAACCTGCCCAGGGTATACTATCGAAACCCACTTTTAAAGCCGTTGGGGGTTCGTCGTTCTTCCCGCAGGAATTCAACAGACAAGTGATTACGTCCGGAGGCGGTTCCTTTTTTAATTTTATAACAGCCAATCCCGACTCAGAGGAAGAGGGTGAATCATCATGACGAAAGGTTATTTCTCGCTGGTTTTACATGCTCATTTACCCTATATACATCATCCGGATTTCGAGGAATTTATGGAAGAAAAATGGCTGTTTGAGGCTATCAGCGAAACTTATATCCCTCTTCTCCGGGCATTTGAACGTCTTGATAATGACAAGGTCCCCTTTGCCGTAACCATGTCCATAACCCCTCCATTGATGGAAATGCTGGATTCTCAAAGTCTGCAGGAAAAATACTTGAGACATCTGCAGGCGTTGATTAAGCTTTCAGGAAAAGAAATCGAAAAGACTAAGGAAGAGGATCCAAAGAAACATAAGATGGCGAAATACTATCATGAAGATTTCAAAGACCTCTTAAGGATATTTAAAGATGAATATCAATGCCGCATTTTGAATGGCTTTAAAAGGTTTTACGAAAGCGGACAATTAGAAATAATTACCTGTAATGCCACACACGGTTTTTTACCATTGATGGACAGATACCCCAACGCCGTTCGAGCGCAGATCAAGACCGGCAAGCAAACATACAAAAATCACATGGGAGAAAATCCCAAAGGCATTTGGCTGGCAGAATGCGGTTATACCGCAGGGTTAGATCAATACTTGGCAGAGGAAGACATCCGCTACTTTTTCGTGGATTCTCATGGGATTTGGTATGCGGACACCCCACCAAGATATGGGGTGTACCGACCGTTAATCACAGAAAACGGTGTTTTTGCCTTTGGGCGAGACCCTCAATCCAGTGAACAGGTTTGGAGTGCGGAAAGCGGCTACCCTGGAGATTTTAGATACCGTGAATTTTACAGAGATGTAGGTTTTGACCGAGAACACGACTATATCAAAGACTTTTTGGACAGTTGCGGAGTCCGCTCCAACACCGGTATCAAGTACTACAAAATAACCGGCAACAAAGTGGATCTGGGAAAAAAGGAGTATTACGATATAGATGAAGCAATGGAAGCGGCAAAAGCGCATGGAAATGATTTTGCCCAAAAAAAGGCTGCCCAAGTTGCTCATCTTTTCGATGTTTTTGATGGCGTACAGCCTCTCATCGTCGCACCATTTGACGCAGAACTTTATGGTCATTGGTGGTTTGAAGGTCCGGCGTTTATCGAACATTTTTTCAGAGCACTCCAAAAAATGGATGAAATTGATCCCATCACACCTCCCGATTTTATTGAAAACAAATTAAAATCCGTTCAGATAGATACGCCGGGTGATTCAACCTGGGGTGCCAATGGGTATAATGAAGTCTGGTTAAACGGTTCAAATGATTGGATTTATCGACACCTGGATCATCTCATTGAAAAAATGAGTGAGTTGGCCAATCAATACAAGGATGTTCAGGATGAGCTGAAAAAACGGGCTTTGAACCAGGCGGCAAGGGAATTGCTGCTGGCACAATCAAGTGATTGGGCATTCATCATGACCACCGGCACTACTGTTGAATATGCATCCAATAGAACAAAGCAGCATGTGGACAGATTCCTGAAACTTTACAACGAAATATCCAATGATGCCATCAATCAGGAAGATTTGGAAAAAGTTGAATGGCTGGACCCGATATTTAAAGATATCGATTATCAAGTGTATTGCACATTATAAAATTTTCCCCGCATTTCATGCGGGGTTTTTAAACTCCAGGAGGTTAATCAATGGCTTTAAAAAACGAAGAAAGTTTGAAAGAACTTGCATCCAAAGAACCCGCAATTTTCAACGAAGTATTTCTGAATTTTCAGATGGATTTATTCGATCATGAAAACGAATTGAAAAAATTGAAAGCGGTAGTTGAAACAAGAGGGGCATTAACACCCGAAGAAAAAAAATACGAATCAGTTATGACTGCAAAGAAAGCGATTTTAGAAAGTGTTGTGGAAGACTTGTTAATCTACTATAAAAAGAGATAAAATGTTATAATTTAATCAAATCAAGGCAGTTCGGTCGTTAAATATGATTCTACGGGGAGGATGAGTAATGACAAAAGAAATGTATCCTGAGTTTTCTCTGGATTTTGTTCGTGTAACAGAAGCAGCCGCTCTGATGAGCAGCCGTTATTTGGGCTTTGGGGATAAAGAAGCGGTAGACGGTGCCGCAGTAGATGCCATGAGGGGCATGTTGGATTACATAGATATTAAAGGAACAGTCATTATTGGCGAAGGGGAAAAAGACGAAGCCCCCATGCTTTTTAGCGGTGAAAAAGTCGGGAGTTATATTGAAGATGCCCCCGAAATGGATATCGCCGTTGATCCCATTGACGGGACTCGGCTGGTTGCCTATGGTCTTCCGAATGGCATTGCGGTTATGGCAGCTGCGGAACATGGACAGATGGCATCATTACCCACATTTTACTGCAATAAATTGGCAGTCGGTCCTGAATTAAAAGGGCGATTGGATATCAACGCTCCAATAAGGGAAAATCTAAAAGTGGCAGCAGCGGTTCTGAACGTTGAAGTGAGTGAAATAACAGTGGTGATCTTAAACAGGGATCGCCATAAAGAGATCATAGATGAAATAAAAAAATCCGGGGCCCGTATTAAATTGATCAGCGATGGAGATATTGCAGGATCAATAGCCACAGCAACACCGGAAAGCGGTGTGAATATCTACATCGGAATTGGTGGCTCTCCCGAAGGGGTATTGGCCGCAGCGGCTTTAAGAACACTTGGCGGTGAGTTACAAGTCAAACTTTGGGCTCAGAGAGAAGAGGAAAAGCAACAGCTGACCGAAGAGGGTTGGGATTTTGAAAAAGTATATCGTACCCAGGACTTAGTGGGCGGAGAACATGTCATTTTTGCCGCTACCGGAGTAACAAAAGGCGATTTTCTCAACGGTGTCCGATTTGTCCACGGAAAAGCCATAACGGAATCCATCGCCATGAGAATGCCCAGCGCCACAGTTCGATACATAACGACGCATCATGATTTGAAAAAAAAGACCATTCGGCTCAAATCGTCCAGCGGTGATGAAAAATATATCGATATCCTGCATTAGAATAATGGATCAGCAGCAAAAGAGAAGAGGGTGGTTTGCGAAAAGCCACCTTTTTTTTGATATACAGGGAATTGGTTCAGAACAAATAGGTGACTGAGCGGTAGCTTAGGAGGAAGCTTTTCATGAATGACTTTTGGATATTTATTGTTGTTGGGTTTCTGGCTCAAATAGTGGATGGGGCGCTTGGTATGGCTTACGGTGTGACATCAAATTCCATGCTTTTGGGTCTTGGAGTTTCTCCGGCTATTTCCAGTGCCAGTGTTCATTTTGCGGAAATTTTCACAACCTTGATTTCAGGGATTTCACATTTGAAATTGGGAAATGTTGATCAAGCCTTGTTTAAAAAATTAGTGATTCCGGGAATTATTGGAGGAATAATAGGGGCCTATCTTCTGATACAAATTCCATCATCGGTTATTAAACCCATCATCGGGATTTATTTAGGTTTGATGGGGGTCAGGATCCTGATGAAAGCCTTTTCTTCAATGGAAAAGTCACGAGAGTATTTTGTGAAAAACCGCTTTTTCTACCTTTTGGGTCTAATGGGAGGTTTTTTCGATGCCATGGGTGGCGGGGGGTGGGGTCCCATTGTCACAACAACGCTTGTGGCCGATGGTAAAAATCCCCGCCAAACTATCGGGAGTGTTAATGCTTCAGAGTTTTTTGTGACGGTTGCGGAAGTCATGGCGTTTTTAACCCTCATTTCTCAATTCAACTGGTTTGTGATTGGGGGACTGATCATTGGCGGCGGTTGTGCTGCTCCTGTTGCGGCGTTAATCACAAAAAGATTAAAATTCAAAGCCCTCATGCTGATTTTGGGAACTGTGATTATCGGCTTAAGTATCCGAACGGTCATTCTGTCCTTTTAAGGAGAAATGGGTGGAAGCACTACCCACCCAAGATTGAGTTGTATTTATCTCTTGCGGATGAACGGTTAAAAACTCAAAGATTAAGCAGTAAAGTAAGCATGAACCCTTTTCAGTTCCTGTATGATGGGGATATTTTGTGGACAAAGGGATTCACACAAACCGCATTCAACACATTGAGCGGCATCATGTTGACTTTTTATCAAGAAATCCTTGTACTGATTAGCATACTTTTCCTTATCTTGGTACATATGTGCCTTATTATAGAGGTCAAATATCATTGAGATACTTATCTTTTGAGGACATCCGTTGCAATAATCGCATCCTGTACATTTGATTTTGATTTTTTCCATGTATAATTTCCTGACCTTTTCTACCAAAGCGAGTTCTGATTCATTTAAAACACCGGCTTTTGCACGATTAAAGATGTTGATGTTTTCCTCGAGTTGCTCCATGGTGCTGACGCCACTGAGAATCACATTCACCTCTTCAAAGTTATAAAGCCATGAAAAGGACCATTCCACAGGATTTCTTTTGAGTGGGGCACTGTTCCAAAGTTCAATGATATCTGGTGAAGGTACCCTTGCCAAACTTCCTCCCCTTAAAGGTTCCATAATCACCACGGGAATATCTTTCGAATAGGCATATTTCAAGCCCTTTAAACCAGCTTGATATTCTTGATCGAAAAAATTAAGCTGAATTTGACACATTTCCCAATCGTGATAATCAATAATCCCTTTAAAAGTATCAAAATTATCGTGAAAGGAAAAGCCGGCGAATCTGATTTTCCCCTTTTTTTTCATTTCCTCCAGAAAGCCCGTTGCATTTAGTTCTTTCATCATTTCCCATCTTTCCTTGCTCATGGCGTGAAGAAGGTAGAAGTCGACGTGATCGGTTTGAAGCCTTTCCAGTTGTTCATCCAGATATTTTTCAAAATCGGCATAGGCTTTAATCAACCAGACAGGGGACTTGGTAGCAAGTTTTGTTCTCTTTCGATATCCGTCTTTCAGCGCCTTTCCAACCACAATTTCACTTTTCCCGTTGTGATATGGGTATGCCGTGTCGATATAAGTAACACCGTTATCTATGGCATATCTGATCATTTTTATTGCTTCTTGTTCATCAATGTCCTCCGGTTTTGCCGTTTCCATAAGCGGTAATCTCATACATCCCAGTCCAAAACAAGATGTTTCTATACCCAATTTTTTAAATTGTCTTTTATGCATCGCAATCACCTCACCCCTATTTTACACAAAACAGGAGATTATTCCAAAACCGAAATAAAATAATCTCTCTTTTCCGGTCTTATGTGTTATAATCCTCATTGTGAAATTTACCACAAAGAGGTGAACATCCAAATGATTGAGAAGATACCCAAGCCGGTGGCCAGACGATTGGCCATTTATTATAGATTGTTGAAAGAATATTCAAAATTGGGGCTGAGTACCATTTCTTCATCTTCCATGGGAGAACGACTTAATCTGAAGTCTAGTCAGATCAGAAAAGACTTATCTTATTTTGGCGGGTTTGGGAAACGAGGTACAGGGTATAAAGTGATGGAGTTGATGAAAAGTATCGAAAGGATTCTGGGCATAGATCAAGCGTGGCATATTTTAATTATCGGTGCCGGAAAAATCGGAATGGCTTTGGTCAATTATTCCGGACTGTCGCAGGATGGTTTCGTCGTAAAAGCCATCGTTGATGCCGATAAGGATAAGATTGGAACCCTGATTGACACGCAACTTGTGGTAGAAGATGTTAGAAAGATGGGTCAAATTATCCAAGAGAAAAAGATAGACATCGGTGTTTTATGTGTCCCGCCCGATGTGGCCCAAAAAACGATTAACGAAGCTTTGAAATGTGGAATAAAGGGAATCATCAATTTTGTTCCCAAACGATTAGAAGTTCCGGAAGATGTGATGGTTGAAGATGTTCAAATATCCCTCTCCTTTAAGGCTCTCTCCTTTCGTATGGTCCATAATGGAAAATAGAAACGATTTCTGCTTTCTTCATGATATAATCGGGCAGAAATTCTAACTTCTTCAGAGGTGACTGTTATGAGATTTTCAAAGTTATACGCTCCCACGTTAAAAGAGGCGCCATCGGATTCTGATCTGGTCAGTTATGAATACCTGGTAAGAGGCGGATTTATCAGAAAAGTGGCCGCAGGCATTTTTACCTATCTGCCCCTTGGTAATACCGTTCTTCAAAAAATTACCAAAATTGTTCGAGAAGAGATGGACCATGCCGGGTGTCAGGAATTATTGATGCCCATTGCGCAACCTGCCAATATTTGGAAAGAATCAGGTCGATGGGATGATTACGGACCTGAAATGATGAAATTGCAAGACCGTCACAACCGGTCTTTTACCCTTGGACCAACACATGAGGAAATGATAACCGTTACTGTTAAAAATGAATTGGTGAGTTATAAAGAGCTTCCAAAAAACCTCTATCAAATCAATACCAAATACAGAGATGAAATCCGCCCCAGATTTGGCCTTCTGAGAGCCAGAGAGTTTATCATGAAAGATGCTTACAGCTTTCACACGGACGAAGCCTCTTTGGATGAAGTCTATCAGCAGATGTACCAGGCTTACGAAAGAATTCTGGAAAGAATGGGACTGGATTATATGGCGGTCGAAGCAGACTCCGGTGCCATCGGTGGAAGCGATACGCATGAGTTTGTTATTCTGGCTGAAAACGGCGAATCCCCATTACTCACATGTAAAGCATGCGGATATCGTGCAACGGATGAGAGAGCCCAGTATCAAGCTCAATACGATTATCCTGATGAAGTATTAGTCGACATCGAAGAAGTCAGCACACCTGACCAGAAGACCATTGAACAGATTTCTGCTTTTCTGAAAGTTGAAAAACAAAGAATCGTCAAATCTCTCCTTTTTAAAGGGAAAACAGGATACATTCTGGCATTGATTCGAGGGGATTTGGAAATCAATCTGGCTAAGTTGAAAGCCATCGTGAACGACCAAACATTGGAGTTAGCACAACCGGATGATGTACTAAAGGAGTTTTCAACCCCTATCGGTTTCATTGGACCTGTTGGACTTGAAAAAGAGGGATTGAAAATCATTGCGGATCTAAGCGTTAAGGGATTGAAAAACTTTGTCACCGGGGCTATGAAATGGGATAAACATTTCATCAATGCCAATGTAGATCGAGATTTTCATGTGGATAGTTGGCAGGATATCAAAATGGTTACGAAGGGGGATGCTTGCCCCAATTGTTCGAACCCCTTGGAGGAAACACGGGGAATAGAAATGGGTCAAGTTTTCAAGTTGGGTCAAAAATATTCAAAATCCCTAGATGCGAATTTTACCGATGAAGAAGGAAATAAGTGGCCCTTTTTCATGGGTTGTTATGGCTGGGGCATTTCAAGAAGTATAGCCGGAGTTGTAGAACAGCTTCATGATGAAAACGGAATCCTATGGCCTCTGTCATTAGCCCCCTATCATATCATCATCACCTTGATTAACCCCAAGGATACGGCTCAAACTCAAGCTGCCGAAGCGATTTATCAGTTGCTGAGAAAATCAGGCGAAGAAGTTTTGTTGGACGACAGAGAAAATTCTCCGGGATCAAAATTCAAGGATGCCGATCTGATCGGAATTCCCATCCGAATAACAATTGGCAAAGGCATTCAAAATGCCAAGGTTGAATTGAAATTAAGAAACCATTCTCAAAAACAAGAGATTTGCATATCGGAAGGTTTTGATCTGCTCTTGCAGGAGATCATGAAGGCAAAAGCGTCATATGACCCAAGAAAACGAGTATAATCAAGACATGAAAAATCATACCCCCCCTCATTTTTCTTATTTGTGTAAAGCCACCAAAACGGGGGTTTTGCGTTTTTTGTCTCACAGAGAATGGATTACAGCAACAGAACGGACCATGAGAAGGGCATCGTTTCCGATATGGTTTACGTTAGGCTTTCACCCAAAACCTAAATTGACTTTTTCAAGGGCGCTGCCTACTGGCTTGATTTCGCAAGCAACTTATTTTGTTGTTCGTTTAACAGTTGAATACCATTCAACTGCCGATTTGATCAGCCGATTTAATGCATCATCAACGAACGGACTTAAAATAAAAGGTATGTGGCTTTTGAACCCAGGAGAAAAATTCAACCAATATTTAGATCTTTGGTCATTCCGGTTAATCATTAAAGATCAACTAACAGCAGAAAAAGAACTCATTCTTCAACGTTTGATTGAGAATAGTGCGTTGGAAACGAAGTGTGTGGTTCTTGATAAATCCTTTTTTATGATAGAATATAAAACAGTGGAAAAAAAATGGTTGGATTACAGAGATATCTTGCAAAGTCTTTACAACGAAAGGTTCCCAAGATTATTCTATTTGCCCTTACTGAGGGAGGTCTATTGTAATCGTGATACCTGTGTTCCCGTGAGTAACTTGTTTGAACTGCGTGGGAGGCAATGATGTCAAAAAAAGTATTGGTCGTTGATGATTCTCCTGTTTTGAGGAATATTATCGTGTTCAATTTAAAAAAAGCCGGTTATGAAATCCAACAAGCTGTGGATGGGGTGGATGGTTTAGAAAAAATGCGTGAATTCAAACCCGACATGGTCGTATTGGACATCATGATGCCAAGGCTGGATGGTTTTGGTGTTTTGGAGGAAAAATCAAAGGATGAAGCCATCCATTCTATACCGGTTATGATATTAACCGCTAAAGGTGGCGAAGATGATAAAGACAAGGCTATTTCATTAGGTGCTTTAGGCGTATTAACCAAGCCGTTCAGTCCCAAACAGCTGATTTCTTCAGTAAAAGAGGTGATTGGTGATGCCTCTTAAAAAAAGGCTTGAAGAGCTGTTGAAAAGGATCGAACAGATCTCGGATGCAAATCATGAGACAGTTATTAATCAGGGAAATGAATCGGATAATGGAGAAGAATACATTATTAAAGTGTTAGACCAAGGAATTGAAAGACTCGAAAACGAACTGGTAAATTACAAAAATCAGCTTGAAGAAAGTTCCATCATGTTAGAAACTCAATTAGAAGAAATTTCTAAGACATACGAAGAGCTGTCAACTTTGTACGAAGTGACAAAGATTTTATCCCATACCCTTGATCCCGTTTCAGTTGGAGAACGACTGATTGAATCCATCAGAAACTCCATTCCCGCTGAAGGGATTGGTATCTATTTTTCATATTTGGATGTAGAAGAGTTTTTTTATTCGGTAAATCAGGAATCCACTTTGCAAAACACCCTGGAATATTGTAAAAATTTTGTGGAAGAGTATCTCTCAAAAGATTCCGTTAAGATTTTAATGTTGGATGGAGAAAAACTGAGAGAATTTGGCCTCTCTGACACCATTCGTTCGATGATCATTATCCCCATCAGCTCAACTGAAAAGTGCTATGGCGGAATCGTTCTTGCGAACAGAGAACTGGGAAGCATTTTTACAGCAGGGGACAGAAAATTATTGGAATCGATTGCCAATCAGATTCATTTTAGCATCGAAAACTTTATCTACCTGGAAGAGAAAATTGAGCAGGAAAGATTACGAGAACAAATTAACATCGCCAAAGAAATCCAAAGAAGCCTGTTGCCCTCACAGATCATTCAGCCGGAAAGAACACAGATTGCAGCAAGTTTTTCACCTGCTGTAGAGGTTGCCGGGGATTATTACGATGTTTTTTTATTGAAGGAAAAGATCTTCTTAATTGTTGCCGATGTTTCCGGAAAAGGTATTCCAGCTTCGTTGTTAATGAGTTCCTTTCGTTCAGCGGTAAAAATCATGGTCCACGATTCTCACTCATTACCGGAATTGGTCTCGAAAGTGAATGATCACATCGCTCAAAATGATATCACAGACAGATTTGTGACTTCCATGTTTGTACTTTTAGATCAAAAAACAGGTGTTTTTAAGTACTCAAACGCTGGACATGACCCGATTATTTTGTATCGAAAAGAACAAGACGAGTTTTTTGAAATCAGCAATGACGGCATTCCGATAGGCATTTTTGAAAATCAAAGTTATGAAGAAGACTCTTTTTTACTCGAATCAGGAGATGTTTTCGTCATTTACACCGATGGGATTCCAGAAGCCAGAAATGAAAATAAGGAAGAATTCGGCTTTTCAAGAATGAAAAAGGTGATTAAAGACAATCATGAACGAACAGCAGTGGAAATCAAAGATGCACTCTTGGAAGCCATGGAACGATTTGTTGCAAATGCAAAACAACACGACGATACAACTTTTATTGTTGTTAAATACATATAAATTAAAAACCGAAGGAGGTTTTATCTTTGTCTGGACATAATAAATGGGCAAACATTAAGCATCGAAAAGGGGCTCAGGACAAAAAGCGTTCCGCTCTCTTCAACAAAATCATCAGGGAATTAACCGTTTCTGCAAGAGAAGGGGGTGGCGATCCGGATTCAAACCCCAGATTAAGGGTGGCAGTGGATAAGGCCAGGGATGCCAACATGCCAAAGGACACCATGGAAAAAGCCATTAAAAGAGGTACTGGAGAACTCGAAGGTGTAGAATATGTTGAAATTACCTACGAAGGCTATGGTTCTGCTGGCGTTGCCATGTTAGTCACAACTGTCTCAGATAATAAAAACAGGACAGCCCAAGAGGTTCGGCATGTTTTCAGTAAATACAACGGAAATATGGCAGAATCAGGTGCCGTGGCTTGGATATTTGAAAAAAAGGGTACGATGACAGTGGATAAAGAGTTGATTGCAGATATGGATGAATTCATGATGACTGCCATTGAAACCGGTGCCGAAGACATCGATGACAGTGCAGATCCGGTTTCTGTAACCACCGCACCTGAGGACATGATGCAAGTTGCAGATGCGCTTAAAGCAGCGGGATACACACCGAAGGACGTGGAATTTTCGTATCTTCCCAAAAACAGCGTAGCCGTAGAAGGAAGAGATGCGGAGAAGGTTTTAAATCTCATATCAAAATTGGAAGATCTGGATGATGTTCAAAATGTTTATGCCAATTTTGATATTGACGATGCTGAAATGGAAAGGATCATGGAAACTCTTTAAGGATTCAGTGAACGCTGTTTTTGATTTACATTTGCACACAACCTATTCTGACGGGGAGCAATCCCCGGAAGGATTGTTAAAAATACTCAAGGCAAATCAAGTCACTCATTTTGCTTTGACGGATCATGATAACATGGCTCCATTTGATGATATAAAAAGGGCAGCTCTCGAAGCCGGCATGCATGTGGTACCTGGGATTGAAATTTCTTCGGTATATAAAGATGTAGAAGTTCATATCTTAGGTTATTGTTTTGATTGGCGATTTCCGCTTTTAAGATCTTTTATTGAAGAACGCCTCGTTTTGAGAAAAGAGAGAGCCCTTTTGATCATTGAGAGGTTACAGAATAAGGGTTACCTCTTTTCAGCTGAGGACTTTGAAAAATTAATGAATAGACGTTACGTTGGAAGACCGCAGATTGCACAGTTATTATTCGAATATGGTTATGTTTCTGATCCCAAAGAGGCGTTTACAGAAGCTTTTATTGGGGACACGAGTTGTAAAGCCATTACGTATCAATTGAAAACAGTAGAAGAAGCATTAACCATCATCAAGCAAGCTGGAGGTCTTGCGTTTTTGGCTCATCCGGGTCTGTTTAGCTCTGAAAGCAACCAAGCAGATGGGATGAACAAATACGATTTGATGCGTTTTGTAGAGATGGGGATAAACGGCATTGAGGTTTTTCATCCCAGACATTCAAAATCACAGATCCAAAGGTATATCAGTTTTATTGCAAATCACCAATTATTGCTCAGTATGGGTACGGATTATCACCGGGGATGTTATAAGCCCAATACTTACGCATTCAATTGGAGCAACTACACAAAGGATGTTTTGTCATGGATAGTGTAAAAAGCAAAGCTCTTTTTTTCATGTTTCTCTTTGTTTTGTTGCCAATGATGAGTGTTTTTTCGCAGGAAGAACCTTTCGAGGATTTAGATTGGCAGTTGCTTTATCCGGATGAGATTTTAAAGGAAGCCAGTGCTGAAATAGATTTTTCTACCGGTTTTTTTCTTTCCGGAGAACCAGCTATTGGATCTTATTTTCAACTGAATCCTCAGATGCATTTTTTAATCTTTGACGGAAAATTCAACATAACGGTTGAACAAAAAAGCGATCCGTTTGGAACGTATTTTGATTTGGCAAATAAAGAAGTATCTGATTATTTTGATTTTACATCTGTAAAATACAAGAATCTCATTTTTTACTTTGGCTTGGACAACAGATTGAATTCAAAAATGGTTTTTCTTCCAAGAATGGATTTTAACAGAAAATATATCCATTTTGAATATAGCAATCTGGACTGGCAATTGGATATCAAGTCGCCTGAATGGAGCGGGTGGGCTTTTGATTTATCAACGCCGTCTCTTAATTTAGGCGATTGGGGTATTCGATTGGATGCAGATGCCTTTATTGACAATTCAGCATCCACCACCTATGCCATTTCTGGAGGACCGGGGGTTTGCTACAAAGATTTCTTTATCGCTCCTTATGTTGGTTATGAGCATTTTGGGCTTCATACTTCACAATTGGAAGAATGCGATCCGATTTTTGATGCGATGTCCGACCGTGTGGTTTATGGCATGAATATCGCCTATGAAAAGGATAAATTAGCCCTCAACGGTGGATTTCAATACGTTACTGAGCTGACCCCTTTTCTTAGCGTGAAATTGGGTCCTTTGGAATTCAGCACGGGAAAAGCATTGTTTTTAGCCCATGAGAATCCCGGCAGGCGATGGTGGGCTGATGTATACTGGAATTTTGAAATCGATGGTTTTTTGAGCAACATTGGTTTTTCCAATGAAACGAACTACAACGACATGTGGACCAGTTCTTTTTTTGCCGATTTCGAATTTCGAGTATATGAGAATCTGTTCTTGGATATCCGTTTGATAAAGGAAGAGAATTGGTTGTTTAAAATGGGTGCCAGATATCACACGCAATTAGAATTTTATTGATCAAATGATTGGTAAAAACTGGAGGAAAAGAAATGATTGAAAAAATAACAGATCCCGAATTTGACTGGTTTGTCGAAGAGGTAAAAAAGAAACTCAATCTTGATTTAAGCGGGTATAAGCCTCATAGGGTAAAAAGAAGAACCGATATTCTTTTAAGAAAAAACCGAACGGAATCCTATAGAGACTATATGAAGCTAATCCTATCGGATGAAGATAAGAAAGAAGAATTTCTGGATAAACTCACCATCAACGTGACGGAATTTTTCAGAAATCCTGAAAAATGGAAGGCGCTGGAAAAAAAATACATTCCCCAGAAATTAAAGGAATCAGGCCCCAGGCTCAAGATATGGAGTGCCGGCTGTTCCAGTGGAGAAGAGCCCTATACTTGGGCAATACTCCTTGAAGAATTAAACGCCTCTCAGGCCAAGATCATTGCCACAGATATTGACACGGGTGTACTGGCCAAGGCTAAAAACGGGGTCTATGAAAAGCGATCGCTGGAAAGTACCGAATCGATCATTGTGGATAAGTACTTTAAAAAACTTGACGGTGAGAAATACGAGGTAAAACCCTCATTAAAAACAAGGGTGCAGTTTAAAAAGCATAATATGCTTCAAGAGGAATTTGAAAGAGATTTGGATTTTATCTCTTGCAGAAACGTTGTAATCTATTTTGAGATGGAAACAAAGAACATTCTATATCAGAATTTTGTCAACTCACTCAAACCCGGCGGGATGTTATTTGTAGGAAGCACAGAGAGAATCTTCAATTACAGAAAACTTGGTTTAAAAGTAGTTGAACCGTTCTTCTATCAAAAGATATAGGAGAGAGTTATGGGTTTTTTTGATAAATTAAAAAAAGGTTTAAAAAAGACCAATGAAGCTACTTTCGGGAAGATCAAAAAAATACTTCGATTTGGGAAATTGGACGAAAATACCCTGGAAGAAATAGAAGAGATACTAATCATGGGAGATGTGGGTGTCGAGTGCTCTGAAAAGATCATCGAGAGCCTTGAGGAGAGAAAAAAGGAATTTGATTCACCGGAAAATGCTTTAAAGTCTATTTTAGTCGAAATGCTTAGAGGAGATAGTGAGCTCAATTACCCTCAGGAAGGGCCTTTAGTTATCAGCGTGGTGGGTGTGAACGGAGCAGGAAAAACAACCACTATTGGTAAAATAGCAAAAATATTAAAAGATGAAGGAAAAGAAGTCGTCTTAGCCGCTTCGGATACCTTCAGAGCAGCAGCCATCGATCAACTTCGGGTTTGGGCTCAAGAAAGGGCAGGAGTGACACTCATTTCCCATCAACATGGTGCTGATGCCGGAGCGGTGGCATTTGATGCGGTTCAGCATGCCAAGTCAAAAAATAAAGATTGTGTGATTATAGATACAGCCGGCCGTTTACACACCAAAACCAATCTGATGAACGAACTGGCAAAAGTTCACAAGGTTGTTAGAAAGGTCATTCCCCAAGCCCCTCATGAAATCCTTTTGGTCATAGATGCAACGACTGGTCAAAATGGATTGCTGCAAGCTGAGAAGTTTGCCCAAGCTGTTGGTGTTACTGGGATTGTGGTTACCAAATTGGATGGAACTGCCAAAGGGGGAATTGCCTTGTCAATTAAGGAAAGATTTGGCATACCGATTAAATTTATCGGAGTAGGGGAAGGGGTCGATGATCTTAAACGGTTTGATCCGGAAAATTTTGTAAATGCATTGCTTCAGGAAGCAGATGGTGAGTAATGGCCAAAAAAAAGTTTTGGTACAAAAAAATGAAATGTCCTCTTTGCGAAGAAGAATTTGAATCCATCAGGGTGTTTTCCAACGCCATTTCCGTTACGAAAAGGGATGTCTATCTGCGGCCTACCTATCAGGATGTAAACCCCGATTGGTTTGCGTTGATTACCTGTCCTGAATGTTATTTTTCTGCTTTTGAAAGTGATTTTGAAAAGATCTTAGACAACATGTCCTATGACAAATTAGAGATACTGCGTAAAAGCTTGTTAAGGGCAAAACAAAATTTCCATGTGAACTTTGAACAGGACAGAACCCTTGAAGATGCTCATCATATTGAAATACTTGGCATGCTGACTTATCTTCAAGCTGATCTCCCTTTTAAAACGGCCCAATTATTTTTAAAGATAGGCTGGTATTATGTGGATAAAAACGACTTGGAAAATGCCGCCATCAGTTATTCGAAATCACTCAAGCAATTTGAGAGGGCTTACTCTGAGGATAAAAAGGGACAACACAGTGATGGAATCATGTTTTATATGTCCACTCTTAACATTCAATTGAACCGAGTGAAAGAGGGATTCAAGTGGCTTGAACGACTATTAAAAGAGTACAGAGGATCCAATTCGCATTATGTCAAAGCTGCAAAGGAGCTCTGGGAGGAGGTTAGAGGATCGGAATAACCCGTCTGACATTCAAATTTGCACTTTTATTCATTGTGATCATTACTTCTTTTACCTTAACATCCTGTTATCAACCGACTCAATCCGGAGAGGAGCTGCTATTCAACTCCTTAAGTTCATTGGTCGAAGAACTTCAATTGCGAATCGAGGCCTTTAACTGGCAACAAGTTCAAAACAAAGTGAATATCGATAAAAATAGCCGTGCAATCAAAGATTTATCAGAAGCTTTAGATAAGAACAGCGAATTTGTAGATTCTTTGTTTGCCAGTATGACATACAGTGAAATATTCAATCACGGAGTGAGTCTGACCCATCAAGAACAAATCCCCACAATGGATGAAATTAAAAGGTTGATCGAAGAACAGGGACGAAAGAATTTGGAAGCATTTGAACACTCTTTTTTTTCAACAACGACATATGACCCTTCAGATAACGAGACTCAGAGACTGCAAAAAGAGATTATCATGCTGAAAGAGAACTTCAAACGATTGAAATGGCAACTGTATGAGAATGATCCTGAACCTTTTTCGCAAGAGGATTATCTGGTTTACGACAATCGGATTGTGTATCAGGTTCAATCCGGAGACACCTTAAGTCAAATTGCAACGGGTTTCGGATTGGGATCCAATGGTGTCAACGAAATCATGTCACTCAACAACATCGAAGATCCCAGAGCTATTAGGAGAGGTCAAGAACTTTTGATTGAAGCACCTCCGGTGTTTGAAAGGATCAGAATACCGCTTTTCGGCAGAGACAACCTGATCCCGGATGATATATTGGCCTTTTACGCTGAAAATACACCTGAAGGTTTTTCAAGAGGTTTAACCTTTAACACCCTCAACAACCAGCAAATCTGCTCCTGCCTTCCGGGAAGAGTTATTGATACCGGTCCGTCCTATATCGTAATCTATCACGGAAATGAAATTAAACTCGTCTATTCTAACCTTCAAGATATTCTGATTGATAAGGGAGATTGGGTAACAGCCGGGCAAATTATTGGCTCCTCTTGTCAAAACCAGTTTACTTTAGAATTTATTTTCAATTCTGAATACCGAGACCCAATGAAATTATTTTTAAAACAGATGGGACAGTTTCGCATTACTTTTTACACTGAATGGGAAGACGGAAACCTACCCTATTTTCCTTATTTCAGAAGGGTAAAGGATGGGGGGTTTGCCAGAGAATGGTATTCCGTAGCAGCCGATCCCCTTTTATTTGAGAAGGGTACCATGATATACATCCCTGAACTAAAAGGAACACCATCAAAGGGACTTTTTGTCGTGGAAGATGAGGGCAGCGCTATCAAAGGGAATGCTATTGATGTGTATATGCGTGATCTTACCTTGGCTTCTTTACTGCAAACCTATTCGTTAGTCTATCGTTTTCCATAAAAAAAGATAACGACCCCTCAAGGCCGTTATCTTTTTTGATGAATCATTTAACGTAACTTCAGCTCAAGTATGCTGAATTATCTTCTTATTCCCAGCTTAACAAGCATTTCCTTGTAAACCTCAGGTCTGTTTATCCTAAGGTACTTCAGCAGTCTTCTTCTTCTCCCGACCAGTTTCATCAACCCTCTTCTGGTGTGGAAATCCTTAGAATGCCTTTTCAAATGTTCGGTTAACTGTCTGATTCTCGCTGTCAGCATCGCAACTTGTACTTCTACTGATCCTGTGTCATTGTCGTTGATCTTGAATTCATCAATGATCATTTGTTTCTTGTCATAATCCAGAGCCATCTGTACACCTCCATCATTCGCCCCAAACAAAGTACATGGAGGCTCAGCCCACATCCTTGTATGGGGTAACAAACTGACTGATTCTAACATAAAACACCTGTTGAGTCAAACCCATGTTGAACAAGTTTCAATGAACAACCTCTATCGCTTTAAAAGACGATCTTTCCATCCAGATAGACACTGTTCGCTTTGATCCCCATCTGCTCTCCATATTCGGTTATAATCTTTAAAATCAGATCGGCAGGTAGTGAACTGTTTATCCATATTTCCCGTAAATCAATCTCTTCTTTTTCATGTTCAGGTATCTTCTCGAATGCCTTGCGTACAGCTATGATATACCTGTCAATCTGATCGATAACCCATTCGTTCTCAACAGCACTTTTTGCCATGAACTCAACATCCTCTTCCTTTTTTTTGGCGGTTGGTGTCTGTTCAGAATTTTTTAATGGTTTTTTCACACCTGAATGCTTTTTATAGGGTGGATGCGTTGCCTTCGAGACTTTCTTTTTGGGATGCCTACTGACACTCGGTTTTTTTGAGGTTGGTGTTTTTGGTTTTTGGTTATTTTTGGGTTGCTTTGCGGTCTCTTCTGTTTTCTTTTGATTCAATTTGCACCTCCATCTTCCTAAAGCCCTTGATTATATCAAAAAAAGGCAAAAATTAATATAACCTTCATAAAGAATCTTGAAATCAAGTGGTTATTCTGGTATAATACATGAGGTTTTGGCAACGTTGCCAAGGGGTCTAAGGCAGAGGTCTGCAAAATCTCTATTCGTCGGTTCAAATCCGACCGTTGCCTCCAATACGATTAATTTGCCGGCTTATTCAAGCCGGTTTTTATTTGTTTAGGATGAAATCAGTTTCTTGGTTTATGAAAAAAAACAAACATGATATAATACAAATGATAAACATTAAGGAGGTTTACCCTTGAAGCAGGAATTAATGTCAAAGGACAAGAATCTTGAACAGATCAAGTTTTACTACGAAAAGCAGGAATTTGAACCGTTTATAACACAGGAAATACAAAGAGCCAGCTCAGAGTACCAAATCCCGGGATTTAGAAAAGGGAAGGCACCCAAAGGCCTCATCAGAAAACTCATTGGCGAAGACAGATTAAAATCACTTGCTTTGGAAGAACTGATAAAAAAAGACGTGGACGAAATCATCAAGGAAAAAGACACACTGTTGATGCCAAGTATAGAGAACTTGGAATTCACAGATGAAGGAACAGCTGAAGTGACTGTAAAGGTCCATTTAAAACCGGAAGTCACACTTCCAGATTACAAAGACATCACCGTTGATCGATATGTTGCAAATGACGAGAACATAGAAGAAATGGTTAATGAAAGACTAAAACAGCTTCAGAGTGAGAACGCCATCCTTGATCCCAAAGAAGGGAAGGCACAATTTGGCGATAGTGTACGTTTGGCTTACACTGTGACCAATGATGAAGGCAGAGAACTATTCAATCAAGAAGCCCAAGAGTATGATTTATTAGAAGATGACAAAAGGGAAATCATTCAGAATAGTGTCGGGATGGAAGCGGGAGAAGAAAAAGAGTTCCGAAAAGAATATGCCGCTGATGCCGAGGGAAATAAAACAGGCAAAGAACTAAAATATGTTTATCATATGAAGCTTGTAGAAGTATACAAAAAAGTCATGCCGGATTTAACCGATGATTTTGCAAAGGATTTGAAAGAGGTTGAAGGGGATTCCTTAGAAGAAATCAAAAGCAATATCCGTCAAGAGGCTAAGGAAGCGTTAAATAGCACGTTAAAAAACAGCATTAAAAATCAGATCATTAGTGCTTTAGTTGAAGATTCAGATATTGCGTTATCTGACGAAACGTTAAAGGAGTTTTTAGACAGCTCCATCGAATCTATGAAAAAGGACAGCAGTTACGAATCGGAAATTGAAAGAGTGGGCTCACAAGAGGACCTCAATGAGCAAATCATCGATGCAAACGTTTATCAATTGAAGAAGATGTACGTTATCAACAAAGTTTTCAAAGAATCCGGACAGGAACTTACAGAAGATATGTTTAAAGATTATGTGGAGCGTTTGTCACCAGCTTGGGGGATGACAACCGAACAGGCGTTGGGATTTCTAGAAAAGGACAAGAATGTCAGCTCCAAGATTCATGAGACTATCATGCAGGAAAAGGTAGCGGAGTACCTTATGGATAAATGTACCATTGTTGAAAAACCATTGCCTACCAGAGCTGAGGAAAAAGAAGCTGAGGAAGTTGCAGACAAAATTATAGAAGAAGTTGAAAAAACAGCTGAAAAAATTGAAAAAGAAGACAAAGAATAACAAGAGGTGAGAAAGTGGAGTCAATCAATCAGATCATACCAACGGTCATTGAAACGACCGGAAGATACGAAAGGGCATATGACATCTATTCCAGATTGTTAAAAGACAGAATCATCTTTTTGGGAACACCGGTTAACGACAATGTTTCCAATATTATCATAGCTCAATTGTTATTCCTGGAAGCACAGGATCCCGACAAGGACATCAGCCTATACATCAACAGCCCTGGTGGGTCTGTATCCGCAGGATTAGCCATTTATGATACGATGCAATACATCAAACCCAATGTTTCCACTATTTGTGTAGGTCTTGCGGCATCGATGGGAGCGCTTTTGCTTATGGCAGGCGAAACAGGAAAAAGGTATTCCTTACCGAATTCAAAAATTATGATCCATCAACCCCTCGGTGGGGCACAAGGACAAGCAACTGACGTTGAAATTCAAGTTCGGGAGCTGATGAACACAAAGAAACAACTGAATGATTTAATCAGTAAACATACCAAAAAAGATATCGAACAGATTGAAAAAGACACGGATCGAAATCATTGGATGACACCGACAGAAGCGTTGGAATACCAGATAATCGACAAAATTATAGAAAAGAACCAATAATGACCCGAAAGGTTGTGTAGCATGAAGGTAGAAAAGAGATGCTCATTTTGCGGAAGGCCGGAAAGTCAAGTTCAAAGACTGCTTGCAGGACCAAATGTATATATTTGTAACGAGTGTATAGAATTATATCACGATACACTCTCGGAGGATCAGGCCATTCATTTTAAAGACATCAAAGAAGATCTTCCAACACCTATGGAATTAAAAAAAGAATTAGATAAATACGTTATTGGTCAAGAACATACCAAAAAAGCAGTAGCCGTATCGGTTTACAACCATTACAAACGTATCATGCTGGGAAAAACCGAAGGAATAGAGCTGGAAAAATCCAATATCATGATGATTGGACCCACAGGATGTGGAAAAACATTGATTGCAAAAACACTGGCAAAAGCTCTGGATGTTCCTTTTGCAATTGTTGATGCAACGCCCATTACAGAAGCCGGTTATGTTGGTGAAGATGTAGAGAATGTTTTACTCAAACTCATTCGTGCCGCTAATTTCGATATCGAACGGGCAGAAAAAGGGATTATTTATTTAGACGAAGTGGATAAAATTGGGAAAAAAGGTCCCAATGTGTCTATCACCAGAGACGTATCCGGAGAAGGCGTCCAACAGGCATTGTTGAAGATACTCGAAGGTGTTGACGCAAACGTACCGCCAAAAGGCGGCAGAAAGCATCCTTATCAAGATTTCATCAAAATCGATACGACCAATATTCTCTTTATGGCGGGTGGTGCTTTTGATGGATTGGAAGAAATCATCCGTCACCGCATTGAAAGTTCAGCGATGGGATTCGGTTCAAAAATTGAATCCAAGAACAGTAAACGAATAGGTGAAATTCTTTCTCATGCCAATCCGGAAGATCTGATTCAATTTGGCCTTATTCCAGAATTCATCGGTCGATTCCCTGTATTCACAACACTCGACGATTTGGATGAAAAGGCTTTGATTGATATCATGCTGGAGCCTAAAAATTCTGTCGTCAAACAATATCAGAAATTATTGGAAATGGATAATATTATCATCGACTTTGAACATGAAACTCTTGAAGCAATAGCGAAAAAAGCTTTAGACAGAGGCACAGGAGCAAGAGCTTTAAAGAGTGTTTTTGAAGAGGTTATGTTGGATATCATGTTTGAAGCACCTTCTTTGGAAAATGTTGAGCGCATACTCATCACAAAGGAAATGGTTGAAAACAAGCAAAGGGCAATAGAGCTCGTTAAGCAATCCGCATAAAGTAGTGGTTCAAAACGGGGGAGGCTGATTGCCTCCCCCGTTTAATTGGAGGGATAGAATGAACAGAGAACAAGCATGGGAATTGCTGAATGAATACACCAAAAAAGACAGCCTGATCAAACATGCTTTGGCGGTAGAAGCGGCAATGCGTTCATATGCAAAGAAATTCAGCGAAGATGAAGAGGCCTGGGGAATCGTTGGTTTATTGCACGATTTTGATTACGAAAAATACCCAACTGCCCAAGATCATCCATTTATAGGGGCTAAAATCCTTCAGGAAAAAGGGTTGGACGAAACATGGATTAAAGCGATTCTCGGACATGCAGATTATACCGGAGTTGAAAGGGATACATTGATGGCAAAAACGTTGTTTGCTGTGGATGAGTTGACGGGTATGATTACAGCAGCAACTTTAGTGAGACCATCGAAGAAAATAGATGACCTGACGGTCAAGTCCGTCAAAAAGAAATTGAAGGATAAGGCTTTTGCAGCTTCTGTCAACCGTGACGACATACAAAAAGGGGTAGATGAATTAGGAGTCGACCTTTCCGAGCATATTCAATTCGTCATTGACGCCATGAAATCACAAGCAGAGGCACTTGGACTGTAAGGAACATTAATGTCCGCTTGACAAAACCTCTAAAAGGTATTCAAATGCAGGACGGTTGTGGATAAAAAAGTAATCATTAAGTTTTAAATAGCCATTTGAAAGGGTCATAAATCTTGAAGAAGAAAGAATCTCACAGATTCGATTTTGTTTTGTTTGAACCCATTTTTCCTGTAATCCTTCTATTTTGATGCCTTTCTTGAGCCTCAAACCCATGAAAAGAAATTCCTTCATATTGTCTTCATCAGAATTCAGTGTATGATAGTCATAATGCGCTTCATCTTCAAAGACAGCTGATTGATATTCATTTAAAACAGGGGTATTGACATAACGGATTTGATTGATAAAACCACCTGCAGACACACCTATTCCAATATAACGGCAACTGTGCCAATAGGCATGATTATGAACAGATTCATACCCCGGTAAAGCAAAATTTGAGATCTCGTATTGCTGATAACCGGCTTTTTTTAATCGCCATATGAACTGTTCGAAGATATCATACGTGTAATCAAAAGAGGGCAATTCAATTTGACCATTTCGGTATTTTTTTCCAAGCGGTGTATCTTTTTCCAACTCCAAAATATAGATTGAGCAATGTTCCGGTGATAATCTCTCCACAAGATCACCACTTTTAACTGCCCATTGGTGGAGGCTTTCGGGTAAGCCGCAAATCAGATCAACATTAACGTTTGAAAAGTATTTGCGCACGTTTGAGTAAGCCCGTAGGAATTGTGAAACACTCTGATGTCTGGCTATTAATCTCATTGTATCATCAACGGGTGACTGAAGGCCCATGCTAATCCTTGTACAACCATATTGGTTTAAAAAACGCAAAAAATCCTCGTTAAGACTGGCAGGGTTTACTTCACAGGTGAATTCCTTCGGGGGTTCAAAAATGCGATACAATTCTTCCAAGAAAGGCTCATAATGGTGAAAAGGAACCACGGAAGGGGTACCACCGCCAATGTAAAGTGAGATTAATTGATCATTTGAGTTCAGATAATTGTTTTTCCAAAAAAGCAGCTCTCTTCTTAGAGCCTCAAAGTAAGCCGAGAAAAGATCTTGGGCATCCTCAGAAACGGTAAACGAAGTAAAATCACAATAATCACATTTCGAGGCGCAAAAAGGAATATGCACATAGAGTGAAAGAGAATGGTCATTGAGCATGAGCAAATAAATCGTTCAGATTAAAGATGTATTTGTTTTCAAGGAAAAACCCTTCGAGCGAACAATTGAAGATAACAGAGAATTGATTTGATAAATCATATTGACCTTGAAAAGACCAGTAAGGTTCCCCTGAAACGGGAAGAATCAGCAGGGTGTTCAAGTTCAGATTGGAATGGGAAGTAATCGGTGAATCGCTATGAAGAAGAAGCGCAAAGGAAATAGAATCGGCTCTTCTGGAATAACCTGCTGCAATTCTCGGTTTAAAACGTGTATTTAATTCTTTGAAATCAATGACCGAATAAACACCCAATAAATCCCCCATACAGATTCCGAAAGGTCTGAGGTCAAACAGCTTGATCCCAATCTCAGTCAAACCGTTATGTCTTTGCCGGTCCCGATAGGCTTGAAAAAAGACATTGACTTCTACTGGACCGACGTTTGTGTAACCTAACCCAAAAGTATTCAAAACCGGATTGTGCGCACTTCCAAAGGTTCTGAAATCATAGGTAAACGTCAATGGAATATTGGCGACAGGTGAAGTCACACCCATCCATTTAACCAGATTATAAATATTGAATGAGTCGTTATATACATGCTGAAACCTAAACTCAAATAAAAATTCTTCAGATAAACCCCACATTACTTTTATTCGCTTAATCTCCACAGTCCGTTGTGCAAAAAAAATCATCTTGGTTCTCTTATCTTCGGAAAAGACGTACACATAACCTGCCGGGACAACATCGTTAAAACCGATTCCAAAATCAACCGGCATTCCCAACGTCAAAGGTATTTGAAATTGATACAGATCGTTGGATGTCATATCAAATTTAATCGGTATTTCCATCTTATCCTGTGAAAAACAAAATGAAAAGATGAACAGACCAAATAGGGAAAAAAAGCCAATCATTCTTCGCATTTCAATCCTCCATTCTTCTGAGATTATATCATGATCGGCTTTGTATTTAGATCTGATTTCACCTGAGTGATCCTTTGAAATCAGATGCAAAAAGTGTATAATGTTATGACATAGTTTTCGATCAAGAAAATACGGCAAAAGCCGGATAAATTAAAGGAGGGTTTAGAAATGAAAAAGAGATTGTTGTTTGGTTTGTTGATCATTTGTTTGATTGTCAGCTCTACACTCATGGCCCAAGATATCAAAAGAGGCGGCTATGTGAAGATGACACCCATGAAACAGGGAGTCCTGGTGCAAAACTTCAACCCGTTTTCACCCAACGCCTTAGAAGCCACCGTCGGTCTTTTCTATGAAACCTTGATCTACTATAACCCCATGACCGGGATCATCTCGCCATGGCTTGCCCAATCTTATCAGTGGGCAGAGGACCTGTTATCTTTAACTTTCACACTAAGAGACGATATCTACTGGAATGATGGAACACCGCTTACCATTGCAGACGTTCTATTTACCGTTAATTTGGGTAAAGAAAATCAGGCCTTGGACTATTCAGGGATATGGAACCAGGGATTGAAAAAAGTGGAAGGATCGGCGTACAATCAGGTTACTTTCCACTTTGAAGAAGTCAATACTACTCTAATTGAATATTTCTCCAGCATTTTTATCATTCCCGCACACATCTGGTCAAAGGTTGATGATCCGCTAACCTGGACGGGTAATACCCATCCGGTTGGAACTGGTGCATTCATTTACAGAGACGGCTCTTTCACGGAATTATCCTATATCGTGGATGCTAATCCGGATTATTGGCAAATAGCCGAAGATGGAAAACCTCTTCCATATATTGCCGGTATTGAATATATTTCCACCACCAATGAACAAGTCGGTTTCAAACTGGCAAACGATGAATACGATTGGGCAGGATACTTTGTAGCCAATATCGATGAAGTATATGTCAAATCAAATCCTGAGCATCATAAGTATTGGCTTCCGGCAGGAAATCTCGTCTTTTTGAATCTAAACAATCTGAAAGAACCGTTCGATGATCCTGAGGTCAGAAGAGCCATCGCCTATGCCATGGATCCAGTAGAAATCTGCAGAATCATGGCAAGCGGAGCTGTTCCCGCACATATTGCCGGGCTTCAAGAACAGTTTGAATACCTGGCACAGCCTTTTGAAGATGAATACGGCGTGGAATATGATCCGGACTATGCGACCATCATCCTTGAAGATGCGGGCTATAAACTCAACAACAAAGGCATCTATGAAAAAGATGGTGTTGAACTTTCCTTCAAACTCTACACACCCACAGGCTGGACAGACTGGGTGATGGGTTGTGAAGTCATTTCATCCCAATTGAAAGAGGTTGGTATAGAGGCCATTCTGACACAAGCGGCATGGCCCACACCTTATAAAGATAATCTTTATAACGGTGATTACAGAATGTGTATGGGAATCTCCGTAACCGGAACCAACCCGCATTACCAGTATACACATTGGATGCATTCGGATAATTGGGCACCACTGGGAGAAAATGCGGCCAATTACTACGGCATGAGATATAAGAACGAAGCCATTGACAAGGTTTTGGACCAATACAAACGGGAAACAGAAAAGACCGTTCAAGATGAACTCATGATGGTTGCCGTAGAACAGTTTATGAAAGATATCCCATCTGTCCCCTTGTTCTTTAACCCAGTCTGGTACGAATACAACACACTTAGATTTGTTGGGTGGCCAAATGCCGAAAACCCCTACGCTATGCCCAGACCTGGCGGAATGCACAAATTACCGGTTCTTTTCAATATTCACCTGCGATAAGATTGAAGCAAGAGATTCACTATCAAAAAAAATAAAATAAAATCCCCTCTCAAGAGGGGATTTTATCGATGAAGGACTAATCGTATACTATTCCGTTCCATCTGAGGTGAGACATGAAGTACTTTGCAAGAAAGGTTGGGCTTTTGCTTTTTGCGCTTTTTGTGGCCATTACCATCAACTTTTTTTTACCCCGAATGATGCCCGGAGATCCTGCATCGGATCTTGTGGATAAGATGCAGGGGATTCCCCCGGAGGCTTTAGAATCCATCAAGGCTGCCTTTGGCGTTAATACGGAGGATTCTTTGATAATCCAATACGGAAAATACCTGGTAAACCTGCTTAAAGGTGATTTTGGTGTCTCCATTTCCAGATTTCCTACGCCTGTATCGGATGTCTTAAAGGTAGCGATTCCCTGGAGTCTTGGTCTTATGGGGCTTGCAACAATTATCAGCTTTATTATCGGCACCATCATCGGCATCTCTTGCGCCTGGAATCGGAATAAACCCGCAGCAACCTTTACAGTAGGATTCTTTATCTTTATCCGTTCATTTCCCTATTTTTGGTTAGGGTTGCTGTTTATCTATCTTTTCGCATTCAAAGCACCACTTTTTCCCATAGGCGGCTCTTATGCCCCCGGAATCGACAGAACGGGGTGGACCTTTGTCCTTTCGGTGATCAAGCACGGTTTTCTTCCAGCAGCCACCATCATTGTCAGCTCCATGGGCGCTTGGATCCTCACCATGCGCAACAACATGATCAATGTCCTGGCGGAAGATTATATTACAGTGGCATTGGCAAAGGGGTTGCCAATGAAGAGAATCAAAGGTTTATATGCTGCTAAAAACGCATTGCTGCCTTCCATTACCGGATTCGCTATGTCTTTAGGATTCGTGGTTGGAGGGGGACTTCTCACCGAGATGGTCTTTGGCTATCCGGGTGTAGGCCTCATGCTGTTTCAGGCTGTTCAGGCAAAAGACTACCCTCTGATGCAAGCCATCTTCCTGTTCATTTCAGCGGCTGTTTTAGTGGCGAATTTTATTGCGGATGTGTTCATATTGATACTCGATCCAAGAGTTCGGGATGGTGGTAAATAATGCTGGGTGATATCTTTAAATTGTTCTTTGAAAATAAAAAGGCCGCCATTGGTTTTTTCATTCTGCTTTTTTTCATTGGCATCGCAATACTTGCACCTGTTTTAGCACCATATGATCCCAAAACGAACAAAATCGAACAGGTGGAGATTCTTGAAACGGACCGTGGAAGAAGAAAAACAGTTGAAAGAGAAACCATCAGCGAATTTGAGGAAAGAAGAGTCTATACTCAGGAAGAAACAACCACCTATGAACAATACACCAAAAAATTCCCCCTTAACGCTCATCCCTCGAAGGAACATTATTTTGGAACGACACAATCAGGTCAGGATATTTTTTCTCAGGTGCTTTGGGGGACCCGTATTACCTTGTCGGTTGGAATCGGTACAGGCCTCTTTACAACATTTATCGCTTTGACGTTAGCCCTTTTGGCCGGTTATTTCGGTGGATTGGTGGACGATATCATCTCGTTATTTACAAACGTATTCCTGGTTATTCCCGGATTACCTTTAATGATCGTTATAGCGGCATATATCACAGTAAAAGGGGTCATGCCAATCGTTCTGATTCTGGCATTAACCAGCTGGCCTTGGCCGACCCGTTTACTCCGATCGCAAGTCGTCAGCCTGAAAAACCGTGATTTTGTAAGGGTATCTAAATCATTGGGAGAAAAACCGCTTTACATTATTTTCAATGAAATGCTGCCGAATATGATATCCTTGGTCATGGCGTCTTTCTTTCAAACAACCATGGCTGCAATAATTGGTGAAGCGACACTGGAATTCTTAGGATTGGGAAATGTCTCCATTGTCAGCTGGGGAACCATTCTGTACTGGGCGCAAAACAACGGGGCATTGCTGTCAGGTGCCTGGTGGTGGTTCTTACCTCCGGGAATCGCCATTGCACTCATTGGCACATCGTTTGCCATGATGAATTTTGCGGTGGATGAGATTTCCAATCCAAAGCTGAGAAAGAGATGATTGAAATGGAAAAGAATATACTGTTGAAAATAGAAGATCTAAAAGCGGGTTATGAAACAAAAAGCGGCTTTGTCAGTGCTGTGGATAAGATCTCGCTCTCATTGGAAAAAGGAGAATTTCTTGGAATCGCAGGAGAGTCCGGTTGCGGCAAATCAACTCTGGCCTACGCCATCATGAATCTCATGCGAGATAACGCCTGCATTCAATCGGGAAGTGTCCGATTAAATGATGTGGAAATTTCTTCCCTTAAAGAAGCTCAAATGAAAAAAGTCAGATGGTGTGACCTTTCAATGGTTTTTCAATCGGCCATGAATGCCCTCAATCCCGTTCTCAAAATCGGGGAACAATTAACAGACGCCATTTATACTCATCAAGACCTCTCCAGAACACAAGCCGCCTCAAGGGCTAAAGAAGTCCTGGAATTGGTGGATATATCCTCGGAAAGATATCACGCCTATCCCCATCAGCTTTCAGGAGGAATGAAACAACGGGTGATGATCGCTATGGCGCTGATTCTTCAACCCGATCTGATCATCATGGATGAACCGACAACGGCACTGGATGTGGTTGTTCAGCGAACGATCATTGAAAAGATCCAAGAACTTCAAAGACAATTTCACTTTTCAGTAATCTTTATCACCCATGATTTATCATTGCTGGTAGAAATCAGTGACAAACTGGCGATCATGTATGCAGGCAAGATCATCGAATACGGAAATGCTGAAGATGTTTTCACCAATCCCATGCACCCTTATACACAGGGTTTAATGGCTTCTTTCCCAGCGCTAACCGGCCCGATTATCCGAATGGGGGGGATAGAGGGAAAACCACCCGATCTATTGAATCCACCACAAGGTTGCCGATTTGCCCCCAGATGCCAAAAAGCGATGGCGATTTGCCATAAAGAGTACCCGAAAGAACGGGTGAAAAAAGATGGACATACCCTATCATGCCATCTTTATAATGAAAAGACGGGTGAAGGCCATGAATAATCAAACAAAGACGAGTTCATCAAACGAAATCATCCTGGAATTGAAACATGTCAACAAACATTTCCCAATCAAAGCGTTCAGAAGTTACGGAGCAGTCGTACACGCCATGGATGATGTTTCTTTTCAACTTAATAGGGGAGAAATTTTGGCCATCGTTGGAGAATCCGGAAGCGGAAAAACCACAACGGCAAATGTAATCTCACGTTTGTACATCCAAAGTGCTGGAGAAGTCATTTTCGAAAATGAGTCTCTGCCGGAAAAGATGCCGAAAAAAGATGAACAGGAATACAGAAAAAAGGTGCAGATGATCTTTCAGGATCCGTTCAGTTCATTGAATCCCACCCATACAATCGCCTCTATTCTTTCACGGCCATTTGTCATTCACAAACTTCAAAAAGGTAAACATGCAATCGCTGAATCAATCAAAGAGCTGTTGATTCAAGTGGGACTTGAACCCCCCGAACAATACATGAATAAATTCCCCCACGAACTCAGCGGTGGACAGCGTCAGCGTGTGAACATCGCCAGGACATTCTCCGTCAATCCTGACCTGGTTTTGGCAGATGAACCCACATCGATGCTGGATGTATCCATCAGAATGAGCATTATGAATATCATGCTCGATCTGAAGGAACAAAAAGGAATGACCTACGTCTACATTACTCATGATCTGGCGGGTGCCAGATATATGGCACAAAATATCACCGTCATGTATGCCGGAATGATGATGGAAATGGGCAGCGCTACACAGGTTATTAACGAAACCTATCATCCCTATACAAAATTGCTGAAATCAGCTGCTCCTGCTCCTGAGATGGGACTAAAAAGAGAGAAATTGATAACCAAAGGAGATATTCCATCCCTTGTGAATCCCCCAAGCGGTTGCCGGTTTCACCCCAGATGTCCTTATGTCCAACCAAACTGTTCCAAAGAAATCCCACCCATGAAAAAGGTGGATGAAGGTCATTATGTACGATGTGTGCTCTAACTCGGCCAATCGGTAAAACGACTCGAATTCGTCTGAAATGACGAATGGGTGAACTATCAATTCATGATAAAGGAGAAAAGGCATGAAAATTATCGATTTAACGCATGTAATGGAATCAGGAATGCCCGTTTTTCCCGGAACGAAAGATGCAGTCATCAGCGATGCCTTCACTTTAGAAAAAAACGGATTCAACGAAAAATTGCTGAACATCTTGACACACACCGGAACACACTTGGATTGTCCCAAACACATGCTGGATTCCGACCAGACAACAGACACCATTGCAGTTGAACATTTTTACGGATCCGCATGGGTATTTGATTGCCGTACCAGCGTCCAATCGGGGTTGATCACATTGGATATGATAGATGAAAAACAACTTACTCGGGTTGATATTGCGCTTTTTTACACCGGTTGGGATAAGCTTTGGGGAAAAGAGGAATATTTTCGGGGATTTCCAACCTTTTCTCATACAACCGTTGAACATCTGATCAATTACGAAATCAAAGCAGTAGGACTGGATTTTATTTCAGCCGATCGCCATGATTCATCCGAGTTCATCAATCACAAAAAATTGTTGAACAACAACTGCCTGATCGTTGAAAATCTCACTGGCCTTGAAAAACTTCTGAACCAGCCATTTACGTTCTCATGCTTTCCATTAAAAATCAAAGCCGGAGATGGCTCACCGGTTCGAGCTGTTGGGATCATCAACCCATAAGCCGTTATTCCGCATGAAATTGCCTGATTCCCTCTATCCATTGAGGAAGCTTGAAAAGATCAAATGGAGTAAAACGTTCAAGAACGCCGATGGAAAAACCAATTTTTCCCCCGGGTAAAAAAGCTTGTTCAGGCCAAACAGCGACAGAATAAACACCTCTCTCCGATGGGGTAAACCTTTGGCGTAAGACAAACCAGGAATCAGTATTGGAAAAAGGTTCATGAAAGAATTCCCTTTCATAAAGACCTGAGTATAATCGGACCATTTGATGATTTGGAGGTGATTCAAAGGGGAATTCAACCGTTACCAATCGATCCCAAGCAGCGTCCAAATCATCAGAAACCTGCCGAAAAAGTGCCATGTAAACTTCCATAGTAGAGAATTTTTCCCGATAAGGCACATTGAGGACAAGCTGTATTTCCTCATCCTTTTCGCCTAAAAATGTAATCCAAAATACCGGTTCTTCATCTGTAAACTCATGATAGGTGATTTGAGAAACCTGTGGCTCCTGAATAACGAGGGCACTCTCAAAATCACCGTGAAAAAGGTCGTCAAAGATCGGTTTATGACCAAAAAGAAAAGCAGCCGTTATCGTAAGCAAGATCGCCAAGATCAATCTCTTTTTCATCATCAATCACTTCCTAACCATTAGTTGATAACATTCAGACGTATTCGGCTAAAAGATGATGAACGGAAATTCTAACTGTCTGCCCGGTTTGTTTTTAATTCAATTGGAATTATTGGTCAATGGTAATGTTGCCATTTGAAGTTTGAACCACCAAATGAACACCTGAGTTGTTCATGCGCCCGGTCTTTTTTGTTTTTTGATCACTGGTATAAATGACACGGAAATCTTTAATGGAAATGTTCCCGTTGCTGGTTGTTGTGATAAAATCCGCATTGGTGTTTTCAGGAAGAGATAAATGCACATAGCCGTTACTGGTGATAAAACTGACATGACCTGAACTTGGCAATGTCACATTCCCGTTTATCCTTCCGTTTGAAGTTGAAAAACGGTTAGTTGAACCAGTCAAAAAACACTTAGAAAAGCTGATATAACCGTTGCTGGTTGTAATATCCATCTGAGCTTGAACATCAGCCAATTCCACCGCCGCATTGGATGTATTTGCCTTAATTGATCCGGAACAATCCGACAGATGAATTGAGCCATTGGATGTCCTCAAATCAAAAATTCCCGCAAAACCCTCCATATCGATTTTTCCATTGGAGGTTTTAATTTCAAATTCTTCCAAAGCGGATAACTCCTCTGGAATGTAAATCATAAAACGGGCCCCGTAGCTGATATTGTTAAACAACTTGTTCAAATCCTCAGGAAAGGAAGCATAAATGAACAGCTGATCCGATTCATAAACAGTTTTGATCTCTATTTTTTCAAGGTGACTTTCAAGATCTCCCAGCCCATTGACTGTTTTTTCACCTTCAACCTTAATAAAAGATTCGTCCCATTGTCTGATTTCTATTCTTCCATTTTTTGTTTCTACTTCAAGCAAACGAATGGTTGGCTGCTGTGCAGATATGACCGTCGAAAAGGGTTCCTTGAGTTGATTCAAGCCTTCACATGAGGCAAAGAAAAAGAGAATGACTAATATTAATATCCAAAGTAAGTGCTTTTTGTTATTGGTCTTCATCGCAAAAAAACCTCCCATACTACCCCAAACTGTATTGATTCTATCATATTTTTCTTGAAAGTAAAGCTGTTCTCCACACATGAACGAGGGTTCTTTCGGGACTACAAAGAATATTTGACGGTTCATTTCTCTTGCCTGAAGAGCAATCCCTGGTTCAATTTCAAACACAAAATAACTATAGTATATCACGGAGTATAACTGATTTAAAAGGCGAAATACAACCGTTAAAAAAAAAGAGACAGATCGTTTGATCTGCCTCATCAACTAACAGAAAAATCCTTATCCGTTATTCTCAAATATCTCCTCAACTACCGCTTTCGCCTGTTCATAGGAGGTCGTTCGCCTGTCTCTCATTAAAAATTCCACGATGAGCGAACGATCTTTTTTGATAAAAGCCTCCAAAGCCCATTCCATTCTCATGATTCTGGGCATAAGATACCATTTGATGATTCTTTCCGTAAGTTTTGGCGCTAACACTTCCGGGTGGATGCCTCTGCCATCGACGATGGCGGGAAATTCGCAGGCACAATCATTCGGAAGACCTTGAATGACTACTTCTGTTTCATCTTTACCCATCGAGTTCATTGTATTGACCACCAATCGTGTGGGGTTGTTGTTGGCGATGGCATCGATGAATGGGATATGTTGTTCGCCGCTTAAACGACTGTGATCAAAGATTTGGTTGACCTGATCTCTGATATCCTCAGGGAATTGGTTGATATTCTCATTGATAAATGCTTTGACCGATAAGTCTTTCGTTGCCGATGCCTGTTCCATTATCATTTTCATCATTTCCTGAAGGGTCTTTGCTATGGTATACACCTTATCCTGATACCATTTCCATCCCAGATCGGAATCAAACCCACCCCAGGGTGCCCCATACCACTTTTTCTTTGTTTCAAGGTTATAATGATATTTCCAACTGGAATTACGCTGGGTATCTCCAATGGGGAACATGCCGTAGAAGCTGTATAAATCCCAGGCTACTGGGGAAAGCTGATCATCTGGCGGATCTTTTGGATGCCATTCTTTTCTGCTGTTAAAATATTCTTCAAGTTTCGGGTACAGATTTTCTCCGTCTTTTTCAAAACGGTTCAACCAAATCCCGTGATTGACGCCTGCTACCTGCCAGTCAATTTGTGACATGGGTATCCCGATGGCATCTGCCAGATGTCTGACTTCGTGATGTCCGTGGCAGAATCCCACCATGTTTGTATTGGTTTGCCGATGAATTAAAGTGGTTCCTTCAAATACCGGGTTTGCCGCTTGGAGCAACCAGGGGTTTTTAGCGCCGTTGTTTTCCATTTTTTGGGCTATTTCAAGAA
>DAOTHY010000005.1:42936-56150 GCA_035447925.1 Thermotogota bacterium
AGCAACCAGGGGTTTTTAGCGCCGTTGTTTTCCATTTTTTGGGCTATTTCAAGAAAATACGATAATTGATTCCAATTAGTCAGGGTATAATAATCTGATACCATGTTGAATTCCTGCGTATCAATTCCCCTTTGATAACCGTGTTTTTCTCCTATTTTCCGCATTCTTTCCAGAAAAGCGTGTCCACCAACCAAAGCCGAATTAATCACGAAATCTGAGTTGGAAATCGCCTCATCTACTTGAGTTGTTGTTGAAAAACGGATCTTTGCATCAAATTCATCTGAAATTCTCTGAGCCAAAAAGGATACGGCGTTTAGTCTGTTCTCATCGATATCCATCAGCACTACTTCGCTACCCATTAAACTATCCGTCTTACAAATGTCACTGACCAATCGCATGGAAAAGATTGCACTTCCCGCTCCAATGATACCTATTCTAACTGCTGCCATTTAAAATTCCTCCAATTCTTTTATATTTACATTATGACAATTATACCAGAAAAAGATTATGTAAAAAATGGCTGAAAAGAGATTCTCAAGATGGAAATAAAATCAGAGATTATTCCTTTCGGATGTTTTCAAATCACCTTTTTTGTAGTATGATGAATAGGTATCGCTTTGAATGATTCGGAACACACTGAGTGTACTCATCAATGTTATTCAAGGACATTATTGGTGAGGCTTAAAAAAGAGATTCAAATAGCGAAAAAGAGATGCGATGAGTATACAATTTTCTGAATGACTTAAAACGGAGGAAGAAATTGTCAAAGGGAAATGTTTTTAACATCAAGCGTTATTCCATACACGATGGGCCTGGCATCAGAACTACAATTTTTCTAAAGGGGTGCCCTCTTAACTGTGTCTGGTGTCATAATCCTGAAGGGATTCAGCGGGGTGTATCCTTTTTCTACGATGCGAAGCGCTGTCTGAAATGTCTAAATTGTGTTCTCGTTTGTCCTCAGAAATGTTTGGTTTACAATCAGTCAGGTATACAGATCAGTCTCGATCAATGTATTCATTGTGATGCTTGTGTTAGGGCATGTCCGAGTAATGCATTGAGTAAAAATGGCATGATGTATACATCAGAAGAATTGATGTCAATTATTATGAAAGATCTTGCCTTTTACGATGAATCAGGCGGTGGCGTGACCTTTTCAGGGGGAGAACCCCTTTACCAATTTGATTTTCTTCTAGAGATGCTTAAAAAATGCAGATTGTATCGGATTCATACTACAGTGGATACCTCCGGTTATTGTTCGTTGGATAAAATCCGTCAAATAAAGGATTTAGCGGATCTTATTCTCTACGATATCAAGTTTTCAGATGATGATTTGCATATCAAATACACCGGTATCTCCAATATACCCATCAGACAAAACTTGGCGTATCTGATATCTCAGGGAAAAAAGATTTGGATCAGGATACCGGTTATTCCCGGTTTGAACGATAAAGAGGAACACATGGAAAAGATTATCGAATGGTTGAAAGTACTCGGATTTAAGGGAAGGATTCACTTGTTAGCTTATCATGATTTGTCATCGGTTAAAGAGAAAAAAATGATGGAGTATGCGGATCAAAAAAGAGCTGATTTAATAATTAACAGGCAAAATGACAACATAGGGCTTATCCGGGAAAAATTTCTTGCTCAAGGCTTTGAAGTACTGATTGGAGGATGAAAATGAACGAAAGAATCAAGCGATTAAGAGAAAAAAGTTATACTCAAAAGCCACATGTTTCATCGGAACGAGCAAAGCTGGTTACAGATTTTTACAAAGAGAATAACGGGAAATACGCTGTCCCCCTGATGCGGGCATTAAATTTTAAAAACTTGTGTGAACATCAGACCCTATATATCGGATCGGAAGAACTAATCATCGGGGAAAGAGGTCCTTTTCCAAAACATGTTCCCACATTTCCGGAATTGACATGTCATAGTCTTGAGGATTTAAAAGTTCTTGATCAACGCACTATGACCTCCTATCATGTATCGGAGCAGGACATACAAGTCTATGAGAAGGAGATCATCCCTTTTTGGACAGGAAAAAGCATCAGAGATCACATTGTTCCCAATATGAACATGCAATGGAATCAATTGTATGAAGCTGGTGTTTTCACTGAATTTATGGAGCAACGAGCTCCTGGACATACCACCCTTGACGGTAAGATTTATCAGATGGGAACGTCTGATTTCAAGCTTAAAATACAAAAGACCAAAGATGCCCTTGATTATCTATCAGACGGGCTGGCCTATGACAAATCTCAAGAGCTGGATGCCATGATGATTTCCTGTCAGGCGATTGAGATTTTTGCCCAACGTCATGCCCAGTTGGCCGAGCAGATGGCAAAGACGGAAAATGATCGCAAGCGTGTAGAGGAATTACTTGAGATTGCTCGAGTGTGCAGAAAGGTTCCACTCAATAAGCCTGATACGTTTCACGAGGCTATTCAGATGTATTGGTTTATTCATCTGGGCACAGTGATGGAATTAAACGGTTGGGATGCTATGAATCCAGGGCATTTGGACCAGCATCTTTTTCCATTTTACAAAAGGGATTTTGAAAGAGGGCAGATCGATCAAGAGAAAGCCAAAGAACTTCTAGAATGCCTCTGGATCAAATTCAACAATCAAACGGCTCCGCCAAAAGTTGGTGTGACGGCTCTTGAAAGCGGTACTTATAATGACTTTACAAATATCAATATTGGCGGTCTGCGCCCAGATGGTAGCGATGGGGTAAATGATCTATCATACTTGCTGCTGGAGGTTATTGATGAGATTCACTTATTACAGCCAGGCTGTAACATACAGGTTAGCCGAAAAACTCCGGACGCTTTTGTAAAAAAAGCCTGCGAGTTGATCCGAAAGGGTTACGGGTATCCCAGCGTCTTTAATGCAGATGAAACGATTATGGAAATGGTGAGAGTCGGTAAGACGGTTGAAGACGCCAGGGAGGGGGGATGCAGTGGTTGCATCGAAACAGGAGCATTTGGTAAAGAGGCTTACATCCTCACTGGGTATTTGAATGTACCGAAAATACTGGAATTGACTTTGAATAACGGAATTGATCCGCTAAGTGGTAAAAGGGTTTCCATACAAACCGGTGATCCGGAGGGTTTTGATCAGTATGAAAAACTATTAAAGGCGTTTAAAAAGCAGTTGGAATATATCGTAGACGTAAAAATCAAGGGAAATAATTATATTGAACGGGTATATGCCAAACAAATGCCAGCGCCTTTTTTAAGTGTTTTTATCAGCGATTGCATTGAAAACGCAAAGGATTACTATGATGGCGGTCCCAGATATAACACGAATTATATCCAATGCTGCGGGATTGGAACGATTACCGACAGCCTTTCTGCGATCAAACATCATGTTTACGATGGGAAGCGGTTGGCATTAAAAAGCTTGGTGGATATCTTGAACAGGAATTTTGAAGGTGATGAAATTCTCAGGAACTATTTGATCAATAAAACACCCTTTTACGGTAATGATGAGGATGAAGCGGATGACATCATGCGTGAAACTTTTGACATGCTTTACGAAACAATCGACGGGAAACGTAATACAAAAGGCTCATTTTATCATATTAATATGCTGTCCACAACTTGTCATGTATATTTTGGTAAAAAGTTGGGGGCTACCCCAAATGGCAGGTTAAGGTTTTTGCCTGAATCTGATGGTACATCGCCTTCCCACGGGGCAGATACAAATGGTCCCACAGCCGTCATTAAGTCGTTGTCCAAGATGGATCAAGTTAAAACAGGCGGAACGTTGCTTAATCAGCGCTTTCTTCCGTCTGTTATTCAAGGAGAGGAGGCTATCGACAAGTTAGCAAAATTGATCAGGACTTATTTCAGATTGAACGGGCATCATATTCAATTCAACGTGGTGGATTCAAAAACGTTACTAGAGGCACAAAAGTACCCTGATCAGTATCGGGATTTACTGGTAAGAGTAGCCGGATACAGTGACTATTTTATTGATTTGGATCAATTTCATCAGGAAGAGATAATTGCAAGAACGATTCACGATGAACTATAAAAAAACCGGAAAGCTTCCCTGCTTTCCGGCCATTGTTAAACATTTTCCGGCTTGCTGCTGCTAACAATCCCCAGAAAATATCAAGGAGATTTTCCGTTCCTAAAAATGGTGTTTTGCTCTTCTCAAGGGGTTTTACTATTGTGCTTTTTGTTTACACCACGTTCTTCGATTGAAGCTGTTCTGGCTTTATCGAGTCTATTGCTTCACGGTTAACCAATGAATAATCGCTACATTACTGAGGGTGGGATATAGCGAGCTTCAGGTTAAAAAATCTCCCTGGGTTCTTTCAATCTGAATGAACCTATCCTCATTGTACAACATTTGAACTCATTTTTGGTGACTGATTGAATAAGATTTGCAATCCATAAGGTAAAAATATTCTAAAATCATTATATTAAGTGAAAATGATCTCATTAAAAAGAGAATGTTGGATTATGTACCACTGTTCTTGCAAAAAGTAATTTGATTTCTGCCATTGTTTTTTGATTGATAGAGGGCCATATCCGCAAGATTAACATAGTATTCCACCTGCTTGTCATACTCCGGGATTAGTGCACAGGCACCAATGCTGACGGTGATGACATTTGAGACTTTGGAATAATGATGAGGGATGGATAGATTGAAGATTGCCTGAAGCATATCGTTTGAAATTTTTTGCATGCCTTGCTTATCTGTATCGGGGAGAATACACAAAAATTCCTCCCCGCCAAAACGACCGGCAATATCTGTCGGTCTTTTTAACGTATTGGAAAGGGTTTGAGCAACTGCATGGAGGGTGATATCTCCGGCTAAATGACCGTAATTATCGTTGTACAGCTTGAAAAAATCGATATCAAGCATACTGAAACCGATCGGTGTTTGATTACGAACCGCCCTTTTGAGTTCTCTTTCGAATACCTCCATAATGCCTCTCCTATTTGCAATCCCGGTAAGTCGGTCTGTGTTGGATAATTGCAGCAGTTTGTCACGGTTTTGTTTCATTTGAAGGTGGTTTCTAACTCTTAATTTTACAATATCAATATTGAAGGGTTTTCGGATGTAATCTACTGCACCTAAATTGAGACCTTCGGATTCATTTCCGGTGTCGTTTAAAGCGGTGACGAAAATGATGGGGATGTTCTTAAGTTCTTCATCTTTTTTTAATTCACTGCACACTTCAAAGCCGTTCATACCTGGCATCATCACGTCTAAAAGGATCAGATCGGGTTTTGTCTCCTTGGCAACTTTTAAAGCTTCTTCGCCGTTTTTTGCAAACAGTGTATTGTATTCCTCTTTTAAGGTGGCATTGAGTATGATGATATTCTGGGTTACATCATCGACGATCAAAATAGTCTGTTTTTCACTCATGATTCAGTCCTCACTTTAAGCTTTCGTGTTTTGGAGTGATTTTCATCAGCTCTTTGAAAGCATCTTGATAATTCAAAGCATTGATTTTTGGCTTGAGTGCTTTAACGAGTTCTGAATAACCTAAGGTTTCAAGCTTTCTCTGATTTTCATTGAGATAGTCAATAGCTGACAGTTCGTTCTTGATCAACATTTCTTCCAAAGAGCGAATGATCAGCATCAGTTCGCTGTCAGCTTTGCCATTTGACGTTGCTTGATTTATGGTGTTTTTGTTTTCTGTGGGGTTCATGGGTTTCCAGAATTCGGAAATTTTCTTTATCAATTGATATTTTTTTAGCGGTTTGGTCAGAAAAGAATCCATGCCCGCAGCATAGCACTCCTTTTCCTGCTCTTTTGATGCGGTTGCAGTAAGAGCAAAGATAATGGCTTTGTTCTTGTTGCTCTTTTCTTCTTCTTCTCTGATAAGTTTTGCGGCAGATATTCCATCCAATACTGGCATAAAGAGATCCATTAATATTATATCGGGTTGTTCTGTTTTTGCCAGAATAACCGCTTCTTCCCCGTTGATCGCTTCTAATATTCTAATATCCTGATCATATTCTTTTAAGTATTCCCTGAATAAATAACGGCTCATCTCCATATCATCAACAATCAAAAATGTAGGTTTGTTTGGTTTTGTTTCAAGGGTTGTGAGGGAGTTCTTTTTCGGGTTGAAAGCCTCGTCAATAGCCATTCTTTTTATGATGGTTTCATCATCCACTGTGTTTTTAAATTTTGTTTGGATATGGAAGAAAAAGGTTGATCCTTTAAACGGTTCGCTATTAAATTGAATCGTGCTGTCCATTATTTTGGCAATTTTTTGGGACAAAACCAATCCAAGACCGGTTCCGCCAAACTTTTTTGTTGTGGAAGCGTCTCCTTGCGAAAACGCCTTAAACAAGTTTTGCTGTTGCTCTTGATCCATCCCGATTCCAGTATCTCTGACTGAAAATGAGAATTTTCCTTTTTCTTTGGAGAGAGAAGTAAACTCGACCTTGAGTTCGATTTCACCTGATTCGGTAAATTTTAACGCATTTGATAGGAGATTGACTAGTATCTGTTTTAATCGTACACCATCGATAAAGGCGAATTTAGGGATATCGTGTCCAATAGTGGCTATAAATTTTAGGTGTTTTTTTAAAAGGGAGTGTTTGAACATCTCAACCGATTCTTCAATGATTAGATGAATATCACAAAAGGATTCATCCAACTGTATTTTGTCTTCTGTCATCTGCGAAAAATCCAGAATGTCGTTAACAATTTCCAGCAAGACGGTTGCATTAGCATTTACACTCTCTATATAATCCTTTTGTGTCGTGGTTAAAGGAGTGTTTTTAAGTAATTCAGTAAAACCAATGATGCCATTTAATGGCGTTCTGATTTCGTGGCTCATATTGGATAAAAATTCAGATTTTGCTTTTCCGGCTTTTTCAGCCTTGTTTTGAACTTCTTTTAATTGGGTGATATCAATGCTGGTTGCCATAATGCATTCTTTACCCTCGTAGTGCATGACTTTCAAATTGATTTTGACCCACAAAAATTGACCGTTTTTTCGCTTTGAACGCCACTCGAATTCTTGAGGCCCTTCATTCGTAGTCTTTCTGATCCACTGTACTGCTTCATCATACGAGTATGGCGGCTCACTCACCAGGGTTTTAAAGTCTATTTCATCTTTATGTTGTACGCCAAAAAGCTTTAATGCTTGATTATTGACTTCAATGATTTCTCCTGTTTGCGGCTCGTGAATGATAATGGCAACAGGGGAGTCCCAAAAGAGCGAACTGAATTGTTTCTCACGTTTTTCAAGCTCTTCAGCGGCTTGCTTTTGCTCGGTCGTATCCCTTATAAAAACGACCAATCGGGGGTCGTTGAGATGAAAAAGGGTAACGCTGATAGCTGCATCAAAAAGTTCCCCACTCTTCTTTCTCAGTTTTGTCTGAAATCGATCATATCCCTTTGATAAAATCATTTGCCTATGCATGTTTGTTTGTTCGCTTGTTTCGGTCTGTTCAAGATTTCGGATGTTTAATTTCAACAATGTATCTTTATCATATCCTAACATTGTACAAAAAGCTGAATTTACCATCAGAAGATTACCGTCCAGATCAGTAATGCAAAAACCATCAATGGTTGTTTCCAAAATGGCGTTTAATTCCTTCTCTTTAGCCCTGGTGGATGTGATATCTCTTGCGGCGGCGTAGATCAAGTTGCCATGTGGGTGGGAACGCCATTCTAAGGTTTTATACTGTCCAGTTTTGGAAAGATAACGATTGGTGAAATTAACCACGTCATTTTGGTGATTAAGATTTTGAATAGCCTCTTTTGTAGGTTCGATATCATCCGGATGGACAAAATCAAGAAAATACCGGCCTTCCAATTCCTGGACAGGATGACCGAGTACATGTTCCCATTCATTATTCAATTTGATAAATCGGCCTTGATTATCGGCAATACATAATAGATCCAAGTTGATCAAAAAAAAGTTTTCGTATTGATTGAGTTTTTTCATGTCATCGGTCATGTCCATAAACAAGAATGATACGAGAGATTTTTCATGGGAAAAGACAAATATGCGATACCATCGATTGAGAGTTTTAAAATGGTGAATAAAGGAATGCGAACCGCCTTGGAAGGCGATTTGGCCAACAAGATTAATTTGTTCCTCGGAGAATGGCAGTTCATACTGATCGATAAGTGATTGATTTCCGGAAACCAGATCATCACTGTTTAAGCCAATGAGAGCTTCATACTCTCGATTAGCTTTGATCAATTGAAAACGAATCGACTTGTTGGACTTTTCTATGAGTTTGTAATCAGCAAACGGAAAAGGACAGGTTTCCATTGATTCAATGAAATCCACGGTATTCATTCTTCCTCCATATGTTCGTTAACAAAAATTGGAGAAACACGGTATCGTTTCTAATCATCCTGATTATATCATCAAAAGGAAGATACACAAAAGAACAGTATGCTTCTTTCTGATGCTTGGGGTTTAACCAATGATGTGAATTGATCAGTCAATCGCTTTTTGACTATTTTTGATCATTTTCCGGTTTATGCTGTTCGTATACTGTTTTCAATTCCGGACATATAAAAGCTTCAACCAATCTTTTTTCATAAAGGATGCCGGCGTATTGCTTGATATCCTGAACGGCCTCTTCGTAAGTCATCTTTTTTCGGTAAGGTCTATCGCTGGTCATTGCATCGAAACTGTCTCCTAATGAAATGATACTGGATTCTAAAGGAATCTTTTCTCCTTTGAGGCCATCGGGATAACCGGAACCATTCCAGCGTTCATGATGATATCGAACATAAAGGGAAATCTCTCTCATACCTTTGGTTTCCTTTAAGATTTCTTCGCCCTTTTCAGAATGCTTTTTGATTTCATTGAATTCTTCGGGTGTTAATGGGGCTACTTTATTCAAGATGGAACGGGTGATAAAAATCTTTCCCAAATCGTGAACCAGACTGGCCCAATAGATTTTATTGATGGTTATTTTTGGCAGATTCAGTCTTTTTGCCAAAAAGGTAGAGTAAGCAGCGACTCTTTCGGAGTGACCTCTCGTATATGCATCGTAGTATTCGATAGCCTTGACTAAGGATAAAACGATGTTGATTTGAAATTCCTCTTTCTGTTTTGCGGAATGTTTGAGTTCTAAAAAAGAAGCAGCTATTTTGGAGATTGAGTTCAAAACTGCTTTAGTTTCCTCCGAGAAGGTTTTGGGATTGTCCTTGGATATGTCAAGTGATAGATTTCCGAAAAACTCTCCCTCCAAGTAAAAAGGAGATATTAAGGATTGTTTAAACGGTTTTACAGCTTTTCTTAGTATCTCAGAATCTTTTTTTCCGAAGTCCTGGTCGTAATGATCGTATAACCCATCGACGATTTCCGTGCTTTTCTTTAGGTTAATGTTTTTTGTTTTCAAATTGAGTTGGGTTAATATGTCAAGATCATGACCGATGGCCGAAATGAACTGCCATTTTCCGTTTTTGATTAGCGCAATGGAACCACAATCCGCTTCATCGATGATGGCCATGGTTTTCTTGAGAAAAAGGTCCAAAAAGTCCTTTTCGTTGTAATCCTGAACACCCAAAGTTCCGGCGATAAGCACTAAATCCTCAAATTTGCGAAGCGTTTCCCTCAGCTGTTCATTGGCAATTTGTAATTCAGAATAGGTTGCCTTTACTTTTGTTTCAGCTACATTAATTTTCGCGTTCTTTTCATCCAACTCTACCGTTCTAACTTTTACATTGTGTCTTAGGTATAAGATCAAACCGATGAGAATGATTGTTGTGATAGAAACGATGATCAAAATCTGTATTAACAAAGGATTTTCTACAAACTGTTTGTTGTGTAGGTATTTTTCAACCGTTCTATAAAAGAAAGATTCGGGATTCTCTTTCATTAATCGTAACTCTTTGTCAAATTCAGTGATAAGGATTTGACTGCGTTCATTACCCGGAGCGAAAGCCAGGCGGATGTCCGAAGGGTTCAACACAATGGGAGTTGCTTTAATGGGATAACGGTAAGCGTTCATTGCGGCAAACAAACTATCAACAACGCCAGCTTGTGCTTCGCCGTTTGCAACTGCTTTTAGGGTTTCCTCGTAATTGGGTTTTTCAACAAATATGACAGGAATGTTGAGGGAATCAAAAATAGTTTTGATTCCGAATATTCCAATGTAATTGACGGCATCTTTAGCAACGGCAATCCGTTTATTTTCAAGTTCCAAAAGTGAGTTGAAGTCAGAATCGATGGGGACATAAACAGTTCCGTATGAGGACAGGATATGTTCCTGATTGAAATTAACCAATTTTGCCCTTTCAGCTGAGTAAACAATTGCCGGTAAGATGTCGATTTTGCCGTTCATGAGCATATTGTATAATTCGTTAAACTCAGCTTTCACAAATTCAGTCTCCCAGCCTTTGACCTTCGCAATTTCTTTGATCAAATCCGGAAAAACGCCTATAGGTGTTTCTCCTTCCCAACCCACAAGAGGTGGCCCCGGATAAACGCCTATTCTGACGGTTGAAAAACCCGTTATAATTACTAATAAAAACAATAATGAAATACTGATTTTTTTCATGATTCCATCCTTTATTTTGAACATTTAACAAGTTTAAGTGCAAAGGTATTCTATCAAATTAAAGCATATGAATGTAACTTTTTATCTGATTTGCGGATAAATAATTGTTACGATTCTCTGTTGCTATTCAATCGGCTTTCAGATGACACGCTTTAATGAATGATTTCTTTTTCTCTGGTCGTTGCAAGTATGATTCCACTGAAAAAAGGGCTTTATCATGGATATTATCGAATAATCGACCATGATTCCATTTGCGGGAGCCATGGAGTTTTTGCCCCTAGGCAAAACACTCCTAAGGCCACTGTCTTTTGTGGCCACGCAGGGGTACCCCTACAAAGGCTTGTAAACCCCATAAATATTGGCGTAGGGGAGGGTGCGTGTGCCCTCCCACAATAATAACAAAGTTTGATGTTTTTTTAGACTATTTAACGATAAAGGCTGTTTTTTTAGGGCAATCAAGTATAATATCATTGGAAAATGAAATGGCGTTGAGTTGATTGATAAAAATGAGAATGGGTGAGTGGGAAACTATGACAATAGAGAGATTGAATAAAGGTCAGAAGGAAATGGTCAGGGATTTATACCAACTCTGTTTTTCATCTACTTTTGATTCAGAATCCTTTAACGCCTATTTGGAGTCTGATGATTTGTGGGAATTTGTTTGGGGAGTTGTATCGGATGAAACGCTGCTTTCATCATATGTGTCCTATGAGGGAGGGGTCAAGGTCAGAACCGTACCGTTTCAGGTCTTTTACTTTGACGGGTTTGTCACGCGCCCCGGTTATCGAAAGAAACGGATGGGGCAAAAAATGTTTGAACATCAGAGGAAAGTGGCTAAAGAAAAGTCAGTTAAGCTTTTTGCCCTGGATCCGTTTAAAAACAGCTATTACAAACAATTTGGCTTTGAGGATGCTCTTGATTTGTTAAAAATTGATATTCCCATGAGAAATTTGTTGAAGGATAAGATCGATGCTCTCTATCAAACCGTTACCATTAGTGCATTTCGCTCACTTAAAGCTAAACAGGCCCTTCGGGAAATTGGAGAGCGGGAATGGGAGGAAGGAACCTACAATCCCATGCGATTACCCGAGGCATATTTTATGGGGATGTTCAATCAAAATGCCTGGAAGGTCGTGTTGTTGAAAGACGATGATGAGACGTATCATGGCAGTCTGTTGTACGAAGTTAAAGACCGGACCATGACCGTGTACAAAATGAGCTTTTTTGACTTGAAAGCTATTTATACTTTCAGGGATTGGTTTGGTCAATTTAGGGATCAAATTGATGAGATTTCATTTTTTAAAGCTCCTCCGGATTTTCCGATAGAGGTGTTGGTCCAAACCTTTCATGCCGGAAGTTCACATGTCAATTTGCGGATTTATCCCACACGGATGATGCAGATACTGGATATCCAATACGCCATTCAAAAGCTGCTACCTGTGCTAAATCTCCCTGGAGAACCCGTTGTTATCAAGTTTACAGATGAACAGATGACCGACAATAATCAAATCTTGTCAGTATCCCAAAACGGTGTGAAACCCGTGAAAAAAATGAGGGTGGATTTGACTATCAGTGTACCGGATTTTGTGCCCATATTCACCGGAAGACTTTCTTTTTCAGACCAATTTAGAAGTGGAAAGGTAAAAATCCCATCCCATTCCAATCCTTCTTGGAACCCCGTTTTTCATCCTGACATCATCCGACGTATGAATGAGATTTTTCCAAGGGTTTCCACTCATAACAATGAATTTTGCTTTTGAAGTCAATCAGTAAAAAGTGTTATGAAATGGGTAGATCAGGATCTATAAGCCCATTCGGAAGCATGTTATCCGGATGATACTGGCCCTTTTCTTCCAGTTGATATCGTTGACAATCGCTGTTTGCATTCAGGCAATAGGATTCAACCCATTTTCTGTCTAACAAACCCCTTTCAGTAAATCGTTTAATGGGACAGACAGTGTACCATTTACAAGGCTTTACTCTTTTTTGCACAAGATCACTTCCGGATGAAAATATCGAATGAATTCTTTTCCCATGCGTCAAAATGACTTTTTGGGTGTATAATTTTATAAATAAGGCCATGGAGGTGTTTGTTTATGAAAATGAAAATCCGTAAAGCTGTGTTGTTCGTTTGTGCAATCCTCATTCTCATGCTTCTTTGTAGCTGTTCAGTAAAGATTGATTTTTTTGGCGCTACTTATGAAATTACCATTCACAACGATGTGGCTGCGAATATTCAAGTCAGCATCAACAACGGGCAATCATTGGAATATATTGCCTCTGGAAACCAAAAAACACTGAGTTTGAAACATGGAACCCAGATCGTTGTGCACATTGCAGGTAATCCATCTACCAAGTTTGCTATCAATGACAATGCGGTCAACAATTACACATTTACACTTGATGGTTCTGGATACACACTGTATGCAGAAATCGGTTCCGTGAATATTTTCAGCCTAAGGGTGACTCGAGTTCTTTAAATCCCTACAAAATAAGAATCCTAGCAGCCGATTCCGCTTCTATTCTTGAACTGTAATGGTCAACTATGTAAAAAGCCTTGTAATTGGTCCCCCTTTCGATGATCAAGGTGAATCCTTTGTTTGTCTGTTCAACATAATAATCCTCGATTTCATCAAGGGGGATCGCTTCATAATTGTTGTTTGATGAATAAGAAACCAAGTAATTCTCCCTTTCAAAGAGATGGCC
>DAOTHY010000005.1:56250-67166 GCA_035447925.1 Thermotogota bacterium
ACGAGTGCAAAGGCTTCTGCCAGAGACCCTCAGACCCAAATTTGGGTGAAAGTGGAAAATGTCATTGAATTGCCGGAGGTTGATTTAACTCAATTGGAAAAAAGCCGGGTGGAATTTTCGCTGATTTGGGATACAGGCGAAACGGAAGAAGCCACGATAGCCGTTTATTTGAGATCCGATGAAGCAGGGGAAGGACTCCCATATACTGTGGCAACCCTTGTGCCAAATGATGTGTGCATGGTGGAATTATCGGGATTACAGGAAGGACAGGCATATCAACTGGGTTTGAGAAGGGAAAATGAACCGCAGACAAATTGGCTGTGGGCGTTTAATACTTTTTCGGCCTTTGACAGGGGATTGCAATTATTTTACTGGCTTGATCTATCGCAACCACAAACCCATCAGGTGGCGGTGAAAGTATTTGGATATTACAAAGACATCCCGTCTTTGACTCTGGACAATTCAGGTTATCACACTCAAGGCGGAATGGCGAGGGGAAGTGATTTTGACTGTGTTGGCAATCCTCAGATCTTCATGAATCTTCAAAATAACAATCAAGAAGTGGTTTTTGATTTAAACGGTAACAACGAAGGCTTTTTCCGACTGTCCTATCAATCGGATAAGTCGGTCATTGAAACCGATAATCACGGTGTTCAAGGCTATTTTGGAGAAGATTATCTGATCGCATCCCATGAACAGCTTTTGTATGGTCCGGCAAACACATTACAGAATTACTTGACCCAGGATACCAGAATGAACAACTTTAGTGCCCATCTTTATTTGAAACTCAACAACGGTTGGACTTGTGAAACCGGGTGGAAAGAGAGTATTCTGGGACTGTATCAGCTGCCTTCGGCCTTTGATCATTGTCTGCCCGAATTTTTTAGAGCGGCCAATATTTATGCTTACAAAAGTGATCAATTCAAATCTCTAACCAATAATTATGGAGATTCACAGTTGCGGATTATCCTTTCCGATGATCTAGATGAGGCCTATTTTGATGACATCCTGTTGATTAATGAGAAACTCATGGCCATCTGGGGATCACAAATGCCAATCGAGAAATACACACTTATTTTTCCTGAATCCCCATCCGATGACCAATTGATTTATGCCGGCGAATGGTCCACCGGTCAGGGTTTTTCAACTAATTGGGGGATTATCGGAGAAATGCTGGTTCATCAAATGTATCATGTTTGGAATGCCTGGGCGGTCGGAATACCCTGGGATCATTCAAACGGAAATCACAAATTTTGGACAGAAGGATTTAACGAATTTTTTGATGATAAGATTTTAAGTTCACTTGATTTTGAGACCACTACGTTAGAGGACCATCAATGGCTTAAAGGCTGGTACAATCAATATGTGGCGATCAGAGGGACAGCCGGTGATTTGAATCTGCTGGAGGGAGAAGGTCATTTACCCGGCAATCTGGAGTATTTTAAAGGTGCGGTATATGCTTTTGCGCTTGATCGGGAGATTTCTGACAGAACTAATGGCGAATTTAGTCTCGACGATCTTTTAAGGTACATGTGGGAACAATACCTTCTCAACGATACAATGGCTTCATATGAGATGATGTTGGAATTCTTTGATGACATTGTTCCGAATGGTATGAGAGATTGGGCTCAAGCTTACTTGGGGAACAATGAATCCCTTTACTTGTATGACTTTGAACAAAATCCCCCGCTTTTTGCAGTTAGTAATCCTCATCCGACCACAAGAAGTACTGATGTTTCGCAAACAGTGACACTGACTTGGGAAGAAATCGATCGTGCAGATTATGATTTGACTTACGATGTTTATCTTGGAGAATTAAACGGAACAAATGGACCTGTTGAATCCGTTTATACCGGATTGTCCAATCCTACACAAGAAGTGTCATTGAAAGCAAATACGCAGTATATCTGGAGGGTTAAGGCTCATGATGGGGAAGGTCAAGAATACATCTCTCCTGTCTGGTTTTTCACTACCGGCGAAGACATTCCACCTGATCCGTTTTGCACGAATGTGTCTGTTTCACAAGCAAGAGATATCATAGATGCAAATGAAGGAAACGAAGATTTCATTATTCTTGATGTGAGAAGACCTTCGGAATATAACAGCGGGCACATAGAAAATGCCGTTAATGTCAATTTTTTGGATGATTTTCAAGAGCACATGGAACCATTTGTGAGGACAAAAACCTATCTGGTCTATTGTCAATCCGGCGGCAGAAGTTCGCAAGCGGTTGATATCATGTTTAACGATATGGGTTTCACAAAGATCTATCACATGTATCAGGGATATAGCAACTGGTCTTCATCATTTCACTAACAAGCGGTTGAGTGCCAATCCCCGGGAAAAGTTTCTTTTAAATTGGTATGCAAACCACCGCTTTTAAACCGATTGATTAGAAGGTAGGTGTTTCCAGCGTTGAAGATAGACTTTTACACTGAGAACATTGATTTCGAAAAGATCATATATGTAGTGATTATTGCCTTTTATCGGGAACGATTGGTTTTAGTTAGGCATCGTGAACGAGCGACGTGGGAAATTCCCGGTGGGCATCTTGAAATCGGAGAAAATAATTACAACGCTGCAAAGCGGGAGCTGTATGAGGAAACGGGGGCAAAGAAGTTTCAATTGGAAAGGATTTGTGATTATTCCGTGACAAGGGAGCAAGCAGTCAGTTACGGGACGTTATTTTTGGCTGATATTGATGAGATCGGTGAACTGCCTGATTTTGAAATCTATGAAATTGGTTTTTTTGACCATTTACCGAGTCAACTGACTTATCCGGAAATTCAACCTTTTCTATTGAAAAAAGCACTTGATTATTTTTCAAAACGTTATATCCAAAAAGATCGTTGATGAATATTTGCTTTCTTTTTCTGTATCTTTATGTAAATTAAAGTGACCTTTATCAGAAGACGATGCGTAATGTTCTTTCAATTGTTATTATAATTTTATCAACACTCCCTTTTTTAGCTGTTAGAATTGATAAATAAGGACTATATGTAAATTTATGGTAAGGTTTTAGAGATTTGAGCCTTTTTTTGTATAATGTTTATGTAAGTTTTCCTTTGTTTCCCTCTCAATTTGTTTATTATTGGAGGCGTCATAATGTATACGATTGAAGAAGGTCCGAATTCCTTTATTTTGACAAAAGGAAAAAGGCCATTATCTATTGAAGAGATGAAAGAACTCTTGGGTAAGCTTCAAGGGAAAGCAAATTATCTGACGGTTCAGAATTTTTGCCAGTCTCATGATGAACAAACCATCAAAATTGATAAACGGACAAAGAATTTAGAAATAGAGGTCTCTCCGGATTTTTTATCCGCTTATGTTACTTATATCGAAAAGCCGCAAGCAGAGGATATCATAGAAGAGAGCAATCGTTCGGGAATCAGTTCCCTAATGGACAAAGGTTTTATTCAAAAACAACTTGATGCGAATATCAAAAAAATTGAAATAGCCAAAGGGACCCCACCGGGTGAATCTCAGGATGAAAAAATCATTTGGATGGTTAAAATACCCGAAAAACATTCTGAAATATCATCCAGGAAAAATGTGGATTATTACAATTTAGATATTTTTACTTATGTGAAGAAAGGGGAGAAGATTTGTAATATTATTCCCCCTGTTACGGGTGCGTGTGGAGTAACCGTCTATGGAAAGAAAATCCTGGCCCCTCATCCAAAAAAGACACCTATTCGCTTCAGCGGTGATTTTGAGAAATCGGATACGGCTGTTTATGCTAAGGATGATGGTGTTCTGCAATTAAAAAATGATCATCTGCAGTTGGAAAAGGTGCTGAAGATTTCAGGAGATATTGATTATCAAACAGGCAATATTGATTCTACCGTCAATGTGTTTATTAGTGGCTGGTTGAGAACGGGCTTTACTGTAAAAAGCGAAAAGAGTGTTTTTATAGAGGGTGGGGTTGAAGAAAAAACTCAAGTTTATACAGGAGGAGATCTTTCAGTTGTTCTTGGAATCATGGGTAACAAAAAGACAACGATTGAAGTTGAGGGGGATCTCAAAGCCAAGTTTATTCAGGATACGACCATTCACGTGAAAAAGAATATTTATGTCAATGAATACATTATGAATTCTGATGTACAATGTGAGGGGAGTGTTTATGTCAACGGGAAAAAAGGGTTTATTATCAATTCCGTTGTAGATGCGAAGGTTTCTGTGGAAATGAAACAATATAAAACCTCTCAAGAGAATCGGGGAATTAAGGTTAAGGGATTTCAAAGGGGAATGTATCTCAAAACACTCAAAGAGTTGCATGAACGCCAAAAAAGTCTGAAAGAAAAGTTGATATATTTTACGATTAAACTCAGGGGGATCAAAAGATCAAATGTGGAACTTTTACAATACACCTTGTCTGAGTACAATAAATGCCAACATGAATTAGCGGAGGTAAAAGATGTCATCGAAGAAATTGAACTCATACTCAAAAAGGTTGAGGGTGAGGGCATGGTGAAGATAATGGCGGATACCGATGATGTATCTTTGAAGATAAAAGGGCAGGAAGTAAACTTATCGGGTTCGAAACCGGTGAAATTATATTATGATCCCGAAAAGAAGGGAATAGTGAAAGAATGTTTGGAAAAGAGTTAATACAATCCCTGGGCACACCAGAAGCTAAACAGCATATGGTAGAGATTTTGGCTCCTGCCATTTTGCTCTTCAAGGGGACTGATCAGATATGGCGTGTCGTTGATGCCCGCCAAGTCAAGATCACTCAGTTTGAGTTTTGTGGTTTGGATGAAGTGCTGAAAATGTTTGACGGTGAAATCTTTGCCTCGGATGAAAGCGCTTGCCTGATCACACAATCGACGAATACTCAAATTAAAGATATTTTAAAGAACTACTGGCATCATTCTACGGCATTAGAAGAACTTAATCGGGATAAGAATGTCCTTACCAAATTCACCTATCAGCTGTTAAGTATAGAAAAATTGATTCCGTCTCTGTTAGAGCCATTTCCTGTGGAGATTCTGCTCAATATCCTCATAGATTCCCTGGGAGAAGTTTTTACAGCATCTGCAGCTGCATATGCTTGTATGGGAGACGGACGGATCAAGAAAGTGGGCAGTACCGGTAATAATGTATTTCCAGACATCATGGACCAGTTTGTTAGATGTTATCCCGGTTCGGTTATCTTAGATCAACGCTACCTTGTTTCAAGTATCTCAGAGGGAGAAAAAGAGCAGTATTTTATCATTTTTAAACGGGATACGACCTTTCAGGAGGAAGAGATTTCAATTCTCCGGACATTGACATCCCTGCTCCAAAAATCCCGATTCCTGATCAAAGAGCAAACCAGACATCAAGAAATCGAATCTCTACTCAATCAATTTGAATTTATTTTAGAAATTCTAAAGAATTTTTCAGTTACCATTTTGTCGACCTTCGATGAACAGAAGTTGAAAAAAATATTTGTGATGCGATTAAGGAAATGTATCAAGCTGAATTTGTGGTGATTTACGAAAGGATTTTTCAGACAGACCGTTTCAAGATCGGTTATTCAGTTGATCTTGGGAAAAGGGTGTTTGAGGATCCGTTGATCTTTTCAGGAAAGGTTCAGATGGGAAAACAGGATTGTGAAACACAGTTTGAATACCAAAAATCGTTTGGAATAAACACCGATTCTGGGTCTGATTTCCTGATTTTCATTGGAGAATCGGTTCTTGAAAATTATTATAAACAAGAAATCATCCATGTTTTGGATGACATCATTCCTGCTGAGATTAAAAGGGCCTTTTCCAACGTGGATGCGTTCAAGAAAATTAATGAACAATCAGAATATATTGAAAGAATCGTTGCTGAAATGGGTTATTTATCCGAAAATCTGCAGGAGATAGAACAGGTTGCCGATGGCGATGCTCTGATTGAAAAATTAAACTTGATCGCTGAAAATGCTACCGGTTCTAGAATTGAAGAGATTAATTTGTACGATTTTCTTGAAGATGACTTGGAACACAAGACCCTGACGTTCGGCAATAATAAACGACCTTTGGGAACGGTTAGGTATCACAAAGTTGCGGGCCAAGATTTAAAAGAGGCTTATTTATTGTCATTTTTAGGTCAGATTGGTCTTCAAACCCAAGAGAAATTGAACGTCTTCCAACCAGGTCAGGAAATTTCTTCGTTAGAAAACATCGTCGTGGATTTTTTAAAGGTAAAGTATCGGTTATCCGGATTGCCGGGAAAGCCATCCGTGTATCGTTTAGAAGTTTCTCAAGTGGATGTGAACAGTTTGTCCGGTTATGGTGTGGGACTGAAAGTTGGAGACACGTTATTTTTCGCTACTTTTTTGTCTTCCGATGATCTCAATCGGGTAATCGAATAAAACGAAGTTATTTAAAGGGGAGCTGTTATCATGAGGATGATTTTGAATCGATTATGGAATGAGCTTTATCAGGATATTATTGATGAGAAAGCCTTGAATGCTTATAGATTTGAGGATTTTTTGTTTTTTTTATCTCAAGCCAGACAAAAATACGTCCCTTTTTTTAAAGAGTCTGTTCAAGATTGGTACAAAGATGCAGTTGTTTATTCCCTTTATGTAGATCTTTTCAACAAAGATATCAGAGGGTTAATTGTAAAATTGGATGATCTGAAATCCTTGGGAATAACCTGTTTATGGTTATTGCCAATTCTTGAATCACCGATGAAGGATGCTGGTTTTGATATTTCGGATTACACCAAGATCAGGGATTCACTTACGGGTTGTGACGGTAAAATCTTTGATCAATTTTTATACGAAGCCCACCAAAGAGGTATGAGGGTTATTTTTGATATCGCCCTCAATCACTGTTCTGTCGAACATCCTTGGTTTCAGGAAGCCGTTTCAGATGTTCACAGTCCAAAGCGGGATTATTTTTTATGGAGTGATAGTAAAGACAAGTATCAACAAGCCAGAATCATTTTCAAAGGGCTGTGTGAAAGTAATTGGGAATGGGAACCAAAGACTTCCCAGTATTATTTTCACCGTTTTTTCGCCATTCAGCCGGATTTAAATTATCGCAATCCCCAAGTCCTGCTGGAAATGAGCAGGATTTTGGTCAATTGGAAACTCAGAGGGCTTGACGGATTTCGAGCAGATGCTATCCCTTATATCTGGAAAGAAGAGGGAACCATTTGCGAAAACTTGCCCAAAACTCATACGGTTGTGAAATTTTTCAGAGCCGCCCTTGATTATATCGAAGCCGATACCCTGTTGCTAGCCGAAGCTTGTCAACCTCCTAAAAAGGTCGTGGAATATTTTGGTGAGGGCGATGAATGTAATGCAGCCTATCATTTTCCGGTGATGCCTCGTATATATCGAAGCATGGCTGAGCAATCCAATGAGGCGATTCAAGAGGCCCTTTCTCCCGAATTTACCCCTCAGAACATTCCGACCAATTGTCAATGGATGATGTTTTTACGATGTCACGATGAGTTAACCCTGGAGATGGTGACACCAGAAGAAAGAAAAACGGTGTTCGATTTTTATGTGAAAGATCCTCTGTGGAATTTCCGTGAGGGAGAGGGCATTTCTGCTCGATTGGCGACTCTTTTAGAAGAAAATCCAGACAGGATAAAACTGGCTTATTCCATCATGTTCTCCCTGTTGGGAACTCCCATCATCTTTTATGGAGATGAGTTTGCCAAGACCAATGATATGGCTTTTTACAAAGAACAGGTTGCCCTAACACAGATAAAGGATTCCAGATATCTCGTAAGGGGTCGAATTGATTGGGATGAGACTGAGAAAAAAATGGAGGGTCAAAACCTGACATCCGATATTTATTTTTTCTTGAAAAAGATGATAGCCGTGAGAAAATCAAATCAAGTATTAGGAAGAGGTTCCTTAAACTTTCTAAAGATCAAATCGTCTGACTCAAAAGAGTTAAAAGAGGTTCTAGCCTATACCAGAACCTTAAAAGGGTTTCCTGATCAGACTGTGAACATCATCCAGAACCTTTCGGATCGGTCAATCGGTTTCATTCTGCCCATTACCCGTTTTACCAAACAGGATCTTTTAGGACAAACGATTCAAATCAGTGGGAACTCAGTGATCCTATCCCCTTATGGATTTTTATGGATTTGAAAGGGTGTTCATGCAGGAAGATGCTTTATGATCTGCACCTGAATCCAAGAAAATCTTCTAAAAATTTTTATTTGCAGGCGTTCTGCTTTATTTAGCAAGCCCAATTGATTGATCCTCACGAACAAAAAGACGCTTAACAATGCATTTCGTTTATCAGGGCACGGGGGGGATACTAATCCAGCCTGTTACTGTTCGTATGCTCCAATATCAATGCCGTTGCTCTGTGGTCGTTGAGTGCTTTCTAAATCTTCATTCGGAGCTTGTTCTGCTGTTCCTTTGTCAATCAGTTGGCTGGTAGACTGCAGTTTATAATTGCCGATACCTTCTTCCCATACAGGATTAATGAATTGCGGGTCAACCGAGATGATGCCTTCTCCGAAAGGACAGGTCAACAGTTCTTGGGCATTATATTCCACTCCTTGATAAACAATCTGTCCATCTCTGTTTGGAGCGAAGAAATTTGAGTGCCAGATGGTTAGGTCGACATTTTCTCCAAAATAAGCCATACCATATGAATCTGAAAAGGTACAGTTTATGATTGTCAATTTAAGAGGTGTTGGATCGTTGTATTGAGAATAGACTGAATAAGAGGGTCTTTGAGGATTATCATGAATTGTACAGTTTTTTATGATGAAAGAGGCGTTTGGTTCCTGTGATTGTTCGATTACTAAGGGACACCAGGGTGATTGGATATTTGAATCACCAGTACCATATATCAAACAGTTTTCCATAACCGTATTGTCCCCCCACAACTTGACACCATCGCCATAATTATTCGCCACGATGCATTTAGAAACAAAGCTGTTTTTGTTTTTTAGGTCGATACCGTCTCCCCGGTTGTGTTCTACCAGACAGTTTTCGACGATTATGGGACCGATTGATGGCTCTAAGCCAATACCATCGGGACGGTCATAAGGAAGATCCGGGTTATTCAATAGCCCGCGGTAGTAATGACCTGAATAGGAGAGTGAACAGTTTGTGATGGTGCAGTTTTGCCAGCCACTATCACCATAAGGCCCGCCAATGGAACCAAATCCGCAGTAAGTGATGGTGCAGTTATCTATCGTTATTTTGCTGATGTCTTTTAAGCAAATTCCGAATTCATCAATGTGATGGATATAGAGGTTTTTAAGAGTGATGTCCTCAACGGGCAAATTGACACCGCAGATGCCATCTCTAACCCAACCCTGATTGTTGTTGGTGAGTTCCATATCCGAGATTGTGATGTTTGTTACATTATCGAGAATGATCATGGAGTAGATGTTGTCATCACCTTTTAGAATGGTTTTACCCACACCTTCACCTTTTACATGAATGGGTTGTTGAATACTGCCAGTTGGGATCGTCAGAATGTCGTCAGGGAATTGATTGATGATGTATTCTCCTTCTAAAATGATTAAAGTGTCACCTGGGTTTAGTTGTCTGACGGCGAATCCAGGTGTTCTCCAAGGTCTTTGAATCGAGCCGTCCCCACTATCATCACCATTAACACAGCAATAATAAGTGTTCTCATCATCAGGACTCTCTGATTCTAAAGTTTTAAAAGACCAAACTGGGCTTTCACTAACGGCTCTATATCCAATCTCCTGCTGGTCATCCGCAAGGATTTGCCAATTGTACTCACAGTCTTCTTCAAGATCATACAGCGCATAGGAGGTTTGCGAAAGTTGTGTGGCGAGAGTTTGTAGAGGCTCTCCGAATTTGGCAAAACGTATCTCATACAAAAGAGGGTTGCCATCGGGGTCTGAGCAATCCCAATTAAGAGTTACGGTTGTTGGAATATCAGTTGAGCCGTTGATGGGTCGTGGATTTTCGGGTTCATGAGGCGGCTGATTGATGATTGGATCAAAAACAGCTTCAATGTGCATGGAATTGTTAATCGTAATAGTGCAAGATCGCTCATTACTTAACATTGTCTCGCCTTCGTACCATCCAATAAAAGAATATGCATCGTTTTCAAGAGCTTGAAGGATCACCTCTTCTCCAACCGGTTTGCTTAATTCAGTCTCTGTGATCCATGATCCTCCATCTATACGGATCACTCCGCCTGTTTGGGGGTTACATGTAATTGAGACGGTCACCGTTTCGGGATGTGGCGGAATGATGGTGATCGTTGCATTCTCAACTAAACAGATGTTGGGATTGATTTGTTCCAAATAATGATCATGTTCCGGAAGTGATTTTAAATACTCCAAAGCCCCATTGACACTAGAATCAAAGGCAATGTTTCTGGCAGAAATAAAAGTGTTGATTGTATAAGTATACCCCTCATTGGTGGTGACATAGGTCGGTGTGATAAATTGTCCCTGTGAATCAAAAACAAATACATTGGCATTTCGCATGGATATGAAGTCACTTGTGACGATTTGAAAGAGATTTGAATCGTTTACTTCTAACTCTTTTTGTATGGTAACAGAAGCTAGGAATAATGTATCCCGCTGAATTTCACGCTTGCAGAGAAGAAGGTTTGTACAATATCGTAGCTGCATCTCTTGGATTTTCGCTTGCGTGTAGGAATCGGGCAATGTTATTTCATAAAGCCAGGAAAGAAAAGGATTAACCTTAAAATAAAAATGTTCGTCACCATCGCTCAGTGAAATGGGAATCATCGGCTGTCCTGAAGTTGTTGATTTTCGGGGTTGGATTGACAATGAAAAGACACCGAGGGATGGATAGGCTCTCATTTCAAAGAGATCACCTTCAGAACCGATTTCAACCAATGATATGGTTTGAGAAGTGTTGTTGTTTTCACTGCAAGCTGAAAAAAGGAAAAGAATGAAGATTAATAATAGAATGATGCGTTTTTTTTCATTCATCATGGTCATTC
>DAOTHY010000006.1:0-21539 GCA_035447925.1 Thermotogota bacterium
TTTATTGAAATCAAAGAGTCTATTTGATCCTAAAAATTCTCAAAATCATTGGGATTAAGATCATGGCAATCATCAACCAATCCCATTTTTTGGCATCTTTATAAGCAACGTAGAGATATGTCCCAACTATAAAAATGGTTAATAAAATGTATATCACCATCATGATAAATCACTCCGATATCTTTTCTTGTCGATTAGTAGAAAAGTAATTCCCAACAGAACAAAAATGCCAAAAAAAACAGGGTAAAACATATTATTATTCGTAACGGCTGCTAGCTCATCTGAAAAATTTAGAGCAATGGTGCCAAAAATCATGGTAAGAAAGAAAGATGGTAAGGCTTTCACCCACACTTTAAAATAATTCTTTTCATCAACTACATGAGCCGCAAAGATTCCTGCCAGTGCTGTTGGGGGAACCATATCGCCCAGGCCTGCTAGGAGCGATAATGCAGAACAAACCATAATATCGTTATTTCCTAAAAAAGCCAACAAAAAAGGTACACCGAGAACAGATGCCGAGCCGTAAGAAGAAACAGCTCCAAACAGTGGAACACCTAATGCAATGCCAGCAATTAAAGCCATTTCCGGAAGGTTATTTAAAAAATCAACGATTAAACCTCTCGTACCATTTAAGGTCATAATCTGTATAAACATCCCAACACCGATTAAAATTGAAAGGATGTTGATAGAATCTTTTAAAGCTTTTACTGAGATGTGCAAAAAATTATTCTTGCTCATCAAAGCCGCCATAAGTGAACAGAGGATGAAAATAAGTGGCAATCCTAAGGAAAATGTAGAAACGTTTTCCAATATCATTAATAAAACCAACACAACAATGGGGATATACAAGTGCCATTTCTTTGAAAAGGATTCGATATTTTCAAACAGTTCAACGCTAACTTTTTTTACATGTTTAGCTCCGATCATCATGGCACTGATTATGGCTAAAGGCACTGTGAGAAATAGTAATGGTTTGGTAAAACCGATGAAGGGCATATCCACGCCTTGACCGATAATCATTGCCGGTATATTTATAGGAGGGGCAATCATGCCAAATATTGCTGTCATCGCAATTAATGCACCGGCCCTTCTTTTTTCCAAACCGAGATCTTTTAGAACGGGATAAGCAATTGCGCCGGTCGTTAAAACGGCTGCTGAAGATGATCCTGTAATCATCCCGGCGCTCATGATGAACAATGTCATAATCATCAACAACAACAATGGACGATTTCTGAACCTCTTTGCTATCCTAAGAGCAAAATCTTCAAGTAAGCCGGATACCCTGATGGATTCCATAAAGATCATTGCCGTTGCGATGATCAAAATCGCATCCATGTATCCAAAAGAACCTTCGACCAAATGACGAATGGGGAAAAAGTTCCCTGAAACTAATGCACCACATATTGCTGAAAACATCAAAGATACACTAATGGGTATCTTTAATGCTGCAAGAAAAATAAAACTTAAAAGCATGATAAAAAAATAGATTGATTCAGGCATAAAAGCTCCTTAATTTAGAAAATATCCGACACCTTTTTCCATTAACAAATCATACTCCGGAAGATTTTCAACCACTATTTGTTCTTCATAGAAAAGATTGTACGTTGAAAAAAGTTTTTTAATCAATTCCAAGTGCATGCCAACCCTATGTTTTAATGGGTAATCGGGGTCGTTGATAACATCCTTGTTTTCGCCTATTCTTTCCTGACCGGGATTTGGCGATTCTGAGAGAAAAGAGATGCTGTTTGAATGATCGCCGATTTCTCTATGGCTCAGTCCTCGAAATTCAACACTTGATTCTTCGAGTTTCATGGGGATCCCCATATCTTCCATTTCCATGACTGAGATGGCACCCAATTCTAATCCTTTTTGATGACAGACCAGCATATAGGCCAATCTCCCACCTTCATAGACATTTCCTTGAGAATCGGTTAAAGTTCTGGGGGTATCGCTCTCGTGCATATCTAAGTTAAAGTCAACCTCTTCTTTTCGTATTAGTTCAAGAATTGCATAGGCAAGTTGTTGTGTGGGATTACCGTCGGGTTTTCCAGGATAATTCCTGTTCAGGTTTCTTGATTCAGCACCATCATCAATCACCATTCCTGACGGATAGTGAGTATATTTTTCAGGATCGGGTATCTTCTGATCGTTGATATCCGTCCTTCGGTCTCCATAGATAATGAATCTGGGACCGCTTTTAGTTTCTATTTGAAAAAAATGGGGAATGTCAGAATCCTGGTCTTCAATAGATAAAGCACTTCTGTTCGCATAAGGGATAACGATAACCCTTCCTTTTTTTACTAAGGCATTTTCCAAAAAAACCAATGCACTGACCCCTGTTGCAATTTCTCGTGAATGGGTTCCTCCCATCAAAAGAAAGGTTGCGCCGGGATTTCCACTATCCATTATAAAAATGGGTGTATCTAAATTCGTATCTTTTAATGGTTGAAAATAATCCGACAACCAACCTGTTGAAGTCACACCATAACCCGGTCTGATATCCGGATAAATAAATTCAGCAAAAGTGATACTTGAAATAATAAAGATAAATGCTAAGAAAATGATTGTTATATTTTTTCTCATATGAATTCTCCTCGATCAGTTAAAAATAGCAACCCGGAAATACCGGGTTGCTAAAAAAATCAATTATAAAAATAGTTCTTTTAAAATGTCTTTTACATCAGAAGTTTTTTCGAAAAAGCGAATGGGAATCTTTTTTTCTTCTGAGATTGAGGTAAATTTCCCATCTTCATCCGCATCACTTTTGATTAGCAAATAATCCGCAAAATCAGTGAGCGCATCGGTTATTTTGTCTGAGGAAGAACCTCGACGTGTTGCACCTTCAATTTGGGCTAAAATAACCTTGATTTCCTTTTCTTCCGCAATATTTACAAGCTGAACAAGCCTTTCTAATTCAGTATCAACATCAATACCTGCGGCGCCTAAACCTTTTCCACTCGCACCGATAACGATGATCAAAGTCTTAAACGCAGCCAAATTTTCGGCGGTGGGTTCAATATCCTTTACGAATTCATAGTTGATGCCGCCTGTCTTTGCTAAAACCATCATTTGCAAAGCACCTGGTGATTGTCCTCCTGATGTTATCAGAACCGGTTCTTCAAATGCAATGGTTTTTTCTTCGTTTGCCAATCCAAATACTGTGAGTAAAGAAATTATTAAAATCAATAAGATTTTTTTCATAATCTACTTCCTTTCTAATAGTGTGAGATTGTTTACATTTCAGGTGCTGAAGCTGCTCCATTTCTCCTGATGGAACCAACACCGATCATCATTCCGTCATCTTCGACAGCAATGATATTTGGGCCGCCAAAATATAAGTCTGGATATTCGTAGATAGAAACATCATGACCCATTGCTTCTAATACCTGAACGGTAGATTCCGGGAAGCCTTCTTCCATTGGTACATCTTTGTAATAAGCATATCCAACAAATTTTGGCATCCTGACGGCTTCATCAACAGGCATCTCAAAATCAATGAGATCAACAATGAGCTGAGTTACGGTAGAAATGATTCGGCCTGCGCCGGGTGTTCCAATGACAAATTTGACTTCTCCATCCTTTTTGATAATGGTTGGGCAAATTGTTGTTCTTGGTCTTAATCCGGGTTCAAGATTGATGATGTCGCCTGGTCGATAGCTTGAAGCAAAATTACCCAATTCATTGTTCATGAAAAAGCCACCGATATAGGAGACTGTTCCAAAGAAACTGGATAAGGTCTGAGTCCATGCCACGGCATTGCCATACTTATCTACAACTGAAAAGTGGGTGGTTGATGGCGATTCGTAGTTCTCAGCAATAGCCATAGCTGCTTCTTTCTCTTCAGCCAAGATTACCTCTTCATAAGTTTTGCCCTCTTGGAATGGGTAAGCATCTCCAAGATAATCAAAATACGTATCTGGATCAAGTGCTTCATCCAAATCGATTAACATTGCCCTTAGTCTGGCAAAATCCTTACTCATAAAACCTTCAATTGGAAGATCATAGAAAGCGGGATCTGAGATATAATATCTTCTATCTACATCTTCAAGAACTAACGTTTGTTGAATAATATGAACAGCAAGTGGGTCATAAGGTCCCATTACTTCCAAGTTAAAATTCTCAAGAACATTGAGAACGGCTATCAATTGTGGGCCTGATACTGGAGAACCAGGTGCATAAATATCATACCCTCTGTAGGTCCCATAGACTGGTTCTGTCACATAGGGGATATAGTTTTGCATATCTTCCTTTGTGATAAATCCATCATTTTCTTCCATGTACGCTGCAATTTGATCAGCTATTTGTCCATGATAAAAACAATCAATACCATTCTCCTTGATTAATTCCAATGTTTGAGCCAGCGCTTCGTTCTTGAATAAATCTCCATCTTCCCATAAAAGCATATCCTTTAGAAATTCCGGGGCTAATTCAAGTAACTTTTCGTAATTATCGCTGGTTACGCCTGCGAATGTATCATTGACGATAAAACCTTCTCTGGCAAGATCTATAGCAGGTTGAATCAATTCCTCCAATGACATTGATGCGCCATTTTCCAACATTTTTTGAATTCCGGCCGGAATTCCTGGTATAAGTGCGCCTTTAGGCGTTGACTTGGCTTTGCTGATCGAAAGACCGAGTTCCTTAAGTTTTTCATAAGTGGCCATTTTCGGTGCCATGCTTTTAAAGTCAACCGCAAATTCTTCTCCATTTGCGAGGGTAACCACTGCATAACCTTCACCGCCTAGTCCGGATGCATAAGGTTCAACAACACCTAATGCAAAACTGACTGCGATTGCGGCATCGATGGCATTTCCGCCTTTTTCTAGAATCATTGCCCCCACTTCAGCAGCATATGGATTAGCTGCGGCAACCATTCCAAGACTTGAAGCAACTGTTTGAGCAGTTACAGCGCTAAACGACAACGATACGATTAGTCCAACAACGATCATTAACAGTACTACTTTTTTCATAGTTGATTCCTCCCTGTTTTTTTTGGAACAGACATTATAAATATGCTCCCAATCCTTCTTCCATCAGTTGTTGAAATTCGGGAATCCCTTCAACTTCTATCGTTTTCTCAGGATTAAGCATATTCCAAGTTGTCAAAAACTCAGTGAAAGTAGCGATATGTCTTGCAACACGAAGCACCAATGGATAACCTTCTTCATCATAGGGAACATAAAGCTGATTCCTTAAGGCTGCATTCACATAAAATTTGTCTTTTCCTGATAAAATCAAATCCTCGCTCGATTGCCCCCGCATTCTTCCCTGAGCAGGATTTGATACCTCAAAAAGAACGGCGAAAGTATCGGTGTGATCTCCCCATTCTCTATGACTAAGACCTCTTAAATTCATTGGTGATTCCTCAAGACCTATATCTATACCATTCATTTCCATCATCATTTGGACTGTTACAGCCAATTCAGCCGCATCTTGGTGAAAAACGATTGCGTTATTTACAGGATATTCAGGCGAAGATTCATGGAGATCAATAGCTAAATCGATGGTTTCTTTGTTGATCAAAGATGTAATAGCATAAGCTAATTTTTCAGTGAAACTGCCATTTTCTCTTCCGGGATAAGCCCTGTTAAGATTGGTGCTTTCTTGTCCTCCAAGAACGGAGCCTTCCGGATGAATATAAATCGTTGGATCCGGCCACTGATGGATGGCGTTTGTTCTTCTGGATCCATATCGAAATTGGCGAATACTATCAGATGTTTCAATTTGAAAAAATTGCGGATCCCCTTCCATTTGATCGGTATGCGTGATTGCGCTGTGATTTGCCCATGGAATAATATAAACAGTACCGGCTATGCTTTTTGATATGTTTTCAAGTATAGTAATTGCTGATAGAGCTGCAGCGGGTTCATTTGCATGCGTTCCTCCAAGTAATAGCACCTTTCCACCATCATTGTCGCCTCTGAAAATATATACCGGCGTATCAAATGGTGTATTTTCAAGCCCACTAAACCAATGGCTAAGCATTACCTTTTCTGTTAGACCAGAACCCGGAAAAAGAGAAGGATCCTTCCACATTTTGACAAACTCAAAACCTGCTATAAAACAAATTGCGGCGATGGAAATGATAAAGATTATAAATTTTAAGTTTTTTCTCAAAAAACCACCTCAAATCCGAAGGGAAAATAGTGTACTTTAAACAAAATTATATCATGGATTGACTAAAAAGGTATGATGATATGTTATTGTTGTTGAATATAATAATACCAATTTCTTTAAAACTGACTAATTGTCTAGACCTATATACAATATTGTGTTTAGTGATATAATTTCACAGAGCATATTTAAAAGAGAGGTTGAAATTGATTGATATTGACCATCCTTTTTTCAGGTTTGCTGTTGATTTTGATGATGGCATATTATTATGCGGAGTATAAAAGCGTAAAAAATATCCAGAATAGGGTAAAACTTAGAATAGCCGTCACAGGCAGCAGGGGAAAATCTACTACCGTCAGGTTTTTGTGTTTTGTTCTGAAAAAGGCCGGGTATTCGGTTTTAGGGAAAGTAACCGGCACAAAACCTTTGCTCATCTTACCGAGCGGAGAAACAGAAATGATAAAACGCAAAGGCATTGTGAGTATATTGGAACAAAAAAGAGTTCTTTTGAGAAGAGCAAAAGAAATAGAGCCGGATGTTCTCATCACTGAAATAATGAGTGTAACCCCAGAATATCAAATGGTGGAATCCAAACGGTTAATTGATCCTCATTACTATATCATTACAAATGTCAAGAACGATCATATTGGTGAGACAGGACCCGACAAAGAATCAATTCTAAAGGTTTTTATCAATAGCGCCCCAGAAAATGCCAAAATTATGTTGTTGGAAGAGGAAAAACCGCTATTTGAATCTTCTAAAATCCAAAACGATCAGATTATTTTTATAAATAACAAAGGACTTGAAGGACTATTGAAGAAAAAAAAATACCAACCGGGATTTGACCAAACCATTCGCTTTACCAAACAGATCTGCGATGAATTACGGATTAGTCATGAGGTTTTGCAAGATGCGATTTCTGACTATCAATTCGATGAAGATGTCTTTTTTATAAAAAAAATTAGCGAAAACTCGATAGGCGTCAATGCCTTTTCTGCCAATGATATTGATTCGACAAAGGAAATATTTAGTCAGATTGAAAGGGATTATCCCTCACATAAAAAAATCGGAATTTTTTGCACCAGAAGCGATAAACCGGACAGAACCAAGTCTTGGATGAACACATTGAAAGAAGATAGTTGGAACTTTGACCAATTACTCATTTTTGGACCTCATTTTTTTTCCATAAAAAGGCAGAAGTACCCTTTTCCGATTCAACGGCTTTCAGAAAACCAATTAAGTGGAATGATCGAAGGTTCTGAAAATACAGTTTATTTTGGATTTGGTAATTATGTTAAAAGTGGAGAAATAATTGCCAATTTTTGGATGCAAAAAGGAGGATTGAGATGAACATTATATACTTACTATTCAGTTTGACGTTCATCTCCATAATAGTTGAATTTTTCTGCATCAGCCCGGGTGGTTTACTCGTCCCTATTTTTCTTGCAGCCTATTACTTACAACCTCAAGCGATCATCGGAACGTTTATCATTGCTGCTATTTCATATTCCTTATTATTGTTTGCGAATTATGTTTTTCTGATTCAAAAAAAACACAAGTTTATCCTAACCATTTTGATAACGACAGGGCTTATTTTTCTGTGGAGAAGATTTTTGCCATATCTTTTTCCACAAACGTTGCTTTTTGAAACAGTGGGATGGATTATTCCGGGTATTCTTTCCTATACCATGCAGAAGAATGGTTTTTTTAAAACGCTTTTGTTTACAACTATCATGTCTTCCTGTTTGATTCCGTTCTATATGTTTATTAATTATTGTTTTTAATCTTTCTTAATATAACCAAGACCTTCTTTTTAGTGATGGTTATGATCAGGCAGATAACAATACGGATACTGGGTATGGATTTGATCGATTTCATTCTTTAGTGTTATTGCGTATCGATCCAATAATTTGGTCATTCCTTTAACCCATCCATTTTTTTTCAATAGTTTTCAATATTCAACGGCAAGTTCTTTAAGGGGTAAATTTGCAAATATATGGGCTCATTATGTCTGATGATGACACTATTTATTATTGCAAAAAAGAGTATAATGACGAAGTGTTGGTTTGGATAAAACATCAAAATGTATATTATCCGTAAAATTTTTTTGTTGATGTATAATTAATTAGCTTTTGTCGAAGGGACTCCGTTTTATTCGAACCTTATTTGAACAGATATTGTCATCTTGAGACGAAGGATAGCCAAAAGATTTTAGTGAATAAACTGGGTGAAAGTGATTGATTTTAGAATTATCGCTTCTGGGAATAGTTATTTCATGCGTTTATATCTTGATTTTTAATGTTTATCCTGGTGGAATCATTGTTCCGATTTATTTTTCTTTGTATCTTAATCAACCTAAAAGGATTATTGTAACTTTATTAATAGCTATTTTAGCTTCTTTTCTTTATCAATTTTTTGCACACAAATTGATCTTGTTTGGAAGAAGGCGATTTGTTTTCATCATTATCCTATCCTCTTTTCTTTCTCTTATCGTCTCTCTTTTTTTGACTGATTTTCAATCTGGATTATCGGTATACAAGTCGATCGGAATCTTAATTCCCGGCTTATTGGCCAATAATATTTTAAGGCAAGGTTTTATGATAACCATGACTGCGTTATTTACCGTCTCGATTGTCCTTTTCTTTGTTTTTAGGGCCTATTTCTATTTATGAATAAAGAAATCAAAAATAAACGGTTAATCTATGTGGTGTTTTTGGTCTCGCTGCTATTCTTTATATGTAATATTTTTATCTTTAATCGTAATGGTGATCATTCATTATCGCCAGAAGAAATGATTCAATTAATGCAATCAAAGGCTTTTATGAATTCGGCGTTAGAACTTTTGCGACAAGAAAAGACGATAAGGGGTTTAGAGATTAATTTTGAGAATGATCCCAACGGCACAGGGTTAATTGGATCTGATTATTCAATGATCACGACCACACTCGGGCATCTTGATGCCAAACGTACCTCGGTAAACCCGGATATGGCGGCATTAATTTGTTCAATCTTTCTCAAACAAGGTTTAAAAAGTGGGGATTATGTTGCCATTGGCTCTTCCGCTTCTTTTCCGGGCCTGCTTTTAGCAACGCTTTCTGCGTGCAAAATTCTAAATTTACAACCTCTAACAATGGTTTCTGTTGGAGCTTCGCAATATGGTGCAAATGAAATGGAATTCACTATAGTTGATATCCTGCAAATCTTAGAAGCGGCTTTTGGAAAAACATTTAGGCCTGTGGCTATCAGTTTTGGCGGTAATAATGATATTGCTGATGATTTGAGTGATGAAGCGAGAAACTTCATTCGTGATAAGATACAAAAATCAGGATACTCATTGATCTTTGAAGATATTTTAGAGGAAAATGTCAGTACTAGAATGGCTCTTTACTTAGAAAAGGCAAAAAGTGAAATCAAGATGTTTGTCAATATTGGGGGTGCTATCTCGAATACCGGAAGCAGCCCTGAAATTCTAAATTTAAAGCCAGGACTGAATGAACTGATTGAAAACATCCCTGAAAAAAAAAGCAGAGGTGTATTATTTGAATTTGCCCTTTTAAAAAAGCCTATTCTTCATTTGCTCTATATAAAAGGATTATCTTTAAGATATAATGTGCTTTGGGATCCGATACCCTTTCAAGATGACAGCTTTTTAACCATCAACCAAACTAACGCCAATGAAAGAAAGCATTTTTTGATCGTTTTTTTTATCTTCATTGGGGTCATTTCAAGTCTTATATTTTTAGGGAAAAAATCATCAATTTAGACTATTAAAGTCTGACCCATCTCTTTGATTTCTGCCAATGCCTTTTTTTTATTTTCTTCAGATGCATTGGAGCTTAAACCACATTCATAGGCGAATTCCATTCCAAGAAAATTAGCAAGTTGCTTGAGTGAATTTGAGATGTTGATTGCGCCTGAAGAAACCATATCATGGTCTCCAAACGACATCAGCAACACTAACTTTTTTCCTGTTGGGAAGGACTTAAAATCAAGACCGTACATTCGATCAATAAACTTTTTGATTTGTGACGATAGGTTAAACCAATATACCGGTGTGGCTAGAACGATTACATCAGCAAGATTTAAGTGTTCATAGTATTTTGTCATATCATCCTCGATGACGCAGGTCCTGGGACTTCCCCCTTTACAAGCGTTGCAGCCCATACAGGGGTTAATGTTTTCCTCTGTCGGATTGACAATGGTTATTTTCGTTTTCTTTTGATTACTTTGTACTCCCTCTAAAAATGTCTCCAACAACACTGATGTATTTCCTTCTTTTCTTGGGCTTCCCATGATGGATAATATTCTCACTTTTTTTAAACTCCTTTTTTTGTAGTTTTATCTGTTTATTGTTACTTTAGCTATTTTTGGATGCCAAACACCTGGTAATCACATTCGACATGAGTAACATCGTGGTGACGGTTCCAACGCCACCCGGTACGGGGGTGATCGAAATATTTTTGACTTGCTCAAGCTCTAAATCACGTTTCACATCCCCAACAAGATTGCCATTCACAAAGTTGATGCCCACGTCAATAACTACCGTGTGATCGGATAGCATAGCAGTTTCCACTACCCCGTATTTACCTGCAGCTACGATGAGTATATTAGCGTCAGCTATTTTTTGTGTTAAGTCCGCAGTTCTCGTGTGGCAAATTGTTGGTGTTGCGTTTTGTGATTTTTCAACAAGCATCATATCAAGTGGTTTACCGACCTGCGTGCTTCTTCCAATAATGGTGATATCTTTACCAGATACTGGGATTTGATAGTAATCCAATATTTCTAATACTGCTTGGGCTGTGCAGGGGTAGAAATAGGGTTTTTCATAAAAGAGCATGCCTAAATTAACGGCTGTGATACCTTCAATGTCTTTTTCGGGATCAATGTGATTGATGGCTTTTAATTTATCGTATCCCTCTGGCAAAGGCAGTGCTAAAAGGATGCCATCTACGCTTTTATCCAGATTGCTTTCTTCAATGACCTGGATCAATCTTTCCATTCCGCAATTGACTTCTAATTCCCTGTGAGTATGGTCAATATTCAATTTTTCTGCAGCTTTAGTCTGAGAATTGATGTAAGAACGAGTTGAAGAATCAGGTGCCACACTGATCGTTACCAAATGAGGTGTTCGGTCACATTTAACTAGCTTATCTGTAATTTTTTCTTTGATCCTATTGGCTACTTCTTTTCCTCTTAATATCATAATCGTACCTCCAAATGATACTTATTTGCTTCGATATTTATTTTTGAAATACCGGAGAGTTTGATGAGTTTTCCTTTTATGTCAAATGTTTTTTCAAATTCAAAAAGATTCCTTTGATTGATGAGAATTTCACCCTGAACCGGATCTAAAAAACCTTTAAAATGCAGTTCATGGCCTTGTTTAGAAAATAATATCAAACTCCCTATACTCAACTTGACTGGTGGATGGATGACTGCAAATTCCATACCTGTACATACTTCATAACGGCCTAATTTCAGTTCTTTGGTGACTAAGCCAATATCAAAGGCTGAATGAAGAAAGGGGTTGAACGTCAAACCAAAAACATGGTGATAATTGATTAAAAAACCATAACTTTGTAATTCTTCTTGTAAAAAGGAGATCGTGTTCCGTTCATTTTCCTGAATGGGTTTTTCAGACTTGATCGTTTCTTTTTTGGTGACTTCGCCAAACAGTTTTGCACCTATTTTTTCAAGGGTTTTGATGTTTTTATCCCGGATTTTGATCATATCATTCAATGTGAACTGATTCCAAGAATCGTCAAAAACGTGCGCTTCAAACAATCTCTTAAGAATAAAATCCGAAAGGATATCCTTTTCCATTCTGAGAAGAAAGTCCTCAACACTTCTGAATGAGTCGTTTTGACGTTCTTCAATGATTCTTCTGATTGTCAATCCGTTTAAATCTTTGATGAGATTGAGCCCGAGACGCAAAGCGCCATCTTCAATCATCGTATCTGAATGGCTTTTGTTGATATCCGGCTTTAATATGCTGACCCCATTCTTCTTAGCTTCATTGATCAGATGATACAGTTTCTCGTGTTTTCCATGACTGGCATTTATCATTGTTTGATAAAACCTGAGCGGTTTATGGTACTTGGCATAAGCGGTCCAATATGTGATGAGGGCGTATGCTGTTGCATGGGCTTTGTTGAAAGCATATCCTGCAAATTCTGCCATCATTTCAAAAAGTTCTTGGGCAGCATCCTCTTCCATATCGTTTTCAGCAGCCCCTTTGATGAAAATAGATTTTAAATGACCCATGAGAGCGGCATCCTTTTTAGCCATGGCTTTTCGTAAGTCATTGGCTTGTTTAGGCGAAAATCCCGCCAGAATCATGGACATTTCCATGATCTGTTCTTGGAAAACAGGAACTCCCCATGTACTTGACAAGATTTCTTTGACGAGGGGATGAAAGTATTCCACTTTTTTAATATCTTTTCTTCTGTTTATTAATTCCTCTGTTAATCCACTTTGAGAGGGACCGGGACGGTTGAGGGATATCATTATTCTTATTTCTTCGAAATGAGTAGGGGTAAATTGTTCGGTTAAAATCCTTCCCGTTCTGCTGTCTAATTGAAAAATACCACAAAGATTGTCTGAATTGATCGTCGGATATACCTCAGACTCATCAAGGTTTAGCGCTTCATAAGGTATTCCCATCTTTTTAAGCATGGATAGGGTAATCAATCCCAAAATATCCATTTTTACCAAACCACACTCTTTTAATGCATTCATATCGTATTGTGTCATATACGAATTTTCCGACAAACCCCTTAAAGGGATAAGGTCTCTTAGGTCCTGTTGTGAAAAAATAATCCCTGCGGCATGAGTAGAAATATGGTGAGGCAATCCAATGATCTTTGCAGATAGCTGTTGTTTTGTTTCTTCAGGCAGGCGATTTTGATCAATATTGAAGCGTTTTGCCAATTCCCTTTTTATCAACTTTTCGCCATATGTGCCAAATGTGATGACGTGAACCATGCGTTCTTTTGAATACTTTTCTCTTAATCGTTCAAGAAGGGGCTGCCGCATTTCGTCATCGACATCGATATCAATATCCGGTTCATCTACACGATCCAGGCTGAGGAAACGCTCAAAAATCAATCCGGTTTTAATGGGGTCTGCCTGTGTGATACCGAGCAAGTAAACCAACAGAGAACTGACAGCAGACCCCCTGCCAGGGCCTACCCATGCGCCAATCTCCTTTGCGGTGTTCACAATGTCAGCGGCAAGAAGGAGATATCTTGAAAAACCCATTTTTGAAATAACAGAATATTCCTCATCGAATCGCCTTTTGTATTCCTCGTCTTCTTCCAATCCCTTTTTTATGAGTTCTGAATGACAGTGCTCATAAAGCATTTGATTATCATCAGGGATGTCCTTATCGTAATTTCCAAAAAGAGGGATCATGGAATCGACTGATAAATCAAACGCTTGAATCCCTTCCACAATACGTTGAATGTTTGAGTGGGCATGTTCAGTCTGATGGTTTTGATGTTGTTCGAGAAGGGTTTCAAAAGACGATGGGGTTTCCAACGGAGAGGGTTCATATTTACCGATTTCACGGACTAATTCAAGAGCTTGCAAATCATCATCTTTTAGCATGTTAGCGGTTCTGAAAAAAACCGGGTTGACTATGTCTTCTGCCGGGGGTTCATCTTCGACTGAATAATACAAGCTTCTAAAGTGTTGTAAATATTCGAGATAAGCATCTTTTTCACCGGAAAAGACAGCGGTCAACTCCCCCTCTTTTAGTAATTGGTTTAAAGTGATTTTGTTATTGATCAACTGAATGAGTGTCATATACCCTTTTTTGGATCGAATAAAGAGTGAAAACAGACCATTGTCTGTTTGATGCCGATAACCAAAAACAGCCTTTAAATTGTTTTTTTTTGCCTCCCTTAACAATTCAGGCAAACCAAACAGATCGTCATCGCAGATCGATATGTATGATAGACCCGCATTTACACAGGCATTTGCGAGTTCACCAATCCTAATCACCGATTTTGGTATAGCGTAACAACTTCTGATATTAAGCATTCTGATTGAGTTGCTTGTTTTTTTGGGTTGAGCAAAAAGCTATGATGACTTTTTCAAGCTCATTTGCTTCACGAGCTCCTCTGCAAGTATCGTATTCATGAATCAATTCTAAAACGTAAAGCAGATCTTTTTCTGAAAGATTATCTTTGATCTCTTCGAACAACTGAATCATCTTCTCGTATGCGTTCACAGATTGTCTCCTTTCAAGTCTGTTTGATCGTTTTCTTCAGAAAAATTATATCATAAGACAATGATTCACTTTGCAATGAAAATCATTTAAAGCGCTCTCGTTGATTTTGTGTCTTTTTTTTAACATTAAAAAGTTGAAAAAAGGTGTATAATGTAACACCTGAAATAAATCTGAATACTCAAGGAGGAGAATTTATGAAAAAAATCTTATTGATGACCTTGTTTTTGTTGTTCATTTTAAGTGTTTTTGGTAGTGATTATTTGGGTAACCAAGTCTTGCCATCGCTGAGCTCACCCTATTACAAATTGCCTGCCTATTATTCCTATCCCTATTACAACTATCAAAGCCCTTATTATGGTTACGGTTACGGTTATTTGAACTATCCGTCGGTATACAGCACGTATACCCCTACCGTAAGGTATACCACCCGTTATATCCCCAGTTATGTACCGGTTACAACGGCTACCTACGGATGGCATGTTAATTATCATTACACTTACACCATTCCGACGTATACGTATTACCCTTATTATCACACCTATTCTTATGGGAGTTATCCCACTTATTATTACACTTACGGGTGGTGATCCTGATGCCAAAGAGGAGATTATTGTTATTTTGTCTTATCGTCTTGTTTTTTTCAGGTCTTTTGATGGCTGAGAAGATCACCTTGACAACAGGGGATCTGATCGAGGGAACCATTATCGATATGGATTCTAACGTTGTCAATGTAGAAGACGTCAACGGGGTGATTTTGGAAATAAAAAGAGAGTTGATTGCTTCTATCGAGTATGTTTCAAATGGAAATACAAATACCGTATCAGAACTGTCTGGCAACATTCAAAGGACTTATGAAACGGTTCCGTCTGTTCCGGTTTCTCAAGCGGTTCTCATTTCTCCGATCAATACACAACCGGCTTATTATTTTAACAATATGTCCAATAACAGTGGCTTGTTGGATCCTGAATTAGAGGCTAGACGCAGAATGGTTGCTTATAACGAACAAAAGAAAAATCCGTTATTGGCAACCTCATTGAGTGTTGTTTTTCCCGGAACGGGGCATTTTTATTCAAATAAGATTGCTGCGGGTTTTTTCTTTTTGGGAACAAGAGCAATTTTTGCGGGAATGACATGGTATGGATTTACAACAAGAACAGATCCACAGACCAGTATAACGACTTATAATGATTTTCTCGTTGGATCTGCTGGGGCAGTGGGTTTTATCACAATGACCATTATTGAAGCCATTGATTCGTATTCAACAGCTTCTGATTTTAACGATAATCTAAGGTTGAAACTGGGAATTGATACCTTACATGAGAATGCCCTGCCGGTTTTTGATGATTAGTTGAGGATTGTTAATCAGGGCCGTTTTACGACGGCCCTGTTTTTAGTTTAGCTATTAATAACTTTTTCAATAAAGCGATCAATTGCGTTATAATTCAGTTTATGGACATCTTGTTTGGATTTGGTAATCATTTTCATGATGAACCGTGTGAAAAAATTCAACCTTTTAAAGATAACCATACCACCAAAAAAAGAGAGGATACTGGCGTGTTCCAAGAGTTTTTCTGGGAAAACCTTTCGATAACTTTCGCTTTCTTTTCCTGTTGCCAATGAACAGATAAAAAGGTAAACTGGAATCTGCAATAAATGGTCCATGTTTGTTTGAACCAATTTCAAGACTTTTTTATTAGCTTTGCCTGCGTAAATTCCTGTCCCAATGATGCATTTGTTATAATCTTTGAGGTCCGGAGTCGGAGTTTTATTCAAGTCGATTAATGAAATGGCATTTTCAGGTATTTGATGCTCGAAAAAGAGTTTGTCTTTAATGACTTTAGCACTTTGCTCTGAACCGCCTGCTAAAGAAGCGTAAACGATGGCGTATTTCATTCCTTTTCTACCTCCTTTGAGAAGATAGTTGATAATAACAGATATTGATCAAACGGTCAATAGTATAGAAATCGGAAGATTATTATGATAATTTAAGAATGATTAAGCAATCACGCCCTAATAAAAAATAATGCTTCATCGTCCAGATTATCCGTCCAAATAAGGAATTTGACTTTTAACGGTATTGTGTTTATAATCAATTATTGCACAGGGGAATAATTTGGTGCAAAATGCTTTTTCTTATTTGATATTCTTTCATCATCCAACTGAATAGTAGACTGAAGAGAATTACAGAAAATCAGTTTCCTCGTATTTATTAATTCTAAATTAATAATTCTTGTGTATCTTTGCAGGCGAATCTATATATCAGAACGTTTTGCTTACTATGCTAAGTGTGTAAAGTGTTCTGTAAATCAAGGAGGGATTATTGTGAAGAAGTTTTTTGTGATTCTTTTGATCGTTTCGTTGTTGGTGACTTTGGGTATGGCAAAGACAAAGATTCAGTTTTGGCATGCCATGAGTGGTTGGCGTATTGAATTGCTTCAGAATATGGCCAATGACTTTATGGAACTTCACCCGGATATCGAAGTTGAGGTTCAATACACGGGTAGTTATCAGGATACTTTAAACAAGTTAATAGCAGCCATTAAGGCTGGCACTCCTCCTCATGTCGTGCAAGTTTTTGAAATTGGGACTCAATCAATGATTGATGGAGGTATCGCAATACCGATGCAGGACATGATTGACAAGGATTCGAGTTTTGATATTGCTGCATTACTGCCTCAGGTCTTAAATTATTACGTGGTGGATGGCAGGCTGTATTCTATGCCGTTCAATTCATCGAATGCCATTATGTTCTACAATAAGACCATGTTTGAAGAAGCCGGATTAGATCCTACAAAACCACCAGCAACATATGAAGAACTATTGGATGCATGTAAAGCGATTACTAAAAAAGACGCAAATGGAAATATCATCCAAGCCGGTATTACCTGGAATCTACACAGTTGGTTCTTTGAACAGATGTTGGCATTGCAAGATGCACCTTTAGTGAATAACAACAACGGAAGAATAGCTGCTCCAACAAAAGCTATCTTAAACAACGAAGCAGGCTTGAAGTTTGTTAAACTCTGGAAGGAACTTTCAGACAATGGCTATATGGTGAATACCAAGAAGGAAGACTGGACAGGGGCAAGGAAATTGTTCCTCTCACAGAATGTAGGCATGCTGATTACTTCTACATCAGATGTTGCTGCAATTATGGATGGTGCAAAGGAAAACGGTTTTGAAGTGTCCGCTGCCTTCCTTCCAACTCCGGCAGATTCCCCACAAGGCGGTGTAATCATTGGTGGAGGAAGCTTATGGATGATAGACGGAAATCCTGTAAATGAAGAGGAAGCCACATGGGAATTTGTCAAATTCATGTCTGAAACAGATCAACAAATTGCCTGGCACAAGGGAACCGGTTACTTCCCGGTTAGAAAAGATGCCATCACACAATTGTTGAATGAAGGTTATTACAGTGACTATCCGGATCATATGGTTGCTATCCTTCAGTTGCTGTTCTCAAAACAGAACTCCAACACTAATGGCGCAATCATGGGGATATTCCCCGAATTCAGAAATACTTTTGAGGATAACATCGAAAGAATGTTAAATGGCCAATTATCACCCGAACAAGTGTTGAAAATGTCAGAAGAAACTGCCACAGAGCTTTTGGAAGAATACAACGAAATGTATTGATACAAATCTTATTATTTAGCTTTATGAGATTTCATGAGGCGGCTGTAAAAGCCGCCTCAGTTTTTACGGAGGTGCGCTATTGAAAAAAATCATACCCTATTTATTACTCGTTCCCACATTCTTTGTAATCATTGCTTTTATCTATGCACCCGCAGTCAATTCCTTTAAGATGAGTTTCTTCCGGGAGAATAAATTTGGGACGAAAACACTATATGTTGGATTGGATAATTTTGAAAAGGTTTTATTTGATCCGGAATATTTGCAGATAGCAGGGTTCACACTACTTTATGTGGGATTAACTGTTTTTCTGACCGTCTTCCTTTCTTTTTTACTGGCATTACTGTTGAATAAAAATGTTCCAGGAACTTATATATACCGAGCTCTGATTTTCATCCCTTATGCTGTATCTCCGGCTATTGCGGGTTCTTTATGGACTTTTTTGCTTGATCCGGTAGCCGGTCATGTCAATTACCTGTTTACCAATCTTTTTGGTATCCAAATCGCCTGGTTGACCACGAGGCCATATGCCTTTTATGCGCTGCTTTTGGCAACGATTTGGAAAATGATGCCGTTTAACCTAATCTTCTATATAGCCGGATTGCAGAGTATCTCGAGCGATCTGTTGGAGTCTGCAACTCTGGATGGTGCAAGTGCTTTTGTCAAAACTTGGAAAATCAAATTCCCCCTTGTCTCACCCATGACCTTTTATTTGGTGATCATGAATATCATATCAGGAATGTTCCAGTCCTTTGCAATCATCAACGTGATGACAAGCGGTGGACCGGGAGGATATACCAATACGATGATGTACAAGGTCTATCTCGATGCCTTCTCCTATCAAAAAACAGGGTTGGCCTCAGCGCAAAGTGTTGTGATGTTTATCATCATGGCTATCGTAACAGTCATTTATTTTATTTTCGGTGAAAGACGCGTCCATTACAGATAAGGGGTGAATGCTATGTATATGAAAACAAAAAAAAGAATCGATACGATCTTTACTGAAATAGCTTTAATCATTATCTCGTTAATCGTTTTTGCCCCCTTGTTATTGGCAATCACTATCAGTTTTCAAACACCGGACAGCGTTTTTTCTTATCCGCCGAAGTTTTTCCCGTCAACTTTCTATTATGAGAATTACATTAATGCTTTTAAAGCCATACCTTTTGCACGATTGTTATTGAATAGTGCCATCATAGCTTTTGCCATTACTTTAGGCAAGGTAGTAACTGGAATTCTCGCTGGATATGCCTTCTCAAATTTCAAATTCATCGGGAAAAAGTTTGCCTTTGCCTTTCTATTTGCCACTCTTTTCTTGCCTGCTGAAACGATCATGATTGTTCCTCTGTTTCTCATCATGAATCAGTATGGATGGGTCAATACTTATTGGGCTTTGACCATACCGTTTATGGCGAGTGCAACCAATGCCTTTTTATTCAGGCAACACTTTCAAACGATTCCGTCCGAATTAGAAGATGCAGCGAAAATTGACGGGGCAGGCCCGATGAGGTATTTTGTTAAAGTGTTGCTTCCTTTGTCCAAATCCATGATAGCCGGTGTGGTGATCATCAATTTTGTCTATTCATGGAATATGTATCTTTGGCCAATGATTGTATCGATGGAAGATAAGATGAAAACGGTACAAGTAGGAGTAAAAATGCTCATTTCAGGCGAGGGGACAAACAACTGGGGGGTTATTATGGCAGGTACTTTAATAGCCGTTTTGCCGACGGTTATTGTCTTTCTTTCGCTACAGAACCAATTCGTAAAAAGCCTTGTCAGATCAGGAGTCAAAGGCTAAATAGAAGAATGGAGTGATTGTAATCTTTTTATATTTATTACCCGCATTATTTTTTGGGTGGTCTTTGGGGGCGAATGATGCAGCTAATGTATTTGGTCCGCCAGTTGCATCGAAACTAATCAAATATCGAAACGCCATTCTTTTATCTTCACTATTTATCATTATCGGGGCTGTTTTACAGGGTAAAAGCGGTATGGAAACCATGAAAGAGGTTTCATCCTATTCGTTACTCTCCAGCAGCCTTTCGGTTTTCTCCGCAGGCTTGACCATGACCATTATGACCTATTTGAAAGTACCTGTTTCATCTTCTCAGGCCATTGTAGGAGCGATTATCGGTATGAATCTTAGCACCAATAATGCTGTCAATTGGTCTGTTATTTCAAAACTCATTCTTGCTTGGGTTGGAACGCCTTTAGGGGGGATTTTTTTAGGGTTTATCTCCTATAAAATTGCGATAATTTATTTTAAGAAACTCAAATCACCCCTGCGGCAGGATAAGATTTTGAGAATCATGGCGATCGTTTTCGGCTGTTATGGTTCATATGCATTAGGTGCAAATAACGTTGCAAATATAACCGGTGTCTTTGCCAATCATTTTGGGACAACTACTTGTGCGATTATTGGTGGTTTTGCTATCGCATCGGGAGTCTTGACATACAGTAAGCGGGTGATGTATTCTGTTGGGAAGGAAATTGCGAATCTTGATTATTTTTCTTCAGCCATGGTTGTTTTTGCTGAATCGCTTACGGTTTGGATATATGCAGTGATCGGAATACCGGTTTCTACCTCTCAAGCGGTTGTGGGGGCTGTTCTTGGAACCAGTTTTGCAGCCGGGAATGCTCAAATTAGCAAAAAACAAGTATTCAAAATCATTGTGGCATGGGTGAATACACCGGTAAGTGCTGGACTGATTGCCATGGCTTTCGTTCTTATTTTAAAACTTTTTGGAATATTTCTTTGAAAGTTTACCCATATTTTTTTATTTTCTTTGTGTAGTTTAAAAAACAAAGTGAATTTCTAAATACTCTGAAATGAGAAAGGAAAAATTATGTTTTTCTATCTGATTCCTGCTTTATTTTTTGGATGGGCACTTGGAACGAATAGTGCAGCAAACGTATTTGGACCGCCTGTCGCATCAAAAATGATAAAATATCAATCTGCCGTTATTCTATCTGCCATATTCATAGTTTTGGGTTCTTTGTTGCAAGGTCAAAGCGGAATAGAAACGATTCGGGGATTTTCTTCAAATTCTGTTTTTTTTAACAGTATTTCTATTCTCGCTGCCGCATTTACTTTAGTATTGATGACATTTTTGAAAGTACCCGTCTCTTCTTCACAGGCTATTATTGGATCCATTATTGCAATTAATTTGTTAACACATCAATCAGTTGATTGGACAGCTTTGATTAAGGTTGTCTTTGCCTGGATAGGAACACCACTGGGGGGTGCCTTTTTCGGATTTATTTTCTATCATCTTTTTGCGAAAATGATCCGAAAAGTGAAATCAATTGTTTTGCAGGGGAAAATTCTCAAAATGCTGACGATCATATTTGGCTGTTATGGCGCATATGCTTTAGGGGCAAACAATGTAGCGAACATAACCGGAGTTTTCTCCGATGAGCTCGGAATTGTTTATGCAACATTGATAGGAGGCATCGCAATAGCCTTTGGTGTTCTGACTTTCAGTAAAAGAATTATGCTTTCAGTAGGCAATGATGTGGCGACTTTGGATTATTTTACAGCAACAATAGTTGTTTT
>DAOTHY010000006.1:21639-47529 GCA_035447925.1 Thermotogota bacterium
TGACTTCATTCATTAGATTTTTAAAGATGTAATTGATATCTTTAGCGGCCTCGGAATCCTTCATTTCAACAACAGGTTTCTCGTTTGAATTGGCTATATTAACTTTTTCATCAAAAGCTATTTTTCCTAATAAGACTATCCGAGCTGATTTGCAAAATTCTTCGATTTCTTGACATTTCTCTAAATTGATATTATAACGATTAATTACCACAGAATAAGGGATTTTAAAATGTTCGATGACTTCTATCATTCTCTTCATATCGTGAATACCTGAAACGGTTGGTTCAGTTACCAAAATGGCATAATCTGTTCCCGTTAACGATGAAGTGGCCGGACAACCGATTCCCGGGGCACCGTCGATGATGACAAATTCCTTTTTAGCGTCTACGCCCATTTTCAAGGCTTGTTTTCTCACCTGCGCAACCAATCCACCACTCATTTCCTCACCGGGTTTTAATTCTGCATGAACAAAAGGGGCATACTTTGTATCTGAGATATAATAATCGCCCGGATGATTCAGAATAAAATCAATAGCGTTTGCAGGGCAAACTAATACACAGGCTTTACATCCTTCACATGCAAAGGAATCTACCGCAAACTTCCCGTTTTCCATTCTGTGAATGGCTGTGTAACGGCATACTTGTTGGCATTTTCCGCAGCCGATGCATTGACTCTCTTTGATTTCGGCTTTATGTCCTGCTTTATATTGGAGTGTCTGGTTGATTTGTGGTTTTAGAATAAGATGCATATTTGAGGCATCCACATCGCAATCAGCAATGATATGACTATGAAAAAGCACACTTAAAGAACCGGCTAAAGTGGTCTTTCCGGTCCCGCCTTTTCCGCTTATGATGGCAATTTGTTTTGTTTTCATTTAAAAAGTCTCCTTTTCTGCGATAATTGTGGAAATAATACTCATCATTTGATCGGCTAAAACAGGATAATTTTTTACAAATAACTTTCCGTTTGAGTGAAGTGCTGCAATATCTTTATCCAATGGAATCTTGAGTACAATAGAATCTGAATACTTCTCATCAAACACTTGGGTGTGTTTATCATTTTTTGAATCTTCCCTGTATTTGTTGAGGATAATGGAGTACGTGATACCCATCTCCCCGAGTATTTTAACAACAGTTTCCATATCGTGAAGGCCAAAAGCGGAATCCTCTGTCACAACTAATGCATGGTCCATACCTCTTAACGTTTCGACAACTGGACAAGAACTTCCCGGAGGAGAATCGATGACGATGACTTGAGCATTGCTGTAATTTTGCTTTAATTCTGAAATGACTTTTACACCGGAAATTTCACCGATCTTCAGTATTCCCTCAGCGTAGGAGATGTTGTTATCCGTTTTCATCTTTCTGATAACACCTAATTCTTTCGGGACTTCTTTGATGGCATTTTCCGGGCAGACTAATGAACAAACACCGCAGCCATGACATAGGTTTTTAAAGACAAGAACACCTGTCTGATAAACGTTGATGGCGCCAAACTGGCATTCTTGACCACACAAGCCACATTTGGTGCATTTTTCAGGATCAACTTCAGGGATCATGAGAGAAACGATTTCTTCTGTGATCTCTTCATTAAAACGAAAAAATAAATGACTATCCGGTTCTTCCACATCAGCATCCAAAAGTTGAACGCTGTATTTTTTTGAAAGAACGTAGGCTAAATTGACAGCAATAGTTGTTTTCCCTGTCCCGCCTTTTCCACTTAAAACTGCTATTTTTACTGACATCGCAACCTCCAAATTGATACATATATATGATTTATACATATATATTATAGTTTATCTTTTTTTAATTGTCAAATCTTAAATTCGGAGGTTATCGAATCATTTGAAAGGTTTGTTGATGAGATTGATGTTGTTTCAGGAAATATTTCTTGGGTCTAAGGTATCTCTTAATCCATCACCAATGATATTGATGCTTAAGACGATAATAGCAATGATCATACCGGGAAATAAAGCAACCCATGGCGCACTTAACAGATAATCGCTGCCGTTGCCAATCATGCCGCCCAATGTTGGTTGTGGTGGTGGAACGCCAAGTCCCAAAAAGCCCAGTGTTGCCTCAGATAGCAAAGCTGTTGAAAAGTTGGTTGTGAAAGTGACAATTAAAATAGAAAATACATTAGGCAAAACATCTTTAATGATTATATTGATGTTCCTTTTACCCAGTGCTTTTCCAGCAACAATGAATAATTGTTTTTTTAGAGATATCGTGGAGCCTCTGATGGTTCTTGCAAAGATAGGTGTGTAAACGATCCCTATGGCGATGATCAGATTTTGTACACTTGCACCAAACAAGGCAATGATAAAAAGCGCTAAAATAAGGGCAGGGAATGCAAACATGGCATCAATGACCCGCATAACGATTTGATCAACCCATTTACCGAAATAACCAGCCGTCAAACCCATTGTGGTACCGATAACAGACGCCAAAATAACCGCCAGAAAAGAGATTTGAAGACTTTTTTGGACTCCGAAAATAATTCTGGATAACACATCTCTTCCAAATTGATCCGTTCCAAATAGATGGGATTGAGAAGGTCCGGACATGTAAGCATTAAAGTCCATTTCCAATGGATCATAAGGGGCAAAAAAAGATGGAAATAGAGCAACAACTATGACAAAAATAAAAACGAAGAAACTGATGATGTTTAAAGGGTTTTTTGAGAACTTCCTGATAAATTTTTTAAATTCCATTTTTGCTCCTTAATCTGATAATTCGATCCTGGGGTCAATGATGCTGTACAAAATATCAATGATGATGTTGAGAACGACAATCAAAATTCCAATAAAGGCGACCAATCCCTGAACTACCGGGTAATCTCTCTGATTAACAGCTTGTAAAAGCAATCTTCCCATTCCCGGTATGGCAAACATGCTTTCCACAACAATTGTTCCGCCTATTAGATACCCTAATTGAATTCCTGCGGTTGTAATAACGGGGATCATACCATTTCTTAATGCATGCTTGAAGATTACTTTATTTCCTTTTAAGCCTTTGGCTTTTGCAACTTTGATATAATCCTGTGATAAAACGTCAAGCATGGCATTCCTTGTCATTCTCATAATCTGCGCTGCAATCATTATCCCTAATGTTATTGATGGTATTAACATGACTTGGATGTTTTTAAGGGGATCTTCTAAAAAGGGTACAAACCCGAATAAAGAAAATCCTGAAAAAAGGCTGGAAATGAATACAATAAAGATAGCGCCAATCCAGAATACTGGCGCAGATAGGCCGACTAACCCAATCACCCTGAAGGCATAATCAAATTTTGTATTCTGCTTCACGGCTGAAATTAATCCCATGGGAATGCCGATGATTAAGCTAAAAAAAATAGACATCAATGCCAGTTCAAACGTGATTGGGAATTTTTCTGAAATCAAAGTTGATACGGCTTTTCCAGATCTCAAAGAATGTCCAAGGTCAAAAGTAAAAATCCCCTTCAGCCATGAAAAATATTGTACAATGATGGGTTTATCAAGGCCCAGATCGCTGTACAAATTTTGGATTTGTTCTTCATTGAGGTAATTCTGTGTTCCCAACATGATGTCCACAACATTTCCAGGAACAAGATGCAATGAAAAGAATACAATAACGGTTAACAATAATATTGTTGGTACTGCAGATATAAGCCTTCCGAGAATATAAGATAGTTTCACTTTTTTCCCCTTTATATTGGTTGATTCGTCAGTCAATACATTTAATAAAATTAACAAAAAGAAAGAGTTGATTCGGGATTAAAACTCTCCGAATCAACTCAAAATCAATTATTCTACAGAAACAAATCTTAAATTGATCAAACTTTCATTACTCATTGTCTCAAAGCCCTTCACAGACTCTCGAGTAGCATAAAGGTTGTTTGGTGAATACAGGAACAGAATTGGAGAGTCTTCCACTAATATTTCTTGAATTTCATCGTAAATCCCTTTTCTAAGATCATAATCAGTAGTTGTTCTACCTTCTTCTAATAATTCATCTACCCTTTGATTTGAGTAATGAAATTTATTGGTAGAACCGGTAGAATGGAATGTTCGATAAAGTTGTTTGTCAGGATTGACTGAGCCGGAATTCAATGAGACAAAAGAATCGAAGTCGACTTCTTGCCATTTTTTGATAAAGATTCCCCATTCCACCATATCCAATTTGGCTGTTATTCCCACTGCCGCAAGTTGGGCTTGAATAGCTTGGGCAATTTTGTCAAAATTATAACGTGCAGCTACTGTTATTGAGAACTCAAATCCGTTTGGATAACCAGCTTCTTTCAAAAGTTCTTTTGCCTTTTGTGGGTTATAAGTGTATTCAGAGAATTCTGATGGCTTGATTGCCCAAGCTTCAACGGTGGGGTTCATGATCCCGGTTACTGAACCTTCGCCAAATGCTACCATTTGAATAATCTGCTCTCTGTTAACGGCGTAGCTTAATGCTCTTCGCACAGTCGGATTGTTCAACGGTTCAACGGCATCGTTGATTCCTAGAAGATAATAACTTAACACCGGCTGTCTGAAGATCTGGAAATCTTTTGAAGTAAGTTGTTTTAAACTAAGTGGTTCGTTAACTTGAGTGATATGAACATCACCGTTTCTTAAAGCGGCCACTCTTGCCACTTCCTCAGGAATAATAACAAATCTCAACTCTTCCACTTTTGGAATACCGGAAATGTAGTATCTGTCATTTTTTTGCAATGAGATGTAATTTCCTTCAGCGTATGTTGCCAGTTTGAAAGGACCGGTTCCGTTTGTTACCAACTGCATATTGGCACCACTTTCAACAAAAGCTTTTGAAACGATTGAGCTGTTGACTCCGGCAAAATTGTCAAGGAGAGCATTCACACTCGGTGTTTTTAGTTTAAACTCAATGGTGTGCTCATCCAATGCCTTAATAGATTCGACGTCTGCATAATAAGATGCTGCAGGAGAACCATAATCAGGATCTCTGATTCGATCAAAGGAGTACAAAACATCCTCTGCGGTCATTTTTGTACCATCGTGGAAATACACACTCTCTCTCAGTTTAAAAATGACGGTATAAGCATCCTTCACCTCATAATCTTCAGCGAGGTTTGGAACCAACTGCATCGATTCATCGTACATAAGCAAACCATCATATACATTTTCAAGTATTCTGTGAGATGCAAACGCAGTAACCTGATTAGGATCAAGACCTACGGGTTCTGTTTCGATAGCGAACTTCAAAACATCACTTGAAAAAGCAATGGTTAAAGCTATGAGACTGATCATTAAAACGAATAAACATTTTTTCATAGAAAATCCCTCCATTTGGTAAAAGTGTAGTGATTGAATCTGATTACTTGAATGTTATTATATCACACGAATTGAATAGATGTATAGACATATGATAAAATTTGTACATGAAATTTTTTTGTATCATTGTCATTATAACTGATCGAGCTTTATATCAAAAACTCCGGAACGTTATTTGGGGTGGTAGTCTATTAGTTGTTGATCATCCATAAATTAATGGGGATCATTGAACTCCTTTTGAAAAAAAAATTAGACACAGGCAAGAATGAAGGCAATTTGTGGTTTATTATCATCTATGCTAAAGAGTCTGCATGAAGAAAAATGTATAAAAAAAAGCTGAGAACCACTATGCCTTTTTGAAAAAGGTAAAAAGAAAAATTTTTATTTTCCACAGTGTTTTTTTTGAGAGTGTCTCATTCAGATGTCTTTGTTTGGAAAAAGAGCAATAATTTAACAGAATATGCAAATTCATTTTACTTAACGGCATGGAGGCTTTTGACTAATGACAATAAAAAGAGTATAATGTTATAACAAGAAGGAGGTGTTATTATAACAGTACAATTAGGCATTGATCAACTGGATGAATTACAGAGGTTCAAGGGAAAGAAAGTGGGCTTCATTACGAATTATTCTGGTGTTGATTCTCAGTTGAATGATAATATTCAAGTCTTTTTGAATGAGGGGATTTCCATTAAGGTTATCTTTTCTCCGGAGCATGGTATATATGGTGTGGCTGATGGTCAATCTGTGGGGGATTCAATCCACCCCGAGTACAAAATACCGATTAAAAGTCTATACGGAAATAAGAAAAAACCATCAAAAGAAGATTTAGATGGATTGGACTTTTTGATTTACGATATTCAAGATGTGGGATTGAGATATTACACCTTTATTTACACCCTCGTTTATTCGATGGAGTCAGCAGCACAATCCGGGGTGGGGTTCTATGTACTTGACCGTCCAAATCCTCTGGGAAGTTCCGTTAAAGGGTCCAGAATAAAAAAAGAATACAGTTCTTTCGTTGGCGATTATGCCCTCCCTATCAGATATGGCATGACCTCTGGAGAATTAGCGTTTTATTTTAAACGAGAATTCGGCATTGATTGTGATCTGAATGTCATCAAGATGAAGAATTATCATCGAACAATGTATTTCCCCGAAACTGGTCTTCTTTGGAATGTTCCATCCCCTGCAATACCCACTTTTGAGTCCACTATTTGCTATTGTGGAGGTTGTTTTATCGAAGCAACCAATCTGTCGGAGGGAAGAGGGTCTCCAAAACCTTTTCAGATGTACGGAGCGCCTTGGCTTGATATGAACAAAATGTTTTCGTGGTTGAAAGAAAAAGAGTTTCCAGGTTTTAAATATCGAAAAAGAGCTTTTGTGCCCTTTTCGTCTAAGCATACAAACGAGGTCTGTTTTGGAATAGAGTTTTTCCCAATTCAAAATGATGCGGATTTTCTACCGTTGATGATCTACTTTATGCAGGGCTTGTTTCAATTGCATTCAGAAAAAATATCTTTTAATCAATATGCAGATGTCTCAAGATTGGAATCCTTGTCGGGAGATGACCGTGTAAGAGATTGCATCGAGGGACGTTTGGAATTGAATGAATTACTCAGACAATGGAATCAAGAACAAGTGGAATTTGAGGGATTGATAGAAGATATAAGGCTGTATTAGCCTTAGAAAACCAAAACAGGAGGGAAAAAAATGAAAAAGTTGTTCGTTCTTGGTGTTATTCTTACGTTGTTGATGACCATGACCATGGCAGTAACAGTGGAAATGTGGAGCTGGAGAGTTCAAGATGAGGAAGTCTGGCAAGAAGTCGAAAAAAGGTTACAAGCCCAAGGTGAAGATATTCAGATTGAGTTTAGAGGATTTTTGCCGACGGAATATGATTCCAAGATGCTAATGGCTCTGCAAGGCGGGAAAGGTCCAGATCTTGTTTACACAAGAAGGCTTCCCGGAGGAAGAACAAAGGCTATGGTTGATGCTGGCTTAATTCTCCCATTAACAGAAGAAATCAACTTTGAGCACTTCACAGAAGGTGTTTTAAACAACATCACTCAAGATGGGAAACAATATGGTATTCCTTTTGCCATTCAGGTGGTCGGGGTATTTTACAACAAAGATATCTTCGATGAATTCGGTTTAGAAGAACCAAAAACATGGGATGAAATGCTGGCTATTGCTGAAGTACTGCAATCAAACGGAATTGATCCTTTCTTTGCACCAGGAAAAGAAGCATGGGCCCTTGTGATGCAGCATGCAGCATGTGGTGTCAGTGTGTTGGGACCGGGCTGGATCAAACGATTAACCGAAGGAAAAATCGATTTTCTCGATCAGGATTGGATCTACATGAATTCTTTATTGAACGATCTGAAAAAATACTATCAGAAAAACTACATGGCCAATATTTGTACAGACATGGATGCAGCATTCGCATTTGGTCAAGCCGGTATGGTTTTTTACGGTATTTGGGGAGCACAAATGTGGAAGGAACTCAATCCGGATATTAACATCGGTTACTTTATGGTACCACCCGATTTTGAAGGGAATCAGCCATATGCATATGTTTACATGGATGGCGCTATCGGTCTTTCGGTCAATTCCCAAAAGAAAGAAGCTGCTCTAAAAGTACTGGAATTTGCCGCAACACCTGAATTCGGAACAATCTTCTCGAATATTACCCAGAATATTCCTGCTGTCAGTGGCGCACACATGCCAGATGTAGAAATCTTAAAGGAAGTTAACGAAGTGGCCAATCAATACGCATCACCATATGTTTATTGGGTTGGTTCTGAATTGGTTACCGGTCAGCCTTCTCTGTATACGGACGTTTTGAGCCCTGGGCTACAAGCTATGTATTCGGATGAAATCACTCCGGCTGAATTGGCCCAACAATGTCAGGATGCCCTTTCACAGTGGTATCAACCATTAATCAATCGATTGGAATCACTCCAATAAATTTTTATCATCTTTTGAGCGGGTTTTTTTCAAAAACCCGCTTTTTAACAAGAAAGAGGGGGAAATGGCTATGAAAACCAAGGTCAAACATATTCTTTTATTTGTTTTACCTGCCCTGTTTTTTTACACACTGTTTGTTGTTTATCCCATAGGTTATAGTTTTAACCTGAGTTTTTATAGTTGGGCAGGTGTTGGTGAAAAGAGCTTCGTTGGTTTTGAAAATTTTAAAACCATTTTATTCGGTACCTTTTCGGGAGAATTTTTCAATGCTGTGTGGCATAGTATATACTTTTTCTTCATGAATTCCATTTTTGAACTTGGTTTGGCGTTCATCATAGCGGTTGCCCTGACTTCTAAGATATGGGGTAGACGGTTTTTTCAGACCATGGTGTATTTACCTAACGTCATTTCAATGGTGTTGGTGGGTTTTATCTGGAGTATGTTGCTCAACCCGCAATGGGGTCTCATCAACTCTTTTTTGGAACTGATCGGGTTGGAAAGTTGGGCACAACCTTGGCTGGGACAGAAGGAAACGGCATTGACCACGGTTGTGATGGTCAATATCTGGAGAAATATCGGTTTCTATATCCTTGTATTTATGGCAGCAATACTCAATATTCCCAAGGATTTGTTTGATGCGGCTTATATAGATGGTGCAAAAAACAACAAAATCATTACTCGAATCATTTTTCCTTTAACTGTGCCGACAATGCAAACATTGGCGATTTTAATTTTCATTTGGTCATTTAATATTTTTGATGTTGTTTATGCCCTAACCGGCGTACAAGCAGGTCCTTACAGGACAACTGATGTTTTGGGAACGCTTTTTTACAGGACGGCTTTTGGGGGGTTGGGAAGCTCCAGGCAAGATTACGGATTGGGAGCAGCCATCGTTGTCATTATTTTTATCATGGTTATACCGCTTTCCATGGTCTATGCCAATGTACTTGATAAAAGAAGTAGGGGATTATAATGCTAAGATTAAGTAAATCAGCAACCATTATTCTGTTTATCGTTCTTTTACTCTATTTAGTAATCGTTGCCACGCCTTTTGGCGTTTTGTTTTTAAACAGCTTTAAATCCATGAGAGAAATTTATTTAAAACCCTTTGCGATTACGGAGAGTTTTAGTTTTGACAATTATGTTCAGGCATGGAAAAAAGCGGATTTGGGTTCGGCTTATGTAAACAGTCTGATTGTATCGGTATCGTCAATCGGCGGTGTTTTGTTGTTTTCATCCATGCTGGCTTTTATGATTTCCCGTTACCGTTTTAGATTCAGAAGGCTCTTATACATCTATATCATCACAGGTTTGGCATTGCCTGCAAGATTGGCCGTTATACCCATTTATGTTACCTTAAATCAGCTGAGTCTTACCGATACGAGAATTGGTTTAATCATGGTATATATTGCAACAGGTACTGCTTTTGCCACGTTTATCATTAAGGGATTCATGGACTCCATTCCGATGGAAATTGAAGAATCCGCCAGAATGGATGGTGCAACCCCTTGGATCATTTATTGGAAAATAGCTTTACCTTTGACTAAACCGGCTTTGGTCGTTGTAGGTCTTGTTAATTTTGTCAACGTTTGGAATGATTTCTTCTTCCCGCTTATTATTCTTTCCAGTAGTTCCAAAGAGACCGTTCCTCTTGCAATATCTGTCTTCTTTGGCGAATTTTCAAATCAATGGCATTTAATTGCGGCAGCACTTTCAATGTCTATCATTCCCATTATGATCATATTCTTTATCTTTTCTAAAAACTTTATTTCCGGAATCACTCAAGGGGCGATCAAATAGTTTTCTCACTTGATCTTTACTGCGAACAGATAACGGGGCTGATGATTCAGTCCCTTTTTTTGTCCATTGACAAAAATCTTGAAAAGTGTTTTAATCGTTTTGGCTTATTAATTGGAGTTGAGAAGATATGTCAGTGGAAATCGAAAAAAAATTTCTGATCTCTCACAATGAAGCAATGTGGCTAACGGAAAATTTCCCTCATCACACAATCGGAATCATTCAATGGTATCTGGATGGGGTGAGAGATATTCAAAAGAGTGAACGGATCAGGCTTATTTTAAACAAAGATGGAAACAAGATTTGGATCAAGGGTAAAAAAGAATGTATTGATCAAAATCTCATTTATAGAAGAGAAGAAGAAACACCATTAGACAATGATTCTATCCCGATTGATGAATTGAGGGATTTTCCATTTATCATTAAACTTCGTAGCGTTTTTGAACTGCCTTTTCAAGCTGAAGTTGTTTTAGATCATTTTCTGGATAATCCGTATTGTGTTTATGATGTGAGAGATTTACTAGAGATTGAGTTGAAAAATAACGAAGTGCCATTGGATAAAACCGTTGATCAAATCCTGTGTTTTTTGAAACTTCACGACTTGAAGGATGTCTCAGAGAATTTTAACTATGCAAATCACACCATTGCTTTACGGTCGATGTATATCAATGGGATGAAAACAAACGATGTTGTTGTTTTAACCGATTTTTTAAGAAAGGAAATGAGAGGTGATAGCGTTGAAAAGGGTTAAAAATATGACCATTATCTTGCTTTTAATCATTAGTGCAAGTTTTATATTTGGCATTAGAGTTAGTGATCCTGAAAAGATTCTAAGTGTCTATTCAGGAGAAGATATCAAGCAGATTTTTATAGAGGGGCGGATGTTTGAGTGGATTGATAAATTTGAAGTGAAAGAAGAAGGTATTTTCCTTTTGTCTGGTAAATGGTATTACAAGGTGATGATGGAAGAAGATCAAACCCTTTTCTTCAGTGGATTACAATCCCGCTATGATTATGACAGAAATCAAGTCTCCTGGCTGTTTATTTCAATATTCATCGTATCAGGGGGGATTATTCTGTTTATCATTTTAACATCCATTAAGTGGCATGGTTTCAGGTGGTATAAAAAATTAAAGAACATTGATTGAAAAGGAGATGGCAATGGATCAAATAATCCATCAAGAATTTTTAGCAAGATGTTCGGATCATTTTAATTCTGAAGATCGAAACCGCTTGATTTCAAACAGTATTATCAACAATGGGATAAATAATTCGGCGATGAATTTTAATTCGATTAAAGGAATGTATCATGAATTTTCTCATGAAATAGAAGTAGGAAAGGTAACACATCAAAAACAAACTGGAAGATGCTGGATGTTTGCCGCACTCAATACCATCCGATATGCGATCATCCAAAAATACAACTTAAAAAATAAGGATTTTGAATTGTCACAGTCTTATCCGATGTTCTGGGATAAATTCGAAAAAGCGAATTACTTTCTAGAAAGTGTGATCGATACGTTGAATGAAGATTTGAATTCCAGAACGGTGAGTTGGCTCTTAGAGCATCCGACTAACGATGGCGGACAATGGGACATGTTTGTGGCATTGGTAGAAAAATATGGTGTCGTTCCGAAATACGCTATGCCTGAAACCTTTCACAGCTCCAATTCGAGGGAAATGAATTTTATTTTGGATTTCTTTCTAAGAAGTGCGGCAAAGAAACTGAGGAATCTGTTTCAGGAAAAGAATACTTTGGATTTGATTAGGCAAAAAAAGGAAGAAATGCTGATTAGTTTTTATTCCATACTCTGTTACTTTCTTTCAGAACCACCAAAAAGGGTTGATTTTGAATATCGGGATGAAAAGAATCAATTTCAACGTATTGGAAATCTGTCTCCTGTTGAGTTTTATCAGCAGATTTCTCCTATCAATTTAGCGGATTATATCAGTATCATCAACGCTCCCACCTCGGATAAACCTTTTGAAAAAACGTATACGGTAAAATATCTGGGAAATGTGATGGGCGAAAGGCAGATTTTATACTTGAATTTACCCATTTGGGAGTTGAAATCATTGAGTATCAGTCAATTGCAAAATGGCGATCCGGTTTGGTTTGGCTGTGATGTGGGAAAATATATCAATCGAGATCTTGGGTTGCTGGATAATCAACTTTACGAGTATGAAAAATTGTTGAATGTTTCCTTTGATATGACTAAAGCGGACCGTCTCGATTACAGAGGCAGTGTTTTAACTCACGCCATGGTCTTTACAGGTGTTCATCTGATTGACAATAAACCCAGAAAATGGAAGGTACAAAACAGTTGGGGAGAAAAGGTAGGGAAAGAGGGCTTTTTCGTCATGAGTGACGGGTGGTTTGAGGAATACAACTATGAAGTAGCTATTAACAAAAAATATCTAAGCCCCGAGCAGTTGAACATGTACGATCAAGAACCAATTGTTTTAGATCCCTGGGATCCCATGGGATCATTAGCCCTGTTAAGGTGATCATTACGGGGTGATTTCATATGCTTTATGATTATCATGATTCCGATAATGAATCAAGGCTATCGGATCGTTTGAAAGCTTATTTTTTAAAGCGTTGTGATATTAGCGAAAAACAACTGGCAGATCTTTTGCTGATGGCAAAAGAGTTACCTTCGGATTTGTTGGAAAACCGTCTAACGGTTATGGCTGACTATTTTTTTCGTTTAAAAAATGAAAGCAAAAACGGGAAAATCCACAACGAATTTGCCTATGCCAAAAAGATCATTCTGAGTGACTCTTTTTTTGAGAACCAGAGAATTGATTCTTCTATACCGACTGTACAAGAAACCCAACAGTATTTGGAAGCGAAGAAAAAAGAGAGAAGATTGCATCCCGGTGTAGATAAAGTCACTTTTCATCAAAAGGTTGCACAGATCAATGACTTATACCTTTCTTCAAGGAAAATCGGGCAAATGGCTGATATTCAGCACAAAGACAGAAAAAAAGCTCAGGAAAAGATGGCAAACGTTTTAAAAAAATTGGAAGACGAAGAAACGATCAAGGAAATGGAGATTGACATCCTTAAGACATACAAAGGACTTCGCTTTTGTGAGTTGGATTATCGTTTATTTAAAATCGTTTTGGTCAATATGTATCTCTATCACTCTCAAGAAGCCTATCAAATGTTTTTATCCCTCATTCAGAAACGGAATCATTTATCCATTGCGGATCTCTCAAAAATCAGAGATTGCGCTATAACGTCACGGACAGAGGAGCAAACGAATGACTATTAATTGGAATGGTATGATTGCTTTTTTTGGCACTGGTGATTTGAAAAAAACGGAGCATTTTTACAAGGAGATTTTGGGTTTCACTCTTGAAAAAGACCAAGGTAAATGCCAAATTTACGATGTTCCGGGAGGCGGCAAGATTGGATTTTGTTCACATATTCCAGTAAATGCCCATTCCAAATCTCCAATCATTACCTTTGTTACCGATGAAGTGGACCAGGTTTATGAGCATATGATCAACAGAGGTCTGGTCATTCAAAGTAAACCCGAAAAGAATCCATTTTTTCATATTTATCATTTTTTTGTTCAGGATCCCAACGGATATACAGTTGAAATACAGAAGTTTCTTGAATAAAAAAGCAGTTATTACTAACAGACCATTGATTTAGGGGATTGGGCGCAGATATCCTTCAGGACACATTCCTCACATTGTGGTTTGCTTTTGCAGATGTCTTTGGAGTGAACGACAATGAGTGCATGAAGTTCATTATAGAACTGAACATCTTCAAACAGGCGTTGTTCGAAAAACAGTTTGAGTTCGTCGTAGGTGATCCTTTTCATCCAATCCCATTGGGGGTTGAGTCGGGAGAACAATCTTCTCGTATAGGCATCCACAACAAATGTTTTTTTTCCCAATGCATAAAGCAGAATGCTGTCAGCTGTTTCGGGTCCGATACCGTTTATTTCCAAGAATTCCTCTCTTAAGCTGTCAACAGGCTGCTGTTTCATTTGATAAAAATCAAGCTTTTTTGTCATCAAAAAATCCACCAAGCTTTTTAACCGTTTTGCTTTGATGTTATAGTAGCCGGCTTGAACAATCAAGGTGGCTATTCGGCTTTCGGTAGTTAAAAACATTTTTCTTGGTTCCAACAATTGTTCAGCTTTTAAACTGTTGATTGCCTTTTCCACGTTAAACCATTGCGTGTTCTGCGTGAGGATTGCCCCAACCATGATTTCAAAAATACTATCTCCAGGCCACCAATTCTGATGACCATACCGCTCTAATAGATTTACATAGATATTGTTAAAGAATTTTTGATCCAGTTGTATGTCTTTATCCTGATTCAACGGAGAGACAACTCCATTTCGATTTGCTTAAAGAGTATTTCAGCATTTGTTCTCAACACGCTTTCAAAAAGGCCGTCATTCTCCGGCACATTGGTAATCAGGCATTTGTTTTTATTGGTTTTGCTTTGCAAATACCGCTTTACATCTTCGACAATCCTTTTTAACTCATAATCCGGATTGATCGTATAGGTATCAATGATATAAACATGGTCGGAATTTTCACCCCATACTAAATAACCGATTGGATGTCCTTTATCTGTTTTTGTGTGGATCACATCATTAAAATAACGATTCCCGGAGTTCCCCAAAGCAAAAGGGGTTCGTTGCCAATTCAGGTTTCTTTGAAATATGTTGTATGCTTGAAGTGCCAATTCGTGAATGATATGTGTATTTGCATTATTATACTGAAACTCAGTTGGCGAAAAATCAGAAAGATCCATCAGGAATGAGTAGAGTTTTCTTTCGTGGCAAAAGCCTTGCTTTTCGTAAAACCTGATCGCACGCTGTTCTGTTTCCATGACTTCCAACAGGACACTCTCGACCTTTTTCCATTTGAGGTTTTCCAAAGCAGTTTGAAGCAGTAATTCTGCTGAACCCGTTCCCCTGTACTCACGTTTTACACCCATGGAATCAATCCGTGCTTTATTCTTATTCTTGGCAATAACGATGAAGCCGATGGGTAATCCATCTTGATAAAGAAAGAAGGAATCCTCTAACGAGATTCGATTTTCTATCATATCCATTTCAAATTCTCTTTCAGTCCAATTGACGGGTATCGGATAAGTATCAAAAACTTCATTTATCAATGTCAGCAAAGAGTCGATTTGATTTTTCTGAATTTCTTTGACTTCCATTATAATCCCCCTTCAGCGTTGGTTTAATATCTTTCGTACACAGCCAACTTTGTCGATTGTATCCTGAAAAGAACGGATTTCTTTTTCAAATTAAAGTATATCACGTTATGGTATAATTTTCACAGTTTGAAATTGTTCCAAATGGAGGCGGAAGTTGAAAAAAATAATTCTTTTGACGATTGGTATGTTGTTATTCGTGATGATGATCTTTTCATCAGAGGCTTTGGGATTATCTGTTCAAGCACAGAGAATGGATTTAGTTAGTGAAGAATCGATCGATAATTTGATGGGACGTTGCATAAATTATCGAATCGATACCCTTTATGTGCCGATTATCTCATTCATGGAATCCTTATATGAATCAAGAATTTTGCCAAGAAGCAATGTATTGATCAACAACGGCACTCCATTGCATTTTGATCCCTTAGGTTATGCGATGAAAAAAGGAGAAACATTCGGTATACGTATCATACCCGTGATTGATTTTTTGACAGTTTGGCCTTCTCAGGATTTCCCAAACAATCTTTTGCATGTATCCAAAACACAACCGGACTGGTTAAGTCGGAATATCCAGGGAAAGCTATTGTACGATCCTGTTTTTTTAGATCCGGGGGTTCCTCAAGTACAGGAATTTATCATTTCACTTATTCGAGAAATTCTCATTCAATACAAACCTTCTCAGCTCGCTTTTTCGAATTTTTTTTATCCCAACCCTGAATATGGGTACAATCCGTATGCACTCAAAGAATACGAGCAATATTTAAGAGATAACCATTCCAGTATAGTCAATTTTGACACCTTTCGTCAATCTGTTCTCAGCGATGTAATCAAACGACTTTCTTCATTGGTCCAGTCTTTAGGTTTATCCACAAAATTGATCATTTATCATACAAGTCAGTATGAACGTGCTTTAGATGAGCATTTTCAGGATTGGGTTTATTGGTTGAATAAAGGGTATGCCGATCTGGGAATCATGTGGTATTGGTTCTCAGATAAAAAAAACGTTGCACATGACACACAGTGGGCACTTGAACATGTGATTGGTCAACGGGTAGTTCCTGCTTTTTCACCAGATCGGCTTCAGTATTCGCAGTTTTTGATCGTGATGAATACTATTCTTGATTTTCCCGTCACTTCAATAGTAGTAGACACCAATGAGGCGCATCTATTGCAAATTCTAAATGACAATCAAGTGGGGATTACCAGATGAACTATACCAGCCGCAATCGTTTTCTTTTTTTATTTGAGCAAGCGCCAATGACTATTTCCATCATTATATTGAATGTCGTTATGTACCTACTGACGGTAATATTGGGTTCGGGAGATTTGTTTAGCGGAGGTACCACTTCGACTTTAATCCAATTTGGAGCTCAGTACGGTCCTCTTGTTTCAAGGGGCGAATGGTATCGATTTGTCACTGCGAATTTTCTTCACGGCGGACTCATGCATATCTTTTTTAATACTTATGCTTTATTTTATTTTGGTATCATCGTTGAAAAGATCTATTCTTCGCAAAAATTTATCTTTATTTATCTGATTTCAGGAGTAGCCGGGAACGTACTCACTCAACTTTTCTATTATAACGTTCCTTCAGTTGGGGCAAGTGGTGCAATTTTCGGATTGGTCGGTCTCATGTTTTCGGCTGGCATAAATGGGAATATGCGGGGAAGATTAAGCGGCTTTTCGGGGACAGCCTTGTTGCCGATGATACTCATCAACCTCTTTTTAGGTTTTACCGTTCCAGGAATCAACAATCTGGCACATATAGGAGGGTTGGGAACCGGATTTCTTTTGGGCTTTCTTATCTCACCCAATCCTGAATTTCGAATTTGGCAAAAGAAGATTTGGCTGATTACCAAATACTTGTGTATTATCATCATTGTTGCCAGTATTGTATTGAATTTTGTCAATCTTACCCCTTCTGTTGACAGGGTGATTTCTTTTCATAATAGTTATGTCAGAATCTTATCAGATTTGTCCATGGCATCAGATAAATCAAGATACAGTTATTACTTGAACCTTTTAGAACCGTTTGACGCACAAACACGCCATTTAAAGGATCAAGTGGGAAAGTATATCGATACCAATGGGACCATTCCAACCCTATCTGAGCTATCAGCTGAATTTAAAAGCTGGCAAAAAGAGGTGTTAGAAAAATACGATTTACAGTTGCAATCACAATAATTGTTTTTTTATGTATCATCGCTATCAGTGGTTTTTCACTCTCGCTAATCCACTGTTGTGATATTCATGTGGGTGGAAAACCCGCACATTTTTTTTTAGATGAGAGATACCAGAGGATTTTTGTTATTGATTATCTAAACGAATTGATCAAGGTTGTTGATATTAAATCAGAAACGATGATCACGACCTTAACAGAATCAAATTATCCCGTTTTTTGCTCTTTTTCTGAACAATATGTAATCGTATCTGATTTCTGGGGACATAAGATTGATTTTTACGACCGGAGTGCTATGACTTATTCGCATTCGGTTAGAACGAAAAACGGGCCCGCCTATTCACTTGTCAAGAATGATTTACTCTATTTTGTTTCCCAAAGAGATTATTCCTTGCAAGTTCTAGATATTGAAAGAAAAGGGGTTTTTCAAGAATTCAGTTTATCCGGTAGAGTACCCGTTTTCTATATTTATGATGATTTGGTGATCTTGCCTTATTATGACAACTATCATACCTGGTCCAGAGATTATGAGCTTCAGAATTCACTTTGCATCATTAACCTATCCACTTTATACAGATGGGACATTGAGGGGATGGTGAAAAAACCCCTGTCGGTTTTGAGATTAAATGAGGGACAATATGCCATCAGTGGTTATCTGGACAATGGCATTTATCAAATCAGCTGGGGAGATATGGAAACGAAAACCCTTGTTCAATGGCAAAATCATACACATATTCTGGATATGACACTTTGGGGAGACTATATTCTCGTTCCTTCCATGAGTGAAGAAAAATGCTTTGTTTATAACCACCATCAAACGCTGTTAAAAGAAATCCAGTGTGCAAAAGGAGTTTTGGATATCGAAGTATATTACGATGACGGATTCCTTTTGCTGTCAAATTTCGACGAAGTTATTCAACTGTATTCCAATCAGTTTCAATTGTTGGATGAGCAGCCGGTTGGTCAATATCCTATCAAGATGTTGATTCATCAGGATAGGGTCTATGTATTGTGCATGGATAGTGGTGAAATTAACGTATTTCAGTTAGTAAGGGATTGACTTTTCTGATGATAAAAAAGGTTATTTTGGCAATGAGCGGTGGGGTCGACAGTTCGGTTGCTTTACAAATACTCCTAGATCAGGGGTATATAGTTCATGGGATAACGATGCAAAATGGTTATCTTTCTAAAGAGGAGATAGCAAGGGCTCAAAGAGCTGCAAATCATTTTAAAATCAATTGGGAAGTTGTATTTGTCGAAAAAGAATTTGAGAAAATGGTCATTCAACCCTTTATTCGTTATTATGAGCAAGGCCTAACACCTAATCCATGTGTTTTGTGCAACAGGGGGATAAAATTTGGCTTTTTATTTGATGTCATGCAGGAGAAATTTCCCGAAACCCTCTATGCAACCGGGCATTATGCGCAAATTGAAAAAAAAGACACTCTTTATTTTCTGAAAGAGGCTGCAGATTGTAAAAAGGACCAAAGTTACTTTTTGGGAACCATTCGGCCTGAGGTTCTCAGTAAATTGCTTTTCCCTATTGGGGGGTATTATAAAAGCGAAATCATTGAAATAGCAAAAAAATCTGCGTTTGTGCCCAATGAAATCAATGAAAGCCAAGATATTTGTTTTATCCATGATCAGGATTACACTCGATTTCTCGAGTATAAAGGCGTAGTAGAAAAAAGTGGTAAGATTGTTAATCAAATGGGTGATGAACTAGGGAGCCATAAAGGAGTTTATCATTATACCGTGGGGCAAAGACGTGGATTGGGAATTACAGCTAAAGAACGTTTATATGTAAAAGAAATTGAACCAAATACAAACACGGTCGTTTTAGCCCCGTTGAGAGAGATGTACAGTCGTAGCTTGTTAGCCTTTCAGCTAAACAGATTTGTTACAGAAAAAAAGGTTTCCGAATTGTCCAAAAAAATGTTAAAATGCAGAGTAAAAAGTGGCAGTCAAATGCACGACTGTCGCATTTCGTTTGTGGATGATGAGTTAATGGTCTCTTTTAGCGAACAGCAGTTTGCCATCACACCCGGGCAACTGTGTGTTATCTATGATGATGAAGGGTTGATAATGATAAGTGGAATAATCAAGCAAAAATATTTTGATAGAACTCGGAATAACCAAGTAGATGGCTAAGCAGAAACCTTTACTTTACAAAAATTATCTCCTAAAAAGACTTCTGGTTTTCATCATTTCATTTACTGTTGCAATCTCTTTGCTGTTTACGGTGGGATTTTCCATCGTACAAACCAATAAAATCAAATCCATTGGTATGGAAATAACGCATATTCATTCTCAGAATCTGCAAACATGGCTTCAAAGCAGAATCATAGAAATCAAACGAGTTGTGCAAACCCTTGGCGATTCTATTGACACTAATCAGCCCCTTTCTCAAAGTTTGTTAAAACCTTGTCAAGAGCAACCAGGCTTTTTTGAAACACTCTTTGTTTCGGATATTCAGGGAAATACAAACGATTGTTTTGAAGAAAAACACGATATCTCTCAAAGAGAATACTTTCAAAAGATTGTTCTCAATGGGCAAGAAGTTGTGATCAGTGATCCCCTATTGTCAAAAACAAATAACAAACCGTCAATTGTGATTGCCATCAAACTTTTGGATCGGCAGGGAAATTTGATTGGATTATTTGGCGGTACAATTAATCTTTCCGTGATTAGCGAATTTCTTCAAACCATGAAAATTGATGAATTGGGACAAACGGCGATAATAAACGAAAAAGGCATATTGATGGCCCATTCTGATTTATCTTATTCAAAAAACGCTTATGATCAATATCTTCAAGATGTTACTTCAGATGTTATGACGAGAATCTTAAAAGAGGAAAATGGTATTGTTGAAGCATCTGTTTCCGATTCAGATCGATCTACAGAGTTGCTTTTTTTCCAAGCAATCAATGAGCCTGTGAATTGGAAAATGCTGATTCACATACCGAAAAGAGAATTTTTTCGTGAGATCATTGAGATTACCGTTATTGCGTGGAGTATGTTGTTAATCTGTATTGTCATTGTCACAATACTCCTTATTCGGGCGAGTAAAAAGATCACAGAACCTTTGGAAAAAACGGTTCATGAAATGAATCGGTTTACATTGAAAAACCTTGATTTTTCTCTTCCAAAAACAAAAATTAAGGAAATCAATCAATTGACCGAGACTTATACTAAGATGTCAACAGAACTCAAACATTCGATTGTGGAATCAGAAAAGGTTCGGGATGAATTGGCAGCTGCCTATGAGGAACTCAGTGCCAGTAATGAAGATTTGGAACAATCCTATCAGCAATTGGAAAAGATGTCTCATGATCTTGAGGAAATCTTTGCCACTGCAACTCAAATCAATCAAGCTGGTCTTAAATCAGAGGAAGAATATTTGGACTTCCTTTTGACAATGTTAATAGACATTATTGACAGTGCTGAGTACGGCAGTGTTGCACTATTTGAAAATGGGAAGTGGAATTTTGTATCAGCGAAGGGACATGATCTTAAAAAGCTCCAGCAAATTGATTTGGATGTTGATTATCATTTAAAGACCTCAACCGTTCAAATCGTCAAGGATATCTTATCCAATATATCGAAAATGCCTGATGAAAAGATGAAAGAAATCATCGAAGCCAGCAAGCCGATCGGACATACTATGATTTCAGAATTAAAATTCAAGAATGCGGTTGTTGGAACGATTTCTGTGGATTCACCACCAAAAGCAGCACCCTTCACAAATTCTGATCTGCGTGTTTTCGAGGCATTTACCAATTTTGCCACGGCTTTTTTGGGGTTAAAACGATTATTTAAGGCCCAAACGGAATTTCAGCAAAAACTGATACTGGCCATGATAAAAATATTGGAAATTCACGATCCCTATACAAAGGGACATTCTGAGAACGTAGGGAAATTATCAGCTGAAATTGCCAAAGCGATGGGTTTTGATGCAGAACAGACAAATAAGATCTATTGGGCGGGATTAGTCCATGATATCGGAAAGATTAATATTCCAAACACCATATTACTAAAATCGGGGCGATTAACACGCGAAGAATATGAGGAAATTAAGAAACATCCTGTCTGGGGAGCTGAAATCTTAGATACTTCGGATGATATCGACGTCATTGTCGAGGCCGTACGCTACCATCACGAGAGATGGGATGGGCACGGATATCCTGCAGGATTGTCTGAAACAGCCATCCCATTGTATTCAAGGATTATTGCTGTTGCTGACACCTTTGATGCCATGACTTCAGACCGGTCGTATAAAAAAGCAGTCAAAGAAGAAATAGCCATTGAAGAGATTCAGAACAACAGCGGAAAGCAATTTGATCCATCAATCGTTGAAATATTTTGCAAAATCCGTCTTGCGAACATTCAGGGACGTAAAGAATAAACTCAAAATCGGAGTGATAAAAAGGAGTGAGAAATTTTGGAAATTACAAAAAGCATTTATGAAATTGGAAAACAATATGAAACACCTTTTGTCCTGCTAGATACAAAACTCCTTGAAACAAATTATGAACGACTGGCTTCGATCATGGATAACATTGAAATTTATTATGCTGTAAAAGCAAACAGTCATCAGGAAATCGTCAAAACTCTTTTTAACAAGGGGGCACATTTTGATGTGGCTTCAAGAGGTGAAATTGAGTTGCTTTTGAGTTTGGGAATACCGGGGCATTTGATGAGTTTTGGCAATACCATAAAAAAGGAAAAAGACATTGCTTTTGCTTTTCAAAACAACATTGAAATGTATTCAGTGGATAGCGAGATGGAACTTGAAAAAATTGCGAACAATGCCCCGGCAAGTAAAGTATATGCACGTTTGTTGATGAGCTCAGATGACTCCGATTGGCCGTTATCCAAAAAGTTCGGAACGGATATTGACCACGTGGTTCAATTATTGATTCATGCAAAAAAGTTAGGTTTAATTCCCTATGGCATATCCTTTCATGTGGGTTCTCAAACCTATAACAAATACAAATGGAAAGAAGCAATAGTTCAGGCAGGGGACATATTTTATCAATTGAAGGAATATGAAAATATTGAACTGCAAATGGTTAATCTTGGAGGAGGAATGCCCATCCAACATACCCGCCCGATTCCTCAGATTGAGGAAATTGGATTGATGATCAAAGAGTCAATCGAGGAATACTTGGCAGATGCAAAAAATCTTAGAGTTATTGTTGAACCGGGAAGATCAATGGTTGGAGATATTGGTGTGCTTGTCAGTGAAGTCATCCTGCGTTCTAGAAAACAGAAAGATAATTGGGTTTATATAGATGCTGGTGTTTTTCATGGTTTGCTTGAGACCATTGAAGATTTTCGTTATGAAATCATTGTTGAAGGAAAAGAAGAAGAAGAAACAGCCATATTTTCTCTTGCCGGACCTACTTGTGACAGTGTGGACACGATTTACGATGAAGTGGAACTGCCAGTTACCATTACAATGGGAGACAGGGTCTATTTTAAGAATGCTGGAGCTTACACGGTAGAATACGGAACGAACTTTAACGGTATTAAGCCGCCTAAAGCCTATATCATAAAATGACGAAACGGGGGGACGATCCCCCCGTTTGATTTATGTGGACTTTCCCCTGCATTCTATTGGTATTTTCTTATAATGCCCCTCCTCGATCAGATAAAAATAATCGTAAAGATTGACCGCTGGACAAATATGATTGGGTATAATTTCAACCTTGTCACCAATTTGAACCTTTGAAGCAAAGCCCTCGTCGTTCACAACGGTATGTTCATCAAAAAAGACATTTGTCCATACGCCATATTCTTTAAGATAACCATAACCATGATTTTTGGTAATTCCAGACCGAACCATTTGACCGGTCAAGGCCTTTGCTCCAGCGTTTAAAACGATGCGGCTCTTGATTGGCTTACTGATGACGGTGGAGAGTACAGTTGCCGCACAGGAGTCAAAGTTGTTGATGACAGCCGCTTGCGAAGCGTCCATCAACGGATATGTTCCAGGCCGTATTTCCGTTACTCCGGCTAGTACTGGAGAAGTTAGAATGGAAGGTGTTGAGCCAACACTGACAGTTCTGACTTCAATCCCTCGAGACCTCAATAAATTAGCTATCTGTACCGTTTTTGAATGACTCTCATAGGATATTCTCTGACAATCTTCTTTTGAACGGGCACCATAAGATTGTCCTTCATGTGAAAAAACGCCTGAAAATCGTACATTTTCTGATTTTTCAATCAGTTTTGCTAAAGCAAGAGCCTGTTCAAAGTCTTGAACGCCTGCACGCTCATCTCCTACATCTATTTCTATCAATACGTTTAAAGAATGTGCTGATCCGGAAAATACTTGATTTGCTAATTCTACATGATAAGAATGATCAACTCCGACAGATAATTGACAACCTAATGCTACGAGTCTCTTTAAGCGGATTAGTTTTTCGGCATCCGCAATTTCATTTGCGATAAATAGGTTGTTTATACCCGCATCAAACATACATTCAGCCTCGCCGGTAGTCGCAACCGTTATTCCGTGACTGCCTTGCTTTAACTGCATTCTCGCAATTTCAGGAGTTCGATGTGTTTTTGTATGGGGTCTCAAATGGACTTTATTTTGGTTAGCCAGTTCCTGCATACGGATAATGTTCCGCTTCAAGACAGATGCGTTGATTAAAAGTGCAGGTGTGGGAATTGATTCCCAAACAGCTTTTAAAGGGTTCAAATGGTCACCTCTTGCTCCTTTCAGATTTTAAACTTGTCTATTTCCTGGTTGAGTTGATCAGCGAGTCCATTCAGCTTCTGTGTGGCCTCTTTCATGGTTTTCACCGATTTTGTTTGCCTTCCGACTTCATTTACCAACGATTCGACCTGCTCAGAAGCATGTACCATTGATTGAGCTGATTGATCCATCGCATTGGCGATCTCATCAGCAGCGGCGCTTTGCTCTTCGGATGTATTGCTGAGATTCTCAACCGAATCCAGAACAGTGGATAGATTTCTTGAAATAGCGCTAAATTGCAGCAATGCACTTTGAGCTTTTTCGTTCATATCATTGACGATAGTGACGGTCTTATCTGAAGCTACATTAACAGATTGAACCCGATTTCCAATCTCTTTAAGCATTTTTGATATGTCTTCTGTGGCTTTTTGACTTTCTTCCGCCAATTTTCTGATTTCATCAGCCACTACCGCAAAACCTTTCCCGGCTTCTCCCGCTCTTGCAGCCTCTATAGCGGCATTTAGAGCCAAAAGATTGGTTTGTTCGCTAATCCCTGAAATGGTTTGTACGATTTCGCCTACATTCTTTGCCTGAACTTGCAATTCATCAACATATTTTGACGTTTCTGATGCCTGATTCTCGGCATCCTTGACGATTGTTGCCATCTTAGTTAATTCTTCTTCACCTGTTTTTGCAGAATGGGACGTTTCATCAGTTCTTTCGAAAAGCCCTTTAGAGATATCAGAGACATTTTTTGCTGAAGCTGCAATTTCCTCAATTCCGGAGGTTACCTCTTCTATTGCCGCTGAAGTGTCTTGAATATTTCTTTCAGTGCTATCTGAAATATCCTGTAATTCCTGTGAAACAGCATTTGTGTCCACTGCAATGGCGTCAAGTTCCTGAGAGGATTGTTTCACATCGTCCATAGCTGATTTGACTTTAATGATTGTGTTTTTCATTGACAACGCAATTTCTTGCATGGCTTGCTCAGCTAAGCCTATCTCATCTTTGTGTTTAGTTGTATTTTCAAATTCTACGGTCAAGTCTAATTCTTTCAGTTTATCTGTCTTTGTTAACAGTGATTTCATGGATTTTTTTATACTGAAATGAATCATCAAAGCGATAATAATTCCAATAACAACAGAAATCAACACAATAAATATGATCACGATATTGTTGGAATACATGCTGTCAACACTTTCATCACTGCGTTGTTTTACTGCATTTAATCCGTTATTGAATTGTTCGTTTTGCTGGTTGTTGATATCTTGAAGTTTTTGATGGAGTTGATTAAGCGTTTGATTGATCTCCTGATTGATTACATTCAGCGAACCTACCTTGGAATCCTCTATCGCTGATTGCACCGCTACGGCTTTTTCTTGTACAGCGTTCAATTTATCTGATATCTGAGAAGATCGATTCAACTGAACTTTTAGAGCTTCTATCTTTTCAACGTATTCCTCCAAAGAAAGTGTGATCAATATGGCAGCGACGGGGTCAAAGAGATCAAAACCGTATTTTGAAACAATCGTGCCTCTTTTGCCTTCAGCGATTATGCGAGAAAGCATTTCATTTTTGAAGTTAATAATGGCTTCGACTTGCTGATCTGCATTATCCGGTTTAATCAATACCTCTCTTGTCATCAGCTTTAATTGGGTTAAGTCGGTTAACGGAACATTTTTCCCTAATAATTTTTCATTCCATAATAACTCGATTTCAAGTAACTTGAAATTCTCAATCCCGGCATCTTTAAGCAA
>DAOTHY010000006.1:47629-50968 GCA_035447925.1 Thermotogota bacterium
GAGATTGGATATGATACGATTTGTATATAATTATAAATGGTATATGATATAAATGTGATAGTGTATTCATGTCTTTTATAAACCACAAAAAAATGGAGGTGTTATTTTGAAATTGAAAGGAAAGGTTAGTGTCATTACTGGAGCAGCCAGAGGAATTGGAAGAGAAACTGCTATATTGTTTGCACAAAACGGTTCAACTGTTTTCGCCTGTGATGTGTTGGATGATGATTTAAAGGCTCTTGAAAATGAGGCTATTGGATTAGAAGGTTCGATTAAAGGGATGCATTTGGATGTTACCAACAGAGAGGAAATCGAAAAGGTAACCAATCAAATTAAAGAGGAATATTCCAAAATAGACATATTGGTCAATAACGCCGGAATAACTCGAGATGCTTTTTTGATGAAGATGACAGAAGAACAATGGGATCAGGTTATAAACGTCAATTTAAAGGGCATTTTCAATATGACTCAGGCTTGCAGCCGTTTGATGAAGGATTCGGGAGGTGTTGTTCTATCCACATCTTCGGTAGTCGGTGTCTATGGAAATATTGGACAGACCAATTATGCAGCAACAAAATCCGGTGTTATCGGCATGACTTATACATGGGCAAAAGAATTGGCCAGATACAAAATCAGGGTCAATGCCGTGGCCCCTGGATTCATCAGAACACCCATGACTGAAAATTTACCTCAAAAAGTCTTGGATTATATGACAGAAAAAACACCGTTAAAAATGATAGGAGATCCAATCGATATTGCCAATGCTTTCTTATTCCTGGCAAGTGATGATGCTCGTTATATAACTGGTCAGATTTTGGGTGTTGATGGCGGTCTCGTTATTTAAGAATTGGAAGATTGTGGCTACTATTTTATTTAGTGTGAGGAGAAATCTGTGAGAAGAATTCCCAAATCTGAAAAAGGCGAAAATACTTGGAAATCCTTGTTTGAAAGTGCCCAACGCATTTTTTTGCAAAAGGGGTACCATAAGGCATCCGTGTTAGCCATTTCTAAAGCGGCGATGGTTTCTCCTGCCACGTTTTACCAGTATTTTAGTTCAAAAGACGAGATATTTGAGATCATTCTGGAAACTTTTCAAAACGAATTCTTTAATCTGTTATCCAGTATTATTCATTCAGAATCAACAATAGAAGAAAAAACAAAAACCCTTATCAACAGAGTTTTCGATACGTTTTGGAATTTTCGATACGAGTATAAGGTTTTCCGTGAGGCGGAATTTATAGACAAAGGTTTATGTTTGAATTTCCATACCAAGATTAAACATATACTGCAAAAGAGTTCTGAAATAAGCCCGATTTCGCAAAACCGAGATCCCCTTTTTTGGTTTCTATTTGGACCGCTGTTTTACATTGCCGGTTATTGGATTTTGTGGAATGATGCAGAAGTACCTCAGAAAACAAGAGAAACGCTTTTAGATTTTTATTTAAACGGGCTTTCCTCTACAACGTATGTCTTTGATGAACGGGTTTTTTCAACATTGAATGATTTGAGTTTAAACGATGAAAACTCTTTGAATAAAGGCGAACAGAGTAAAAAGAGATTACTGGATTCAGCTGAGGCACTCTTTGGGGAAAAAGGCTTTTTTGAAACAACCGTTCATGAGATTTGCCGGAATAGCAAACTTTCAGCCGGAGCTTTTTACCTTTATTTTTCAAGTAAATACGAGCTTTTATCCCAATTGATTCATAAAACCAGTAAAGAATTACGCTATGTTTTGAAAAAATACTCTGAAAGATTTTCGGATAGAAGGGATTTAGAAATTGCTTCTCTGAAGGGATTTCTCGAGTTTTTTAAGCACCATTCCAACATGTATGGAGTGGTAAGAGAAAGTGAATTTATTGACAGTAAAATCACTTTGACTTACTATGAATCACTAAAAAAACCATATATACATGTTTTAGATCTGGCAAAAGAAGAAAAACAAATCAGAGGCTATGATTCAGATATTTTGTCCATGATTCTTATGGGAATTGGACACTTGTTGGGTCAATCGCTCTTGATTTTGTCTGATTTTGCTGCCCCCCATCAGGGTTTGCAGGACGAAGATATTGACATCTATCTGAGAGCGTTGGCAGACTTGATGATGAATGGAATAGCAAAAAGATCAAATGAAAAAACCAATTAGGAGGAACGGATGAAAAAAATATTGATTACAGGTGCAAAAAGAACAGCGATAGGAACCATGGGAGGAGTCCTGAAAAACACATCGGCAGTAGAGCTTGGAGTCATAGCAGCAAAAGCAGCAATGACACAATCACAGATCAATCCTGAACAAATCGATGAAACCATCGTGGGCAATATTCTTTCTGCAGGTTTGGGAATGGGTCCAGGCCGTCAGGTGAGCATATATGCAGGTGTTCCCCAAGAGAAACCGGGTTTTTCGGTAAATATGCTTTGCGGTTCGGGAATGAAATCTGTCATGTTGGGAGCAACAGATATCCTGGCTGGAGAAGCTGACTGTGTGTTATGCGGCGGAACTGAAAACATGAGCATGGCCCCCTATCTTCTTACAAACGGAAGATTCGGTTATCGGTTGGGCGATGGTTCAATTGTTGATCATATGGTAAATGACGGCTTAACTGATATTTTTAATCATTACCACATGGGAATGACAGCTGAAAATATTAGCGACAAATATGCCATTAACAGATTGGAGCAAGACCAATTTGCCTTTGAAAGTCAACAGAAAGCAGCCAAGGCCATTGAAGAAGGTAGATTTAAAGACGAAATCGAACCAGTGGTGATTAAAGGAAGAAAAGGAGATACAATCTTTGAGATTGATGAACATCCCAGATTGACCGATTTGGATAAACTTGCAAAACTTAAGCCAGCCTTTAAAAGAGATGGTTCAGTAACAGCAGGAAACGCTTCGGGTATCAATGACGGTGCATCAATGACCGTTTTAATGAGTGAAGAAAAATGTCAACAAACCGGCGTGACCCCAATGGCTGAACTGGTTGCTTTTGCTCAATTTGGTGTGGATCCGGCATACATGGGATTGGGACCTGTCGGTGCGATTAGAAAGGTTCTGCAAAAATCCGAATTGAGTCTCAAGGATATTGAACTGATTGAGTTGAATGAGGCCTTTGCCGTACAAAGCTTGGGCGTGATCAAGGATTTGACACAAGAACACAATGTATCGAAAGAATGGTTAATGGAGCGCACGAATGTCAACGGCGGTGCAATAGCTTTGGGGCATCCTATCGGCTGCTCAGGAAACAGAATCATTGTCACTCTTTTATATGAGATGAAGAAACGCAATCTCAAATACGGACTTGCCAGTTTGTGTATCGGTGGCGGAATGGGAACAGCTGTCATCAT
>DAOTHY010000007.1:0-5018 GCA_035447925.1 Thermotogota bacterium
ATGATGTGAAATTTAGCTCAATCGACATCCTGGAACTGAAGTTCCTTGAATGATCGATGATCAGCGGTCCTGAAAACCCTCTGTGCGTAATCAACAATTCTCCCCGCTTACTAATCAGACTATTGGACATTGTCCTGAATCTCAGTCCAGCGTTTCGAAGTGATATTCCTGATAATTGTTTGAATTCGTTTGTTTCAGTGATAATAGGGGATAATCCTTTTCCCAAGGGAACGATTCGATGTCCTAGTTTATTAACAATTGAAAAAAAACCTCCATCTGATCCTGTTTTGGGATAGGTGTTCCCACCTGTTGCACAAATAACCTTATTAGCCTGATAGCACTCATTCCCGGCGATAATGGCGAAATTATTCTGAAAGGCCTGAATTGAAATAACCGGACTACGGTAAACGATTTGGACCCGATTGTTGATTAAGGAATTAATGAGGCAGTTAATCACATCTTTGCTATTAAAGGATTGAGGAAAATATTTCCCATCCTCTCTTTGTGTCAGCTTTAAACCTAATTGAAGAAACAAATTGATCAAATCCTGATTAGAAAACCTCTTTAAAATTTGCAATGCTTCTTTGATCTTTTCCCCATAATGTTTAGCAAACTCAACAATCTCACCCGAATGGGTTAAATTGCACTGACCGGATCCACTAATCAACAATTTTCTTCCTGGTATTTCATTTTTTTCAAGAATAAGCACCTTGTGGCCTTTGCCCATTGCACTCAGGGCGGCCATTAATCCTGCAGGTCCTGTTCCAATCACCACTATTTTTTCCATCATGACCTTTCCTCAACCTAAACTTCCCTTGAGCATTATACATCAAATATTTTTATTATTTTTATGGAAACAAAATGAGATTTATTAAGATATTTTTGTCACAGCTCATAGCGATGATACATCACTATCTGAAATCACCTTGAAGCAAAATAAATGTTATAATCTGTCGGGTGACGTTTATGTTTAAGGTGTTGAAAAAGCAAGAAGACAACTGCGAAATCACAAACAAGAAGAGTTCAGACGAGAGCTTGACATTGAGTTTGCATCGTACCGAAGCATTATACGATGGTATTCTGGCTATTGCCATGACTTTGTTGGTGCTTGACATCGAGATTCCCAATCACGATCGCATCACGACTTCTGGTGAGTTCTTACTCGCTTTGGGAAATATGCATTTGACTTTTATAAAGTATTTCACCAGTTTTTTTATTCTGGCTTCTCTATGGATCGCAAATAACAAGGAGATTCATTATCTCAATAAAACAAATAAAACTCATATGTGGTTAAATTTACTCTGTTTGTTTTTCATTGTCCTTATTCCTTTTACAACCTCGGTTCAAGATGATTTTTCTTCTATTGTGTTTGCCCCGATTCTTTTTCACATCAATATTTTTTTGATTGAAGTTTTCAGCTTGTTAAAGTGGCTTTATATCAAAAAAAACAAAGATTTGACAAAAAATGATATTGCAACTACAGCCGTTTTTCATAATCAAATCAATCGATGTCTATACTTAATGATCATTCCACTAATAGCAATCCTGACAACTTTTGCCATCGGTGAATACTCTAACTTGCTGTATATCTTGTTCTTTTTTGTTAAAAGAAAGTTTTAATTAGAACGAACCTTTTCTTGCCCTTTTTTCCTAAATTTTGCAAGCCCTATTTTTGTTCTAATTTCTCTATTTTCTCTAAAAGATAGGGAACAAAATCCAACAGGACTTCAGCATCCGGAATTTCCTCACCATGTTTACCTTTATAATCTTGTACCATTTGCTTCAATTTTTCATTGGCATCAAGTATCAACCTTGATTTACCGGTTATTCGACTGTACTTTTCCAATATTAATTCCATTTCTTCTTCGGATAGTCTTTCCTCGTTGTCGGTCATATTCTCAATAGCCTCCTAAACGATTATTCCGTTCTTTTCATACCTTTGAAAATAAAATAAACACCTACTGTAATGAGAATCACAGAGAAAATATAGACGAAAAAATTGATGTGCAACATGGTTATGATCAGAGAAAACACACCTATACCTGTTAAAATTCCTACCGGAAGCAATATTCCTTTGTTTCTTGAACCGAATAGATAAAACTGAAAGAGACCGATTGCAGGTGCAAGAATAAAAACAGGCCAAAGGAGTTTCATTAGTTCCCATCCAAAAAAGATGTTGATATAAAAAAGAATAGAAACGGTGATGAGAATTCCCCCGGGAATCAAAATTGCGGTATTTCCGGAATGTTTGTTTTTCTTAGAAAAAAAACCGTATTCAAATGACAATCCGGGTAACAATAAAAACAAAGGCCAAAAATAATCCCATTCCAATACTACAACTCCGATAGCTGCTAACAATGCAACAACTCCTAAAAACAAAAACAACAGCCCGTAAATCAATTTTGTCTTGTTCACGGTTTTTCTCCCCCTCTGTTGGCATTTTCGACTTATTATAACACAGAAATATGATTAGCAATGGTCTGATCATTCGGTTCCATTCTCACTAAAAGAAATGAAGATTAGTAACAATTAATTTTGATTACTCAAGTTCTATGAGAAACTAACGAAGCATTTTACAATACGGATTGTCAACTTTGACGTTCAACTTTTATGAAGGGTATTGCGTTTGGGGTATAAATAAATTATCAAATCAAAAACGTTATTGTTCCAGCCCATATACAGGGAATACGGGAACCTTGATGAAATCATTTGCAAGCTATTGAATAAGAATCGCAGCTTCTCTAGTAGTAGTGATACACAAGTTGAATTACTATAGTAAATCAAATATTTGACATTAAGAGTCTGCTTTAATTTAATCCTTACATTGAGTGCATCGTATCCAAAAAAAACACACGCATGATATAATTAATTCCACGAAAATGAGTGGAAATCATGGCTAATACAAAAAAGAAGGGAGAAGGATCATGAAAAAGTGGGTTATTACATGCATTTTAATATGCTCATATGCTCTTTTGTTTGCGGATTCTTTCAGTGGATTTGTGTTTTTGGATGAAAACAAAAACGGGACTTTTGATCAAACTGAGAAAGGTATACATCATGTTGTCGTTTCTAACGGTCTTGAGTGCGTCTCAACCGATGAAAATGGGTTTTATGAACTCCCACTGAGAGAAGACTGCGTGGTTTTCATTACAAAACCGGTAGGCTATATAACACCTGTAAATAAAAGTAACATCCCTCAATTTTACTATATACACTATCCTCAAGGCTCACCAGAATTAAATTATCCGGCAATTCAACCGACCGGAGAATTACCTGATCAAATAAATTTCCCGCTCTACAAAAGCACCTTTAAAGGGAATTTTGAGATTTTAGCTATCGGTGATCCACAGACTAAAACCGCTGAACAGATCGATTATCTGCGAGATGATATCTATTGTGATTTGGTCAATTCAACAAAGGAATTCGCCATTATCTTGGGAGATATCATGGATAATGATATTTCACTTTTCCCCTATTACCTGGAAGTGTGTGAACACTCGGCGATCCCACTGTATCACGTCCCTGGAAATCATGATCTTAATTTTGCTGCTGAATCAGACAAACACAGCTTGGATACCTATATCAGCCATTTTGGCCCCTCTTACTATTCTTTTAATTATGGAGAAGTTCATTTTGTTGTTCTAGATACTGTGGAGTACACGGGCAATAATTCCTATTTTGGAAATATTGGTGAGACTCAATTAAAATGGCTTGAGAATGATCTTTCTTTTGTACCCGAAGATCATCTGATCGTCATCTCCATGCACATCCCCCTTTATTCCAATGTGGATAACCCCGGTAAAGATCACGTCAGAGACAGGGCAGAATTATTTCAAGTATTGAATGGCCGGGAAAAGATTCTTATTCTGGCGGGTCATACTCACACACTGGAAAATGTCTTTTTATCTGAAGAAGATGGCTGGCAAGGCACGAAGCCCATTCATATTATTATCGGAGGAGCTGCTTGCGGATGCTGGTGGGGTGGACCTTTTGATGAAAGAGGCATTCCATACGCATTACAGGGTGACGGTGTACCAAACGGATATAATTTGTTGGATTTTAAGGGCAGCGAGTACACCCATCTGTATCAATCCGCAAATATGGATGCAACGTATCAGGTGCGAATCTCTTCTCCCAGGGGAAATGTCAAAAAAAAGATGGTAAAATACACTGATATCTACGCCAATGTCTTTAATGCAGGCTATGATAGTGAAATCTATTTCAGCATAGACAATTCTGAATTTGCGCTAATGAAGAAAAAGGCTGTTTACGATCCGTATACCTCACAAGTGTATCGAGATGCCCTCACCTATAGTTCTCCTAAATTATGTGAACATCTTTTCATGGCTCCTTTGCCGAGTGACTTGGAAGAGGGGATGCATAAAATTATAGTCAAATACACCGATCGATATGGCGTGGAATTCTCTGACAGCCTTATCTTCAAGATTTATTAAATCAAATTGATCCTCATTAAATGAAAAATAAAAGGAACCGCTATGATCAAGCGGTTCCTTTTATTCAAACCTCACCATTACCCAAAATCCAATATCCTTGAATCCGATCTTTTTGTATATTGAACCGGCTTCGGGATTGTCATAGAAAAGGCATGCTGTTTTACCACTTTTGTTCAAATCATCAACCAGTTTGGAAACGCATGCACTCGCAAAACCTTTTCTTCGATGGTCCCCTTTCGGATGGGTGGCAACACCGATGATCATTCCTGAGTTTTTGGTTTCAGCAGTCAAAGAGGCTGTTGAGCATATTTTATTCTTGATTTTGACAATCGTTGTTTTTCTGCTGCCGTCCAAAAGAGCCTGCTTCATCACATCAACAGGCGTGTTCCCCTTAAATTCAGGGATGGAATCAAACAATTCGACAATCTCTTGAGCATGATCAACGCCAGCATATTGAACCTTATCATATGAAACCATATCCAATTTATTCAGATGCTCACATTTAGCAAAATAATCACGAGAAACCGATTTGATCTTTCCGTTTAAATGACCTTGAATGGCATC
>DAOTHY010000007.1:5118-25266 GCA_035447925.1 Thermotogota bacterium
TTGCCTTGTACATGTATACACCTCCAAAAAAAAAGGCCTCTCAAATCGAGAAGCCTGAAAACGCATTTAAATCGATTAATTTATTTTTTACTTTTATCAAACATTCCAATCAAAATGGGACTGGCTATGTAGATTGAAGAATAAGTTCCTACTACAACACCCACGGTCATACCAAATGCAAACGGCTGTAATCCTGCGCCGCCAAATATCAACATGGTAAAAACAACGATGAATGTGGTTAATGAGGTATTGATTGTTCGACTTAATACCTGGTTAATACTTGAGTTGATGGTTTTTTCCATACTGTCTTTTCTGAATCGCTTCATATTTTCCCTTATTCTGTCGTAGACCACTATTGTATCGTTTAAAGAATAACCCAACAAGGTTAATATGGCGGCCACTACGGACACATCAAACGGAATGGAAAAAATGGAATAAAGGCCCAATGTGATAATGGCATCATGTGCTAAAGCGATTATGGCACCTAATCCGAATGAGAATTTAAATCGAACGGTAATATAAATGAGGATAATTGCCAAAGCAATAATGGCTATCCACATTGATTTTTCCTTTAACTCTTCCGCAGCAAATCCGCTGACTGTATTGAACGATTCAATCTTCAATTCGGGCAAGGCGGCTTTCAGTTCTTCTCTCTGAGCCGCATTAAAGATATCCTCTCCCTGTACGATAACTGAAAAGCTCGACACCGCTTGATCTCCTTCGAGTTTTAAATCGCCCATTTTAGAGATTCTGGCATTTTCAAAAACCCCATCAGCCGACACCAATTTATCTCTCAGTTCAGCTACAGATAATTCCTGTTTTGAAGAGAAAACAAAGTCCGTTCCACCTGCAAAATCCACTCCAAAGTTAAACCCTTTTGTGACCATGGAAATAACCGAAACAATGATAAGAACAACTGAAATAATCAGGAACATCTTTCTTTTACTTGTAAAATCCAACTCTCTTCTCATACACGATCACCTGCCTCAACTTGGGGTTTATGCCATTTGTTGTCAATAGAGCCGGACATTGCATCGAGTAAAACTCTTGATACAACCAAAGTCGTAAACATACTGCCGAGAATACCAATAATCAACGTAGTGGCAAAACCTTTGATTGTTCCGGTTCCAAGATAGTAAAGAACAATAGCGGCAAGAATCGTGGTGATATTGGCATCAAGAATCGTAGAGAAAGACTTGGAATAACCTCCGGCAATTGCGTTTAACGGCGTTTTCCCCATCTTCATCTCCTCTTTGATCCTTTCGAGTACGATGATATTTCCATCCACAGTTGTACCAATGGTCAAGATGATACCGGCAATACCCGGTAATGTTAAAATGAAGTTTCCCCCAGCCATGACTCCAAAAAGTAGAATAGAGTTGTAAAGCAGTGCAAGATCTGCAACAATGCCAAACAGACCGTAGAAAATGATCATATAAACTAACACGATGCCCAAACCAAACAAACCCGCAATCAAACTGGCTCTGATGATATCTTTTCCCAAGGTGGGTCCAAGGGTTCTTTCCTGCAACTGTTCAAGCTCTGCAGGTAAATTTCCACTCTTGATTAATGCAGCAAGTTCCATTGCTTCCTGTGCGGTAAATCTGCCTGATATTTCAGCCTGTCCGTTTTGAATCGCCACTTGAACAACCGGCGCAACCAGCACAATATCGTCCAATACAATAGGAAGCTGTTCTCCAACAAAGTTAGAAGTAATCCTGCCAAACGCATCGGCGCCTTCGCTGTCAAAAGTCAGTTGAATCATGAAACCGCCTTTTTGAGTATCAGCTGCAGCAGAGGCGTTTCTTACAGCGGAGCCGTCAAGATAGTACTTTTGAGCACCTATTTGTACATATTCCCTAACCAAATACCAAAGGGTTGTGCCGTTAACAGACTCTTTATATTTTAACCACTCGGCATCTTTATTGGCAAAAAGTTCTTTCGTGGGTTTTGTTACTGATTCCTGCGAATCAAGAATTTCACCAAAATAGAGTTTTCCTTTTTTCCCAACCAAATTTCCAGCAACGGAAGGATCGTCTACACCGGGAATCTCTACTCTTAACCGGATATCATCCCCACTGACTACCTTTTGGACAGTCGCTTCGGTATAATTAGCACTGTCCAACCTTTGTCTGACAACTACAACCACTTGATCGGCAACTTCTGATTTCGATTTATCAGAGTCTTCACTGAGTTTGATTGCGTATTCTAGCCTTGAACCACCTTTAATATCTAATCCCAGTCTGATATTCCCGAATATTCTATCGAAAAAAGATGTATACTCTTTACCCGACGTCGGCCAGAACAAACCTATAAAAGCGGCTAATAAGATCACAATCACGAAAATAAGTCTGATTCTATCTGCTCTCAAAATGTTCCCCTCACTTTCTTTCTAATCAATTAATATGAGCACTTTTATCTTTCTACTGCTTGATTCGGATCTTTGTTTGATTTGCCTAATATTGCAGAAATTGATTTTCTGGATATCTCCATTTTTGTATCGCCTGTTTTGATTTCTAATGTTGTTTCTTCCATCGCAACAACTTTACCAATGATTCCACCGATGGTGACGATCTTGTCGCCAACTTTCAACTTCCCCATCATGGTTTTAAACTCTTTGTCTTTTTTTCTTTGTGGCATAATGATTAAAAAATAAAACATGGCGAATAATATGACTATCCAGATAATCATACCGAGGGCACCACCACCTGCAGCCCCTGTATTATTTGCCGCACTTTCAGTAGTCTGCGGAGCAGATGTGGCATCCGGAACGCCAAATGCCCTAAATAAAAAATCCATTTGTTTCACCTCTTCTTCTTAAAAAAATATTTTTGCAACAAAATGGCGGAGGCGGCGGGATTCGAACCCACATAGGTAATATACCCACCGATTTTCGAGACCGGCTCCTTAGCCAATTCGGACACGCCTCCTACCAAACGAATGGTATTATATCATATTATTTCGCTATTTTTACTGACTGTACCCCCCGATTCTGATTTCGCCGCCTTCCAGCACAAGAATGGCTTTTTCATAGTCTCTGTTGGCATAAAACTTTCTATCCCTTATGGTAATCTCGGTCCCGGCATACAGGATCTGTTTTGCAATAATCTTTGCACCCGAAACCATTAGTTCGATTTTCTTTTCGGTTTCTGCCAATTCTAACTTCAATTTAGGAATTTCCACATTCAAATTGTTGATGGTTTGTATGCTTTTCAATAGCATATCCAGTTTATCTTTAGGGAATTGGTCTTTTAACTGTTCTCTTAGACTTTTCAGCTTTTTTGCAATCAATTGTAGTTTTTGAACGTTTTCTTCATCTACTTTAATTTGCGACTGCAACAACATGATCTTTTCTCGTTGAGACGGGTCTATTCCAACTTCAACGCTTGTTTTAAGATTCATGTTTGAGCCAATCTGATTGGCAACCAGCTCATGACCGGCTGAAGCAAAACCCCCAACCAGTTCACCCGGATGACCTTCGATTCTTAAACTGTTTTTGGCTTTTAAAGTGGAATTAACCGATGCAGAATCAATGATAATATCTCTACCGGCTTCAAATTCCGCATTTTCAGCGAACCTTACTTTAATATCTCTACCAGCCGATAAAAAGGCTTTCCCTCTACCCTTAATACCGGCTTGTATTTCAATGTCCCGACCAGCGACCAAAGTTGCCGCTTCTACAATATCGTTGACTTTGATATCTTCTCTGGCTTTAACAATAAAGCCCGGCTTGACTGTTCCTTCTATGATAACGGTTCCTTCGAAATCAATATTTCCGACCCCGGCATCCAGTTCTCCAGAAATAATGAGAATCTGATCTACATGCACTTTATCTTTTTCAAATCGTAATATTCCCTCTTTTAATGCAACTAATTTTGTATCAGTGGGATCGACAACGGTATTCTCACCCTGCAGTTTTTTCAGAGTGGTATCTTTGGGCTTTTTTGGTAGGATCTCTTTTCCGAAAACATCAATACCAGATTCACCTTCTTGAGGAGGAATTCTTTTTGCAATGAGAAGGCCTTTTTTCACAATGAAGTCTTTATAAATGCTTTTATGAAGCTTATCAACTTTTCCGGTTGAATAGGTTTTCAGTTTTTCAAAATCAAAATTATAAATAATTTCAGCATCATGAGATTCTTTAGGCGGAACACCTTTTGCAAACGGAACGGGAATATCAGGTGTATTCAATTGGATAAATCGCTCAACAGCGGATTGATCAATGCCATGTTTAACCTTCCAGATGGTTAATACCTGATCAACCTCATCTGCTGAAATCGGTTTATCATACCCCTCGATGGGTCTGAAAATCAAAAATGCATTCAGGTTATTAGCATCAGTTTTAATTTCTATTCTACTGGCCACAACGATACACCTGCCTTTTAAAATGATAAGTCAATCAATACTCATCTAATTCAATTCTCATCTCCGTAATGGCTTCCAGCATTTGTTCTGGAGGAATAAGACTCCCATCTACACGACTTAGAAGTCTGAGAAGTTTTTGCTGTTTATTCAACCTGGATACTTCCTGGAATATTTGGCCTAAATTTAACTCTGCCACTAAAACAGCGTCGACATTCTGAAGTAATTTAACAAGTCTTGTATTGGGAAATGGCCATATGGTAATCGGTCTAAATAAGCCAATCTTCATGCCATCTACTCTTGCAAGTTTTACAGCACGCTTTGCCGCTCTCGCAGCTGTTCCATAGGCTATGATCAATATTTCAGCATCTTCAGTCATATATTCTTCATAAGCGGTGATTTCGTCACGGTGCATTCGAATTTTCTTATCCAATTGCCTAAGGAGTTTGTCAGCCATGTTGGAACTTCCCATGGGAAACCCGGTTTCATCATGAACCAATCCTGAGACATGGAATCTGCTCTTTCCCATGCTCATAAGGGGTGTTGTCGTATCATTGACGCTCTCAAAAGGATGATAAATCTCTTCGTCTTCCAACTCTTCTCCTGATAAACGGGGTAAGATATATTTTGAGTCAATTTCAGGAATTTCAAAGCTTTCTCGCATATGCCCCAGAGTTTCATCCATTAGGAAAATAACCGGGGTTCTAAATCTTTCAGCCAGGAAAAAAGCCTTGATTATCAAAACGTAGGTCTCTTTTACAGTGCTGGGATATAATGCAATAATCGGATGATCTCCGTGAGTCCCCCACTTGGCTTGCATAATATCTCCTTGAGAGATTCTTGTGGGCATTCCAGTACTTGGACCGCCACGCATAACATTTACAAATACGCAAGGGGTTTCAGTCATAGCTGCATAGCCTATGGCTTCCTGCATTAAAGAAAACCCAGGGCCGCTGGTAGCTGTCATGGATTTAGTACCAGAAAGAGAAGCGCCGATTATTGAACAGGCACTGGCTATTTCATCTTCCATTTGGATGAACTTTCCACCAACTTTCGGAAGTTCTTCAGCCATTGTTTCAGCTATTTCAGTAGCCGGAGTGATGGGATAGCCTCCGAAGAATCGACAACCCGCCTTTATTGCTCCTAAAGCACAGGCTTTATCTCCCTGCATGAGAACATAATCCCCTACTTTATTCATTACCCTCTTCTCCTTCCTTTTCAATGATGTCTATTGCAAAATCAGGACACAAGCGTTCACATTGTCTGCACCCGATACAAGCTTTTTCATCAGCGACTACAGGTGCATTCCCCTTTCCTTTTCTTATCGACTGAGTGGGACATACGGTATAGCAAATCCCGCATGATTTGCAAAGGTCATAGTTAATCTTGACAAGATAGTGTTTCTTTTGGCTCACCAATTCTTGACACCTCCAGTTGTATATTGTTTTTTATATTTTATCATCAAGCCATAAAGCAACTCGACATCCCCAAATAGCAAAAAAAACCTATGATTTAATCTTACCACAAGAAGGTTGAAGCAACAAAAATATTTTATTTTCATTTTACAATAGTCCAATAAAAAGAAATCATTGTTGAACAAAAGAACGCTTTCAGATAGATCAAGAATAATCGAACTGAAAAAAAGTTCATACAAATAGAAGAAGGCAACAATCAAAGCCGCTGTTTTGAAAATAATCAATAAGGGTAGAAATTGTAAATATATCGCCATACAGAGGATTAGTAAAGCACGAACGAAGAAACTTAGTGGCAAATCGATTCACTCCAAAAAATAAAAAAGCGCGATCAAACGCGCTTTATTTAAATTGCCCTTTTAACCTTTCCGGCTTTCAGACATTTTGCACAAACCTTAATTCTCTTTTTCTGACCATTTTCATCCAAAATTTTGACAGACTGTAAATTAGGCTTCCAGGTTCTTCTGGTCTTAATATTCGAATGACTCACACTGTTTCCTGTTGTGGTTCCTTTTCCACAAACGTCGCATCTCCATGCCATAATCGATTCCTCCTTTCTAACCTTTTTTCTATTTTACGAACGCAATTATACCAATCCCGGCTGAAATTTTCAAGGTTAATCGAAAAGTTACCATAAATTAAATAAACATTATTCTCAGCCTTTATGTTATTGAAAAAGCATTTCATTTCAACGGGACATTATAGCAAATGTTTGATTAAAAAACAATTGATTTTCTGTTGTTTGTATTCTTTTGTGGTATATTTGTGAAATTCAAAAGAAAAATGGTAGGTGTTACGATGAAAATACTGAAATTTGGAGGAACTTCAATATCAGATGCAACCGGAATCATCAGATGTACTCGGATCATTCAAAGTCAAAAGGCACAAATCATTGTTTGTTCTGCTTTTTCAGGAATAACCGATGCGCTTATCAATGCCGGACTTAGTGCAGCATCAGGCATTTCTGATTTCAGACAACTCTCACAAGCTATTGTTAAACGGCATGAGAAAGCGGTTAATGACCTTTTGATCACTCAAAACACTCTTTTGTTGGATCAAATAAATGAAATTCATAGAGAAATGGAACAATTACTGGAAGGAGTTTACTTGTTAAGGGAATTTTCACCTCGTACACGAGATTTAATCGTCAGTTTCGGTGAAAAGATTACTGCACGTCTATTGGTTTTGTTTCTCAACAGCCAGCACATTCCGGCTGAGTTCTGTGATTCTTATCATCTGATTTATACCAATGAAGTATTTGGCCAGGCGAAAATAGACACTGAACGCTCCTCAAAGGCTATTAAAGAACACTTTTCAAAGATCGATCAATCCGTAACAATCATACCCGGATTCACCGGCCGAACTGAAAACGGAGTCATTACTACTCTTGGAAGAGGTGGATCGGATTTGACAGCAACATACATAGGCGCTGTATTGGAAGCTGATGAAATTCAGATTTGGACAGATGTCAACGGGTTTATGTCTGCGGATCCAAATAAGGTTAAAGAAGCTTTCAGCTTATCCATGATTAGTTATGACGAGGCGTTGGAACTATCCTATTTTGGGGCAAAAGTATTACTTCCTCATTCAATTAGACCTGCAAAAGAAAAAGGCGTTCCTATTGTAATAAAAAATACATTTGACCCCTCTTTTGCTGGAACAATTTGCTCAGCAAAAACAACCCCTCTCAAACACTTTGCTAAAGGTATTACTTCAATAGATCGCATTTCTTTGATCAATATCAAAGGGAGCGGGATGATTGGTGTTAGGGGAATTTCGGCTAGAATTTTCAGAACCTTGGCTGATCAAGACATCAACGTCATTCTTATCAGTCAAGCCTCATCTGAGCAGTCTGTCTGTGTTGCCGTTGAACCGAAAGCCACTTTAAAAGCCTGCAAAAGTTTGAAAGAAACATTTCAACTAGAAATGATGTCTAAAATGATTGATGAAATCGGTGTGGAGGAAAATCTTTCAATTATTGCAGTTGTGGGAGATCGTATGAAAAACACACCGGGTGTTGCCGGAAGAATCTTTAATGCCTTTGGAGAAAACGGCGTCAATGTCATTGCAATTGCACAGGGAGCGTCAGAATTGAATATTTCTATTGTAATCAGTAAAGAAGATGAGGAAAGGGCATTGAACAGCCTTCACAATGCTTTTTTCACTCAGAAACGAATTCTTAATCTGATTATTGCCGGAAAAGGACTAATTGGTAGCGAACTCATTGAGCAGATAAAGTATTCAAGGGAATCCTTTCAAAAATCTAACGGTGTTGAACTAAGAGTTATTTCCGTGTTGGATTCCAAAAACATGATTTTTCATCCCCATGGGATTGATTTATCAAACTGGAAAAAACCATTGGGACAATCACATACTCCTTCTGACATTCGAAGATTATTGACTTTTATTGAAGAGAACAATTTGATCAACACGGTTTTTATCGATTGTACAGCGAGTGAACAGATTGCCGATCATTATTTGACACTTATGAAAAATAGAATATCGATAGTGGCAGCCAACAAGATTGCCAACACAAAACCCATGTCAGATTATAAACGGTTGAAAAAAACAGCCGCTGAATATAAAGTGCATTTTCTCTATGAAACCAATGCCGGTGCGGGACTTCCGATCATCGACACAATCAGAAATTTGAGGGATTCCGGCGATGAAATCATAAAATTTGAAGCCATTTTATCCGGTACAATCAGCTTTATTTTTAATTCGATGAATGAGAATGCTCCTTTTAGTGAAACAGTTAAGAGAGCAAAAGATCTTGGTTACACTGAACCCGATCCCAGAGTAGATCTGTCAGGAACAGATTTTGCAAGAAAAATACTCTTACTGGTTAGGGAATCGGGAGTATCCATGGAAATTGAGGATATCGCAATTGAAAGGTTAATTCCCACTCGCTGCTTTCAAGCTGAAAAACAAGAAGATCTTTATCTCTTTCTTAAAGAGCAGGATAATCGATATGCTCAATGGATCAAAAAGGCTTCTCAAAAAAACGCAATAATTCGTTGCATTGGTAAATACGAAGGCGGAAAAGCCTCAATCAGTCTATTGGAGATCAACCAAGATCATCCCTTTTATTCCCTTCAGGGAACAGATAACATTATCGCAATCTATACACGTCGGTATACCAATCCACTTGTCATCAAAGGAGCAGGTGCTGGCGCTGAAGTTACTGCAGGCGGTGTGATGTCAGACATCTTTCGAATAGCAACCGCCATGAACAAAAGGTGGGATTATTAATGTCGATTGTACAAGCCTTTGGTAAGGCTACAGTTGCTAATATTTCATGCGGATTTGATATCTTGGGTTTTTCTGTCGATAGTCTTTACGATATCGTCAAAATCCATCGAACAAAAGATTTCATGGGGGTCAGACTCAAAGTGCTCAATAACCATACCATTTCAGATAATCCGGATAAAAACACTGCTGGTTTTGCTGCGAAAGAGTATCTCAACAAATTCCAGCTCACCCGGCAAGGCGTCTTCATCGAATTGGAAAAACGGATGCCCATTGGAAGCGGCATGGGTTCAAGTGCTGCCAGTTCAGTAGCTGCATTGCTGGCGATCAACACCCTCTTTGGCAATTTGGCCACACGGGAAGAACTTTTTCAAATCGGTTTGAGCAGCGAAAAAATGGCCTGCGGTTCTGCGCATGGTGACAATATTGCCCCTTCACTCTATGGAGGTATTACCTTAATTCAGCATTCTCAGCCCATGAGGGTTATATCTTTACCTGTCCCCGATTCTTTGTTCTGCCTGTTGATTCATCCGGATGTTGAAGTAAACACAAAAAATGCTCGAGAGGTTCTACCGGAAAACGTCCCACTTGCTTTAGCCGTAAAACAATGGTCAAATATCGGCTCGTTGGTATCGGGATTTTTTCTCAATGATCTGGATATGGTTAAAAATTCATTAACGGATTACATTGTTGAACCCAATAGGGTAGATTTTATCCCCTATTTCTCAGAGATGCGAACCATTGCACTGAAACATCAGGCATTTAACCTGTCAATTTCCGGGTCCGGCCCGACGGTCTTTTCATTATCTGATCAAGAGAAAAGTCTTCAAAGCGTCAGAAAGGAAATAGAACAGCTCTTAACATCAAAACGAATCGCATGCCAAACATACCTTTTTAAACTCAATCATCATGGGAGTTATGCCAACATCTTGGAGGAATAAAAACATGAAATTTTACAGTACGAAAAATAGAAATAACATCTGCGACTTAAAAACAGCAGTAATCAAGGGGATGCCTGACGATGGAGGATTATACATGCCCGCCAGAATACCTCAGATCTCTCCATCATTTTTATCCCAGATGAACCATATGTCGATTAATGACATCGCTAAAATCGTTTTGTATGAATATCTTTGTGAGGATTTGAATCCTTCTGAAATCCACCAAATTGTGCAAGAATCTCTTTCTTTTGATACACCTTTAATAAAAATCACAGATCAATTCTATGTTTTAGAGTTGTTTCATGGCCCAACATTAGCCTTTAAAGATATTGGAGCCCGATTTATGTCAAGACTGTTATCAAAACTGAAGAAAGACGATGATCGGGAAATCAATATGGTGGTGGCAACTTCCGGTGATACAGGTAGTGCTGTGGCAAGTGGTTTTAATGACGTAGAAGGGATTCGTGTTTTTATCCTTTATCCCTCAGAAAAAATCAGCGAGAATCAAAAAAAACAAATCACAACCTATGGGGACAATATTCATCCGATGGAAATAAAGGGGACATTTGATGATTGTCAGAGAATAGTTAAACAACTATTGAGAGACCCAAAAATCACCACAAAGCATCGAATCACAACTGCGAATTCCATAAACATTGCTCGTTTGTTGCCACAAATCGTCTATTACTTTAAGGCTGTCACCCAACTAAACAACAGTGAGAAACCCTATATTTGCGTTCCAAGTGGGAATTTTGGAAATTTATGTGCAGGAATCCTTGCAAAAAAAATGGGGTTGGGAATTCATCGATTTATAGCCGCCACCAATATCAACGATGTGATACCTCAATACCTTCTGACCGGTGAATACCAACCGAAGCCTTCAAAAAGAACATTGTCCAATGCAATGGATGTGGGTAATCCCAGTAATTTTGAACGCATCCTTGAAATCTATCAATCAAACGATCGACAGATAAAAGAAGACCTTATCGGGATGTCTTTTACAGATGAGCAAACTAAGGATATGATCAAACAGGTCTACCATGATCACCATTATCTCTTGGATCCGCATGGTGCTGTTGGTTTTTTGGCCATGAAAAAAAGTGCAATCGATTATCATGAGCTTCACCATCGAACAGGTATCACATTAGAAACAGCTCATCCGGCGAAATTCAAACAGGAAATGGATTTGATACTGGGAAAACCGATAGATATACCAATGCGTTTAAAAGAGAGACTGGAAAAGCAGGAAAAGTTCATGATCCTCCCGAATGAATATGATACCATTCGGGGATATTTATGTGAAATAATTAGTTGAACCCATACGATAGAAAACGATTATTCTTGGTATTTTCAAGAAAAAGAACCCTTCAATATGTTAAAATAGACCAAATGGAATAAAGGCAGGAATTTATGACCAAACTAAAGATGGAAAAGCTCCCGGAAGAACTTAGAAAGACCTTGGGATATTTGTTTAAAAATTACTCGGAAGAAGAACTTTTAAGCGTCGTGGAAGCCTACGATTTCGCTAAGATTTGCCATGGATCGCAAACCAGAGTCTCCGGAGAACCTTATATCATTCACCCGTTGAATGTTGCTTTGATTCTTGCCGAATTAAACCTGGACATCGTTAGTGTAAAAGCCGGCCTTCTTCATGATGTGGCAGAAGATACCAATGCAACCCTCGCTGATATCAGAATGAAATTTGGCGAAGAAGTTGCTCACATCGTTGATGGTGTGACAAAAATTGATAAGATTGACATTTCCAAAACCAATATAGATAAAAAAGCAGAAACCATTCTTAAAATGTTCTTTGCCATGGCACAAGACATTCGAGTAATATTGGTAAAATTAGCTGACAGATTGCATAATATGCGTACCATTGATTCCATGCCCAGATTGAAACAGGAAGAAAAATCAAAGGAAACCTTCCAAATCTTCTCACCTATTGCCCATAGACTTGGCATTCATTCGCTGAAATGGCAACTTGAAGATCTGGCCTTCAAACACCTTCATCCTAATGAATACGAGAGAATAGCGGATATGGTTGACGAAAAAAGAGCTAATCGAGAGCTGATTACTGAAGAATACAAAAGCCTTTTACAATTATCGCTTGCCAGGCAGGGAATAGATTGCCAAATATCCGGAAGGGAAAAGCATTTTTACAGTATTTGGCAAAAAATGACCAAAAGGGGCAAATCCTTTGATGAAATATATGACTTGATTGCTTTAAGGGTCCTGACTGAAACAGAACGAGAATGCTACTATGTAATGGGTCTGGTTCACAACCTGTGGAAGCCGATTCCGGGACGTGTGAAAGACTACATTGCAACTCCCAAATCAAACGGATATCGCTCTTTACACACAACGGTCATCACCCATCGAGGGGAGCCTTTAGAAATACAAATCCGAAGTCAAGACATGCATAATGAAGCAGAATACGGATTGGCAGCCCATTGGATCTATAAAGAGGGTAAAATGTCAAAGTATCAACAAAACTGGCTAAAAAGGCTGGTGGAATGGCATCAAGATTATGAACAGGGGTTTACGGGATTTAAGGATTTCCAGAATGAACTTCAAGTAGAAGAAGTATATATATTCACGCCTAAAGGAGAAGTAAAACATCTTCCGGCAGGAGCTACCAGCATCGACTTCGCCTATTCAGTTCATACTGAGGTCGGTCATCATTTTGCAGGCGCCAAAGTCAACGGGAAAATTGTCCAAAACAGTTATGAATTACAAAATGGCGATATCGTTGAGATCATTGTCAATAAGAACCGGAGCGGCCCAAGCCTTGATTGGTTGAAATGGGCCAAATCGTCAAGCACTCGAGCCAAGATCAGAAGATTTTTTAAGAAAAGAGATAGCGACCGATTGATCGATTTAGGAAAAGATATCTTGAGAAAGGCTTCCAAAAGGTTGAATCTTTCAATAGACGATATTTTATCCTCGGAGAAATTAACAGAATTTCTTAACTTAAACCAGAATTTTACAGAAAATGACATTTTGATGAAAATCGGAGACTCTAATTACTCTCCCGAGCAAATCATCTCTCTCTTTACTGAGGATGATGATGAAGAACCCTTAATTGTAGATGGCGGAAAGATCAAATCAAGTAATACGGTTTTTGTAAATGGAGAATCCGGAATTGAGGTCAAAATAGCCCATTGTTGCAACCCTTTACCAGGAGACAAAGTCGTAGGGATTATGAGTAAAAAAGGAATAACCATTCATGCCGCCAATTGCCCGAATGCACAAGATGTACAAGATGGTGAAATGGTTGAAGTTAAATGGGGCGATACGGATAATGAATTTTATCTTGCCAGGGTCATTCTCGAGTCCTCCGATACTTCCGGTAAGGTACTTAAAGATATCATTCAAAAAACCAAAGAAAAAAACCTGAAAATGAAAGAAGTGAACACCAAATTCAACAATTGGGATTATGTGGTCTACACGATCACTATATATGTGAGATCGGCTGCTCAATTAACAGATGTGATCGAATACTGGAATGGATTAAAGGGGATTTCAAGAGTCTACAGAGCCAGGAGGAAATAATGCGAGCGGTTGTACAAAAGGTAAAAAGTGCTAAAGTAGAAGTGGCTGGGGAAATATCAGGCATGATCAACGAAGGGCTGGCGGTTTTGTTAGGGGTCACCCATCACGACGACCAAAGGGATGCAGTGTGGATGGCATCAAAAATTGCCGGATTAAGAATATTCGAAGATGATGATCAGAAATTGAATCTTTCCATCAAGGATATTGGAGGAAAGGTATTGCTGGTTTCACAGTTTACCCTGTATGCGGATGCCCGAAAAGGAAAAAGGCCTTCTTTTACAGCTGCAGCGGGTGCCGAGCAAGCAAAAGATTTATACCTGACCTGCGGAAAGATGATCGAGAACGAAGGGATTCTTGTTGAATATGGAAGATTTCAGGAACATATGAGCTTTTCTTTGGTTAACGATGGACCAGTTACTATTCTATTGGATTCGGAGAAATTGTTTTGAAAAATCAGATTTTGTTACAAATATGTTGTGCACCTGATGCCACAACAGCAATCGAAAGACTTCGAGATAGATTTCAAGTCATCGGTTATTTTGGAAATCCCAATATACAACCCCTCGAAGAATACAACAAAAGAAAAGAAGCTGTTCGCCTTTTGGGCCAGTATTATCAAATGGAGATTATATACGGTCATTACGACCCTCTTGCTTGGAAATTGGCAATGAAAGGTTTGGAAAAACTGCCCGAAGGTGGGGCAAGATGCCATAAATGTATTTATTTGAATCTATTGGAAACAGCCCTTAATGCTCATTCAAAAGGGATTTGTTTTTTTACAACCTCGTTAATGACCAGCCCTCATAAAGATGTGGACTGGATTGAAAAAGCCGGCCTTTCGATACAAAGAAAAACGGGTGTTCATTACCACCATGAGCTGTTCAGAAAACACGATGGTTTTTTGAATAGTGTACAGAAAAGTCACTCAATTGGTTTGTATCGGCAGAATTATTGCGGGTGTGACTATTCCATCTATGATAGAGACGGTGATGCGTTATAAAAAATCAACTGGTGAAAACCCAAATTCCGATCAATGTATCCTTGGATTTGGAAAGAACGTTTCATTGTGGGCAAACCTTCAGATGGCATAAAAAGAACGGTGAATGGTTCGGTGTGGTAAACGGCGTCCCTCTGATTTTATTTCATGATCAATTCAAGGGTGTATTGCACATCACATCCAATACTCACGAAATTCAAGGTGAAGATCTTGAAAATGGCATCATTCATTATCTCGGTTTGAACGATTCCCTTCAAAGCATCAAAGAAAATGCCATGAAAAGGATTGAAAAATCGTACCCGGAATTTCAATCGATCTTTGAACGAATAATGGATACAACATTAGGGATTCGAATATTAAGGCAAGATCCATGGGAAATGCTGGTTGAGTATCTTTTATCAACCCAATCTAACATCGCAACGATAAAAAAAAGATGTGAATGCCTGGTTCGTGTTTTTCCTGAAAATCATGTTCTGCTTGGAGAAGACTCTTTTTACCTTTTTCCGAGTGTTGAACAGTTGAAAACACTTGATGAGAATCATTTTCGATCAATGCAGTTTGGATATCGGTCGGGATGGTTGAAAGAAATGATAGAAACAATCGACATAAAGGCATTCAAGGCTTTGAAGCAAAGTACTTTGGAACAGAAGCTGGATTATTTAACCCGCTTTAGCGGGGTGGGATATAAAGTAGCTAACTGTGTTGCATTATTCGGCTTTTCTGATTTTCGTGCTTTCCCTGTTGATGTATGGATATCAAGGTTTTTGAACAAATACTTTGAGTTGACAGGGAATTCAGAAAGCCTAATGTATGCCGGTCAAGAGATTTTTGGAAGATTTTGCGGATATGTTCAGGAATATATTTTTTACTATATTAGAACTGGATGTGATTAATGGTTTCGGGAGGGAATGAATGGCTGATACATTTGTTTTTACTTTCAGTTCAAAAATTGACAATATCAGAGTGATCCGATCTTCTTTGAGAACGTTTTTAAAACTCAAACACATATCAGATGCTGAGATCTTTGATACCGAACTGGCAATCAACGAAGCACTTGCCAATATTATTGAACATACTTACCAATACACCCAAGAAGAAATTATTATTCTTAGAATTTTTTGGGATGATGAACAACGGACATGTCTTTTTGAAATCCAGGACGAGGGAAAACCTGTGGATGTCAATAAAATTGGTTCACGGGATCTTGATGACTTGAAGGATCATGGGCTGGGTGTCTATTTGATGAAAAATATTATGAATGAGATCGAATATCGTCCCATCGAAAACGGGAATATTTTATTCATGAAAAAGAAATTCTCTGATGAGGGAAAATGATGCCGATTGTAAATATTGTAGGTGGTGGCCTTGCTGGTAGTGAATGTGCGCTCTATTTAGCCGAACGAGGTGTTGATGTAAAACTTTTCGAAATGAGGCCCACCAGAATGACACCTGTACATCAGACCGGCTTATTTTCTGAATTGGTTTGCTCAAACTCCTTGAAATCCCAAATGTTGGAAAATGCCTCAGGTATGATGAAGCTTGAGTTGTCTTTACTCGAATCGAGGTCATTACAAATAGCAAAAGAATGCCGGGTAAATGCCGGCAAAGCATTAGCAGTAGATAGAAATCTGTTTTCACAATCGATAAGTGATATACTCCAAGATAAGGTTGAAGTCATCCGAGAAGAAGTTAAAGATTTTGAGGAATTTGATTTGGAAAATGATTTCGTTGTTATAGCAACGGGTCCTATGACATCAAGTCCATTACTGAATACGTTACAAGACTTGTTCAATCAAAAGGGGTTGTTCTTTTTTGATGCGGTTTCTCCCATTATCGATTCAGATGGTATCGATCTTAATACTGTTTTTTCAGCTGACCGTTATGATCAATTTGATGAACAAAACAATTTCAAACCCGGTGATTATCTAAATTGTCCGATGAATCAAGATGAATATGAATTATTTCGAGAAGCATTAGTCAATGCTCAAGTTTTACCAGTGGAGGACTTTGAAAAAAAGCATCTGTTCGATCGATGTCAACCCATTGAGGAAATCGCCAAAAGCGGTATGGACGCAATGAGATACGGGCCGCTTAAACCAGTAGGCATCGTGGACCCAAAAACAGGGAAAGAACCCTATTCGGTTGTTCAGCTCAGAAAAGAAAATCAGGCGGGAACCATGTATAATTTGGTTGGTTTTCAGACACGGATGAAATGGCCTGAACAGAAAAGAATTATACGCATGATCCCGGGTTTGGAACAAGTTGAGGTTTTCCGTTACGGGGTTATGCACAAAAACGCTTATATTAATAGTCCGGCTCTTCTAGAATCTGATTTTTCTTGGAAGGGTAACAAAAATCTGTTTTTCGCCGGACAAATAACGGGAGTCGAAGGATATGTGGAATCTATTGCTTCCGGATACTTCGTTGGTATGACCATTTATAGAAGGCTAATGGGTTGGAGCCAGTTGACCTTTCCAGAGGAAACCATGTTGGGTGGCCTTTTCAATTATTGTACGACTGCTGAGGACATGAAGCCAATGTACGCTAACTTTGGATTATTACCTGAACTGATTAACAAAGTACCCAAAAAGAACCGCAGAACAGAAAAATCTAAAAGAGGCATCAGGATCATGGAGGATTATATCCAACAACATGAAATCAATCGGGAGTTACCGATCTCCCGATGGGGAGTTGAAAGATGAAAGTAATAAATGAGGTACTGGACAAAGGATATGTTGAGCTAGTAGATTTTATGGGATCCGATTTAAGAGCTGTTGAGGCTGCCAGAGTTTCATTTCAAAAGGGATTATCAAATGAAGAAAGGGACAGAAAACTGATAGATTATCTAATGGAGAATGGTCACGAAAGCCCATTTGAACATATCGTTTTTACTTTTCGGATAAAAGCTCCCATGTTTGTCGCTCGACAATGGTTCCGTCACAGAATTTCAAGTTTTAATGAGATATCAGGCCGTTATTCGGTGATCCAAGATGAATTTTATTATCCAGACAAAATGCGACAACAAGATCATTTCAATCGTCAAGGGAGTTTATTTGGTTTTGATCCAGTTGAAGAATCTGCATCTATTGATATCATAAAAAAGCAAACTGAATCATCTTACCGAGCATATGAGGATCTGCTTGGCCAAGGGGTCGCAAGGGAGATGGCAAGAATGGTGCTCCCATTAAATATTTATACTCAATGGTATTGGACGATTAATCTGCGAAGTCTCATGAATTTTTTGAATTTACGTGCCGATTCTCATGCTCAATACGAAATTCGTGAATATGCTAAAATTATCGCAAAGATATTTGAAGAAAAATGTCCATGGACCTTTGAATCATTTATCAACTATTATTACAAAGGCGATCTGTTAATCGATAAAACAGGAGAGTGATTAGATTTGAAACTGGGAGAAATTGCAGAAACACTTGAAGCGTTAATTGTAGCCGGTGAAGAAAAAAAGGATGATTTGGAAATAGAAAGAGCAGGAGCAGCGGATATGATGAGTGATGTGCTCGCTTTTGCAAAACCGGGAATGCTTTTAATCACCGGGTTGAATACAGCCCAAGTGGTTAGAACTGCAAGTATTGTGGGAATTGGTGCAGTTGTTATCGTCAGAAAAAAGCAGATACCCGAATCCACCATTGAAGCAGCTAAATTGTTTGGCATTCCCTTGCTGCATTCACCTCAGCCCATGTACGTTGCCTGTGGCAAGTTGTACGAAAAAAAGATGAAAGACATAAAAAGTTTATGAAGGTCGATTTAAGGGGGGATTTGAATTGAAAGCCACTGTTGATAAGTTAATCGACCAAATGCAGGTGTTGTTTAAGGATCTATTGGCAAAGGATATCATGATCCCTAACGTCATATCCATCTCATCAGATCGAACCATGGAACAGGCGAAAGAACTCATGAGATTGAAAAAAATTTCCGGGTTACCGGTTTTGGATGATGGAAAACTGGTGGGATTGGTTAGTATCGAAGATATCATCAAAGCGCTTGAAAATAGAGAGATTTTACAACCTGTCAAAAAGCATATGAGTAAAAAATTAAAAGTCATTTCACCGGACGCCACTCTCCCAAAAATATTTGAGCAATTTACGAGACATGGGTTTGGAAGATTCCCGGTTGTGGATTCAGATAACAAACTGCTTGGCATTATTACCAAAGAGGATATTTTGCGAAGTATTTTGGAAGAATTCAGGGTATTGTACGTCAGAGATAAAAGAATGACAGATGTATTGGATGGGGATGCGCTAAATCGCTCCTTAATTACCGGTGAAGAGATCAATAAACCAGGTGCGGATTTTGTATTTCCCATTGATTATACTGATGTGAGTTTATCAGGCATCGGAGCAGCCAGACTAAAGGATTACCTTTTAAAGAAACGAATGATTATGGAAGATTTAGTCAGAAAGATTGCCATCGCAACTTATGAAGCTGAAACGAACGTTGTGATCCATTCAGGCAGTTCCGGCACCATTTACTGTTTTGTTCATGACGATTATATTCGAATTCGAATAGAAGATCATGGAAAGGGTATTTCGGACGTAGAAGTTGCTATGACAGAGGGTTTTTCAACCGCAACAGATCAGATCCGAGAAATGGGCTTTGGAGCAGGTATGGGACTACCCAATATACAACGATACTCCGATAAGATGGTAATCGTTTCTGAAGTTGATAAAGGTGTGGTTTTGGAAATGCAGTTTTTCAATAAAAAAGAAGATTAAAGGATGAGCTTATGCATGAAGAGATATTAGTAGTTGAAGACAAGTCTGTCAAAGATTTACTCGTTTACGAACCCGGACTGATTAAAATAAACCATAGCCTGGTATTACAGCTGATAAGTGAACACGGTTTTTTTAAACCGAGGGATATCGTCGAACATGATCCGGCCTTTAAACAAATTATCCCATATATCGCCATGTATAATGATTCCGATGAAATATTAACCTTAAAAAGGCTGGAAACCCAGAGCGAAAAAAGATTACACAATAAGTTGAGCATAGGTGTAGGTGGGCATGTTAATCGACAAGATTCAGAAAGCCCTTTACAAGCTTTTAAAAAGGGCATGGAAAGAGAAATAGCAGAGGAAGTCAATGTCTTGATTAAAGATGAGCCGGAGTTCTTAGGTTTAATCTATGATCAGACAACTGATGTGGGGCAGGTTCATTTGGGATTAGCATATAAAGTAAAAGTTGATTTTTATGGCATTAACGAAAAGGATAAATTTGAATATTCTTGGAAAACCCAAAAAGATTTGAAAAAACAACGGTATCTGATGGAAAATTGGTCCATCTTTATCTTAGACGAAATCTGATTTTCTTAAGAATGGTGAAGTATTTTCAAGAAACCATCTAATTTGAACAAATAAGTCAGAAGGTGATTGAATGAAGAAGATAACTGCAAGATCTAATCGGCTCGTTCTTCCGATCCTGTTTTTATTTCTGTCCGTTTTTTTATTCACATCGTGTTCAGAAGTTCCCGAAAAAGAAGGGTTCTCGGTTTCAAAATTTGTAGACCTGAGACTTTCGGGATATACACCTGTCCAATTGGAATTCAGCAATGT
>DAOTHY010000007.1:25366-40393 GCA_035447925.1 Thermotogota bacterium
GATGTCATTAATGAAAGCGTGATCGATATTTGATGATATATAACAAATTGAATCAGTTTTGGAAACAGAAATACGGTAAACGTGTGCAAAGAATACCTGTATCAACAGGCTTGGGTTGCCCAAACCGTTCGCCGAGAAAAGGACTTTCCGGGTGTATTTTTTGTGATCCTACAGGCAGCGGATTTGCAGCTGAATCTCCGGGCATGCCTGTTGGAGAACAAATTGAAAGAATGATCGCTAAAGCTGAGGATAAATATGGGAAAGACATTCTATTTGCCATTTACCTTCAGTCCTATACCAACACCTACGCATCGATTGATCGTTTAAAAGAAATTTTTGATTCTTTGTTTGTTGATGAACGCATTCGAATTTTGGATATTTCTACAAGACCTGATTGCGTAGAAGAAGAAAAACTCGATCTGATCAACAGTTATCAGAATAGAGTTGATTTAATCATTGAATACGGATTGCAATCAGTTAATCGACATACTTTGGCAGATTTAAACAGAGGCCACAACGTTGCTGATTTTATCGATGCAGTTATTCGGACAAAAAAAAGAGGAATTGACAGCCTAGCACATATGATAATCGATCTTCCTCAGGATACCCTTGAAGATGTGGTCGAAGCGGCGCAAATCATTAGTGCCCTTGGAGTAGAAGGGGTAAAACTCCATTCTTTATACGTTGTAAAAGGAACTGAATTGGAAAGAAGGGTTAATAACGGACAATACCAATTACTTTCTTTCGATGAATTTGCAGAAAGGGAAATCGCCTTCCTTGAACATCTTGACCCCCGTATTGTTATTCATCGATTGTGCTCTGAGCCGCCTAAAGAGAACGCACAGGGAAATTGGGGATTGCCAAAAATAGAAATTATCCATCAAATAGAAAAGCGCATGCAAGAAAGCAATACCTATCAAGGTAAACGATTTCAATACCTAAACAGATGATGAAAACTCCTTTATCCATCCCTATTGGAATCAAAATATTAGAAAACACCTCCCTGAAAGCTTTAAGCACATTTAAAATAGGCGGTAAGGTGAGATTCCTTTTCTTACCCAATCAAATCAGTCAACTCATTCAGCTTTTCGATTATCTTGATGAAAACCATATCCGATTTATACTATTCGGGAGAGCTTCAAACATATTGTTTGCAGATGAAATGAGTACTGCCTATGCAGTCAGTACTTTGTCTTTGACAAGAAGTGCTGTTCATTCAAATATTGTAGAAATTCAAGCCGGATATCCTCTTCGAAGTTTTTGTTATCTGTGTGCTCAAAAGAATTTAGCAGGTGTTCAGGGACTTAGCGGAATTCCCGGAACAATAGGTGGAGCAATTTACATGAACGCCGGGGCATATGGTTTTGAGATAGCAGATCAATTGGTAGATGTCAACGTTTACGACTTGCAAAAGAAAAAAATCATCACTTATGACCGAGACAGCTGTCATTTTGCCTATCGAAAAAGCCGCTTTATGGATCATACACAAATTATACTTTCTGCACGATTTCAATTGGAATATGCAAACAAAGAAACCATCATGAATGAAATGAAAGATTTTGAAATGAAGAGATCACAAAAACAACCCCTTGATTATCCTTCAGCAGGCAGTGTGTTCAAAAAACCATCTTCCGATTTTTATCCGGCTTTAGAAATAGACAAATTGGGATTGAAAGGTTTTTGTGTGGGAGGAGCCTGTATTTCTTCCAAGCATGCCGGTTTTATTGTCAATAAGGGCAATGCAACAGCTTTGGATGTCAAAAAGCTGATTGAATTCATCAGAGAAAAAATTGCTCAAAAAACCGGTATACAGATTGAAACTGAAATTGAATTTTATCAATAATGTTCCTGCGATAATAGTATGATCGGATAGTAGTCAAAATGAAGATGATGGAATCCCCATTTGTAACTTATAAAGTTATATTTAACAAATTTCCTTATGCATTCTCCATCCTAATGCCCATAATATGGTACAATATATTTGTGGAAACACAAGACATTTATTCGAAAAGGGTGCTGATATGCCCATAACAATAGGAAAAAGAATACACAATCTGGATGATAAAGAACTCATCGAAAAAAGAGCCAAGATTGGAGAAAAAAAGTTCTGGGAAGAGATATACAACAGATATGGTAAATATCTGAAAGCTGTTGTTGCGTATAAATATCCTGATTTTCGAGATTCCGCAGATGATATTGTCCAAGAAACTTTTTTAAGAATGGCTTTTGAGGATTTAACCAAAGTCAATAATTTGAAAGCCTTTTTAGCGACTACCGCTGCGCATATTTCCATCGACATGCATCGCCAGAGAAATGCTAAGAAAAGAGCCGATTCAAATACTGTCGCATTGGATGCCGATATGGGAAGCGAAGGAGATAATACCTTTTTGGAGATCACTGAAAACGAAAAATCTGATGATCCCCTTGAATTGGCCATCGAAGAAATGAAGATTGAAGAATATAAAAAGATTCTGCAAAGACTCCCACCAGACTGTCGAGAGATGCTTTTGTTATCAGCTGAGGGAATGAAATACAAAGAAATATCTGATGAAATGGGAATTCCAATTGGAACCGTCGGAACAAAACTACTCAGATGCAGAAAAAAACTAAAGAAAATCCTTGAAAAAGAGAAGGAATATTACACACCATCCGAGGTGGGTAATGACAAGCAGTGAATTTTCAATTCCGGTGGATTTAGAATCATTTAAAAAGACCGGCTGGCAATGTCCTGATATAACCCTTATCACTGGAGATATCTATGTTGACCACCCATCTTTTGGTATAGCCATTGTTGCAAGATTGCTAGAAAATCTGGGGATGAAGGTTTTGGTTCTTTCGCAACCCATGACTCCCGACGATATTTCCCTATTCCCCCCCCCTAAGTATTTTTTCGGTATCAGTTCAGGAAATCTGGATTCCATGGTTTCGAATTACACTGCTTCCGGAAAGCCAAGAAAAACAGATTCTTATTCATATGAACCTCAGAAAAGACCAAACCGGGCCGTCATTGTCTATTCAAATTGGGTAAAATCATGTTTTAAACAGACACCGATTGTTATTGGCGGTTTGGAAGCAAGCCTCAGGCGCTTTGGTCATTATGATTGGTGGCAAAATAAAGTCAGACATTCCATTTTATTAGATTCTAAAGCAGATCTTTTGATTTTTGGCATGGCTGAATTAACTTTAACCAGCTTGATTCACCTTCTGAAGCGTGGCGTGCCCCTTCAAAAAATCAAATATCTTGAAGGTACGGCCTTTTACACCACTCACCAGGAGGAAATTCCTGAACTCTACAAGCCTTTAGATCCTTTCGATTCGATTGAAAGTGATAAAATAGCTTATACTCATGCTTATGAACAATTTTATTCGGCTAATACAACCTCCAATCAACATGGGTTATACCAACAAGACGGGAACAGATTTGTTGTACAGAATCCATCATCCAGACCTCTGACACCAGAAGAAATGGACCATATCTATGCACTTCCCTATACAAAATCAATCCATCCCAACCTCAAAAGACAAATGAGATTACCGGCTTTGGACGCAGTTCAAACATCCATCGTCACACATCGAGGGTGCTATGGAGAGTGCAATTTTTGTGCCATCGCCCTTCATCAAGGACGAATGGTTCAATCAAGATCCCCTGAATCAATAGTAAAAGAAGTTGAGCTACTCACACAAATGGAGTCGTTTAAAGGAACCATCAGCGACTTAGGAGGACCTACAGCTAACATGTACGGGTATGAATGCCAAAGGAAAATCAGATGGGGTCCCTGCGAAAATAAAAGATGTCTGTATCCAGTCGTCTGTCCAAGCCTTAAACCAAATCATGAGAATTACTTGAGTTTGTTACAAGCTGTATCAAACGTTAAAGGCGTAAAGCATGTATTTATTTCTTCAGGAATTCGACCGGACTTGATTTATTCAGACGAGAAAAACGGTAAGCTGTTTCTAAAAATATTGACTTTGGAACACACCAGCGGCTATTTGAAATTAGCACCGGAACATTTTTCAAAGCCCGTACTTAAAACAATGGGGAAAAACACAAAAGAATCTTTTGAAGCCATTTTTAAAGATTTTAATCGGCTTTGTCGACAAAATAACAAACAGCAATTTATTACCGCCTATCTGATGGTAGGTCATCCTGGAGAAGGAGAATATGAAAATTTGGAGCTTGTCGAAAATATCACCAGGTTTTTCAAGAAAAAAGAACAGCCTGTACAAATCTTTACTCCAACTCCTTCCACCCTATCAACAACCATTTTCTATACCGGAATTGAACCCTTTACCAGGGAAAAAATAAAAGTGATGAGACAGGCTAAAGAAAGAAATATTTTTAAAAAAAGAGCCTTATTAAAAGCACGGGAGGATGTACAAAATGAAACGAATGAAGGCATTAGTCAAAGAAAAACCAGAAAGAGGATTCACAATGAAAGAAGTGCCGATCCCAGAGGAACTAAAAGACGACGAGGTTTTAATAAAGGTTAAATATGCCTCAATATGCGGAACGGACCTTCATATTTACCAATGGAATGAATGGGCTCAAAATCGGATTAAAACCCCGCAAATTGGCGGACATGAATTCTCAGGCGAAGTCGTTAAAGTCGGTAAAAACGTAAAATTAGTTAAAGAAGGAGATTTTGTTTCAGCGGAAACGCATATTCCTTGTACCCGATGTAAAATGTGTCGCACCGGAAATATGCACATTTGTATGGATATGGAAATCCTCGGTGTTGACCGAGATGGCATATTTGCTGAATACGCAAGAGTACCTGAAGTGGTTCTGTGGAAAAATGATTCATCATTACCGGAATACATGGCTTCTGTTCAAGAGCCTCTTGGAAACGCAGTCTTCACAGTTACAAGCGGCGATGTCTCTGGCAAAAGTGTCTTGATAACCGGCGCCGGTCCCATCGGTGTGATGGCAGTTCAGGTTGCAAAAGCATTGGGTGGTGGCCCGATCATCGTCAGTGAAGTCAAGGATTTTAGACTGGATTTGGCAAAAAAGAATGGCGCCGATTACTTAGTCAACCCGGCAAAAGAAGACGCATATGCACGCATCATGGAAATAACGCATCATGAAGGTGTTGACTGTGTTTTGGAAATGTCCGGAAACGAAAGTGCCTTCAACCTTGGATTAAAGACTGTTATCCCAGGTGGACATATTTCTATTTTGGGATTATTTGATAAAAATGTGAGCTTGGATATTAACGCTGGTATCTTTAAAAACATTACCATGTATGGTATTACAGGCAGAAAGATGTTTGAAACCTGGTATAAGTTATCCAGCCTATTAAACACAAAGAAAATAGATTTAGACAAAATTATTACTGATGTTATTCCTTTTGATGATTGGCAAATAGGTTTTGATAAAATGGAAGAAGGCAAATGTGGAAAAGTGGTGTTAAAAATATAAACGATCAACAAGCTCCAAAAAAAAGCCATAGTCGAAGGATAATCCTGCTTTGGATTATCCTTCTTTTAGTCTTTTCGATCATCATTTACAGGACGTATGATTTGCAGTTCAACCAATCCGAAGAATACTCAAAGTTTTTCGATTCCATGCGATTGAAAAGAGAAGAGATTCCAGCATACAGGGGCAATATTTACGATCGGACGGGTTTACTGTTAGCTTACACAAAAGTTAACCGCTATATCGATCTGTCTGAAAGTATTAAAGGCTTATACGGTCAGTCCAGGCAATCGTTGATTGAGGACATTGTTGAGATTACCGGAATTTCAGAACTGAATGTGAATGATGCCATCAATGGAAACAAAGATATCCCAATTCGACCGGATATTTCCGTAGTCAATCCCAATATTTCATTAACATATGATTTTGAAAGAATTTACCCTTTTTCAGGTTCAACATCTCATATTATAGGCTATGTAGACGGTGAGTTAAACGGTGTAGCCGGTGTGGAAAAGACTTTAAATGAAAACCTGAAGGGGATTATCGGGATTAGTCAAATTGAAATCGATTCGGTCACCCGCCAATTAAAAAAACAGACGGTAAGAAAACCCCAAAAAGGGCAAAATATATATCTGTCAATCGATTATGCCTTGCAAAAATATGTTGAAGAATTAGCCAAAGCCCTCAACAAACCTTCAGTTATTTTGGTTTCTTCACCGGTAACTGGTGAATTATTGGCCATGGTCTCCACTCCTTTTTATGAAAGTTCAAAAATGACAAAACCTATTATTGAAGAAGAATGGCAAATGATGATGGAGACAGAAGACAACTATTTTATCAACCGGGCTATTTCTTCCACTTATAATCCGGGGAGTTTGATTAAACCGTTTATGGCATTGTCTATTTTATCAGATAATCAAATATCGGTATCCGAAGCAGTTACTGAAAGATTATTTTGCAAAGGAACATTCTCCCTTTATTCGAATGACGGATCAAAAGAATATAAATATCACGACTGGGTGAGTACCGGACACGGAACAGTCACGCTGTATGACGCCATAAAAGAGTCGTGTAACGTTTATTTTTACAAAAAGGGCCTTGAGTTGGGAATCGATTATTTCAAAAATATCAGTGATACTGTAGGATTAACCAACAAGAGTCAAATCAATCTGCCGGAAGAGAAACAAGGTGTATATCCTTCAACCTCTTGGAAAGAGAATAACATAGGAGATAATTGGTATCTTGGAGATACGGTTCTATCATCCATCGGTCAGGGGTACGTTCGATTGACACCTCTCCAGATGTTGAAATTATTCGAACTGATCAGTTTAGAGGGGAAAAAGCAGCAATCATACATCACCGCAAATCCTTTCTCATTTCCAAAACAATATTTGACTTTGCCAAAATCCCATTGGACCTATTTAAAAATGGCAATGAACGCAGTTGTTTCCCAACGGAATGGAACCGCCTTTGCATCTTTCAGCGATGCCGCCTACAAAAACAAGTTGGCTGGAAAAACAGGCACCGCTGAAACGGGTATTGAAGGGGAATATCATGCTTTTTTTGGAGGTTTCTATCCTTTAGATGTACCCGAATACGCTGTTTTGGTGCTGATCGAAAATGGGGGCTATGGTGGACAAAACGCCGCCCCAGTCGCCAGAAAGATTTTTGACTTTCTCATTGAAGGAGAGAGTCAATGACGCTTAACCGGCAACGAATTGATTTTTAAGAAATTCACAAAGTATTGTTGCAGGGACTGTGTTGTATTCAGAAAAATTCTTGTTGAAATCATCACTTGTTCGTTCATCAGATTTGTCTAATATGATCTTCAAAGCTAAAAATTTGCACCCATTAACATGCGCTACCTTTGCCATAACCGCTGAATCCATATCTAATGCCAAAGCCCTGTATCGATTATATAATTCATCTCGAAATAGCTTTTCTGAAACGATTTGATCACCGGAAATTATTTTTCCTCGTTTCACTCCCGGAAATTGATTTTTAATACTTGAAAGAGTTTCTAAATCACCTCTGATGGCAGGATTCGGTTCATTTTCTTTAAGTCGTTTATCATATTCATGATACGCCTCGCCGATGACCACATCACCAATCTGCAATTCATCGGTTAAGGCTCCGGCTCCTGAAACCAAGAAAACATTATTGATGGTGTAATCGTCTATGAGTTTTTGTGTGATAAAAGCGGATTCAACTTTCCCAAAAATACCTGCACAAGTCACTATTTCATTTCTTCCCAATAACCCTCTTTTCGTTTCTCGATCAAAAAGAGTTTTTGTCTCAAAAGTAACCATTGTTTCCGTTATTGGTTCTAATTCAGATTCAAAAACACTCATGATAAGCACCATGACTATCCCTCCATCTTCTTGATAATAAATGGTGTGCTCAGCGGGATTTGAACCCGCAACCTTTGGATCCGGAGTCCAATACTCTATCCAATTGAGCCATGAGCACACGGTTTACACAAAAAATAACCATCAGGAACTGAAAAAGCAAATTGATAGCTACTGATATTCAAAGGCCTTTCTGATTGTCTTTGAATAGAAAAGATATATGGATTTAATTCAAATATATGAAAAGTTCCCTGATATTTTTTACCGAATTCAAACACATTCACCCCCCCCATCAAATAGAGGGCTTGCGAATCACTTTTTTGAAAACAAGATGTTATTGCATCTTCGGTTAAAATATCCAGATTGAATCGAAATGCCCATGCGGGGGAATGTATAAAGGTTTCAGCGATACTTTTTGCACTTTCCGAATCGATAATACCCTTTGAGTCCTTTGTTGAATGCCCGGCATAACGAAGTGCTTGCTGTGAATAAACCGTTGAATACCTTTCATCCACCAGAAAAACCTCTAATTCGGTCAAGTCAAACAAAAACTTTGAGAACTGAAGAGCTTTATCGGTTGCCGGCGTAAAAGTCATATCCTTTCTCAACGGTAATCCCACCACAATTTCTTCCGGTTGATAGCGATATATCAACTCTTTTATCGATAGCCCCAACGATTGATCATTTATGATAAAGCCTTTTGCAAAAGCCAATTTCATTTTCTTAGAAGCAACTGCATATCCGATTCGCTTATCACCATAATCGAAAGAAAGAACTTCCATAAACAGTCGTTTCAAAAAGACCTAAACAAATAGTCCAAAGCGCACCGTTTTAACACGATACTTTTCAAGGGCTTTACAGACTCGAGTTCGAATTGCTTTTGAATATTCTCCAAGTCTGTGTTTTTGACCGCTATCGATAACGAAGAAGCGGAAAAAATCTCCTTTGGGGTTTGTATGATCTTAGCAAAATAGCCATTCTTTTTGATTAAATCAAAAGCCTTAGTCATCTCGGTATAATCCACAAATATCATCAAAGAATTGAGTTCATCAGCAGCTATAAATTTAGTTTGCAATAGGGAACCTAACACCTCCGTTTATTTCAAAAAAGGTAATAAAGGATAATCAATCAAACTGAGAACCTTTCTACCGCTTTTTCCAACAAAATACTTCAAATAATCATCGATAACGGTTTTGTCGATGATTGATTCTAACATATAAGTGGAGCTGTTTAATCTTTCGACCAGATCCGAACAATCTTTATTTTTGATTTGCTGTTCGTTAGCCATTCCTATCTCTTCCAAAACAGATAAAATTAATCCCCACTTTTTTTCATTTATAGCAAGTTTTTCAAAACCAGCTTTTTTAAGATGGTCCAACTTTTTCAGCCCATTCGAACAGCCTAGTTCGATCAATGATATTATATCATCCTTATCAGGAAGAAAGTCAAATTGGTTTTGGATCTGTTCTGTAACATCCGAGTTATTGTACAATAAATGAAAAATAGGAGCGGACCCTTTTTTTTCAACTGGATTGGATATTGAAAGGATGTCAATAGGGTTAATAGGCGGATCCAATAAACAAATATTTGAATTTTTAGGGAATGTCATCGTGCCACTGATTTCATAGGTTGTGATAAACAGTTTCACCTTGGAAACTGAGATTAATTCTTCAATCTTGGATCTTTGAAATGATTTTAATGAAGAATTGTAAAAAACCACTTCTCCATTATGGAAATTATCAGATAGCACCGTTCCCAACAAACGGGTCAAATGGACGGTTTTATCGGCTGAATTGACAAAGACCGCCGTAAAATCACTATTTTGAACCAGCTGTTGGATATATTTTATTGGTTCGGGATGATCTCGCCGATCAACCAGCCCTTTCTTGTGTCTTTTGAGATGTTCAATCAGTATTTTATCAAACTTAAAGAGTTCTTTCAACAATCCTTTTTCACTATCTGAAAGGATACCGGACAAGATCATAACGTTACAATTCTCCGAAGAAGCCACAATATGGCTTAAGTGTTGAAGCAGTTTTCTGGTTTTTATCTCTTCTGGTAGGAGATATTCCAGATCTAAAAAGATAAAATCCTTAATATCGGAAAATCGATCAAAATATTTTAAAAGAAAGGGAACCGTTGTAAAAAGGGTTGTTTCTGTAAAGGGTTGATTGGGATTAACAACAACTTGCGTGGATAATGCATCGTACCTCATGATAGTTTTTAATCGAGAAGATAAGAACATATTGGAAGGCAAAACAATAACCAGTTTTGCTTTTTCTTCTTCACATCTAGCCATTTTTGAAAAAAGCATGAGTTCCTGTGCTTTCAATGAAGAAAATAATCCCGTTATCCCATTACGGTTTTCCAGAACTTTTAGAAAAGCCGGATATTTTGTCAAAAGCTTGTGATCCAATTCTTTTTTCAATAGGTAAATATCCTGCTCTTTGTGGACGTTATTCTGAGATTCCCAATTATTGATCAAATCAAAAACAAAGTTTTTATCCGATTCTTCATTTTTATAGGTAGGATCGATAAAGTAATTGATGTCTTTGATGAAGATTTGAATATGTTTTGTCTTATAGTGCCAAATGGTTTTGATATTGCCAACCAAATCGCATTTGAGCAAATTGGGGCGAATATATCGAAATTCGTCAATCTTAGTTGCCATGTTAAATCCGATGGCATCAACAAAGTGTTTACCCTGTTTTAAAATCATGCGAATATGCTGATTTCTTGAGCCCATCAATTTTAGTTTATCAACGGAAAGGTTTTTCATATAAAAAACAGGTTCATGATTGGATTGTCCGTAAGGTCTTAGCCATTCAAGCTTCTCCAATAATTCATCTGTAATTTCACCAATCTCCAATTGGGCATCAATGTAAATCTTCGAAGTAAATGAATCACTCCCGTACAGTTTATAAAATTGAAAGGTTAGATCCTCACGCAATCGTTCGATATTTTCTTTGCTGATCGTGAAACCAGCCGCCATAGGATGACCACCAAACTCCTCAAAATTAGAGGCAACAGAAGAAAATAAGTCCATTATATTCACCTGGTCTATACTCCTTGCTGATCCTCTACCAACTCCTGCTTCATCAATGGAAATCATGAGTGTGGGTTTGTAAAATTTTGCGGTTAATCTCGAAGATACGATTCCGATTACTCCCGGATGCCAATCCTTTTTTGCCAAGACTAAAACGGGCGCTTCAGCAATAACCGGATTGTTCTGAATCAGATTAATGGCTTCGGTATAAATTTGGTTTTCAATGTATTGCCTTTTACTATTCTGTTCCATTAAAAAATTGGATAATTCCCTGGCTTCTACCTCATCTTCTGTTAATAGAAGTTTTAGAGCCGTTTCAGCACTGCCTAACCTACCAACTGCGTTTAATTTAGGAGCAATCTTAAAACCAATATCATGAGTTTGAAGATGATCGGTATCTATACCGGAGATCTTCATCAATCTTCTTAAACCAATATGTTTGGTTTCAGCTAGGTTCTTAATCCCTTTTTTGACAATCATTCGGTTCTCGCCAATCATAGGCACAATATCTGCTACAGTCCCAAGTGAAACCAAATCCAAATATTTTTCAATATCGATTGGACGGCCTAATCTTTCTACCAGAGCATCCATGCATTTAAATGCCACTCCCACTCCAGCTAACCCTTTAAAGGGATAGGTATCATCCGTACGCTTTGGATTCACAATTGCACAGGCTTCGGGTAATTCATCTTGAACTTCATGATGATCGGTAATGATAATTTTAAATTGAAGAAAATTGGCATATTTAACTTCTTCGATAGAGGTAATGCCACAATCAACCGTCAGTATGTTTTTAATATTACGATTGAAAAGTTCCATAATAGCAGTTTTACTGAGACCATAACCCTCTTCCAACCGCGTTGGAATATAATAAATAACGTTCCATCCCAACTCTTTTAATACCGAAAAGACCAAAGCAGTTGACGTGACTCCGTCAACGTCATAATCACCGTAAATGGCTATGGTTTCGTTTTTTTCCTTAATCTTCAGTAAGGTCTCGACAAAATCTTCCATTCCCTTCAGCAGGAAAGGATCATGAAATCTTTCGTCTTCCATATGAAGATATTCCGCTATATCCGTACGTTGCTCCAATTTGTTGTTGACAAATATCGTAGCAAGCAGCTCTGGGATACCATATTTTTGAACCAGTCTTTGAACTTCTTCTTTATCCGGCTCTTGGACAATCCACTCGCACTTCATCCTCCTTAACTCCTTTTTATTTATTTTCAATAATTATACCATAAAGGGAGAAGGGCTTTTCTTTTTTTAACATTATTTTTAATAATAGGCGAAATAGTTCATGGCAGTTACCTCAATGACTCAAAACAGATTTATTTGAATGGTCATGTTTCTGATATAATACCTATCGACATCGTGAGTATTGGAGGGAAGGTTTTGGAAAAAAAAGAGAAGGAGACTCTCACGGTCGATATCCAACAAAAAGAAATAGCTTCTGAAAACAGCAAATCGGTATCTTATAAATGGTTGATGGTAACAGTTATTCTTGGATTGATCATTGTAATTGGTTTTTTCTTCATCGGCGACTTTAAAGAAAACCTCTCGGTTTTTAAAAACATCGATTTTTTCTGGTTTTCTCTGTGTGGTTTATGCTTGATCATATTTTGGCTTTCGGAATCATTGACGATTTATACAACGGCAAAGATTTCGGGTGTTAATTTGTCACTAAGAAAGGCCATTGAAACCAACATGGTCGGACAGTTCTATAATTCCGTTACACCTTTTGCCAGCGGTGGACAGCCAATGCAAGTGATCAGACTATATCGGTTGGGTATTGACGTTTCAAAAGCAACGGCTATTTTAATGTCAAGATTTCTCATCTACCAAACATCCATCACCATTTTGGGTGTGTTTATTATGTGCACCTTTTTTGATAAAATGAATTCTTTACCTTCTTTTTCAATACTGGCTATTTTTGGTTTTATCATCAATTCCGCTGTAATATTTTTCCTTTTTATCTTTTCTTTCAGCCCTATTATAACCAGAAAGATTTTTGACTTTATTCTTTTTGTTGTTTCACCCTTCAAATTTGGAAAAAAGATGAAAAGCTGTGAAGATAAATGGATTGAAAAAATTGGGGAATTCCATACCGCAATGAAAAATCTCGGTCAATCACCTTTCAAACTGCTGATTGCGTTTGCCTTTACCGCCATTCAAATCTTTTTCTATTTCTCCATTCCATATTGTATCTATAGAATGTTAGAACCTGCTTTGATATCCTTTTCTGAAATCTTTTCCTTTCAAGGCATTTTGTTTCTAATCATCTCGTTTATACCTGTACCAGGCGCCGGTGGTGCAGCAGAAGGCGGATTTTATCTTTTCTTTAAAAATTTCTTCTCACCTACCAACATCGCAGGGGCAGTAATCATCTGGCGAATCATGTCATACTATATGAATATCTTCATAGGAGCGCCTTTTGCATTGAGAATTCCGAAAAAATCAAATCCATGATATAATGTTATTACTTTGAGAAAGAGGTGATCACAGATGATAATCGAGCATGTGAATGTCTTCACGCCTGATGTTGTCATACCCAGCAGCAGAGTGATTTTCGAGGAAAGGATTGAAGCGATTGAATCAAGTGAACCACCTTCAAGAGACAGATATTATTTGATGCCCGGTTTTGTGGATACGCATATTCACGGTTGCGTGGGTGAAGATTTTTCCAATACTGATTTTAATGGGATAAGCCAAATGGAGAAATTCCTCTATTCCAGAGGGGTGACAACCGTCCTGGCAACTACTCTTTCTCTACCGTTTGATGCAATCAGAAAAGTTGTTGCATTGATTAGAAACTACAGAGAACAACATCCAATCACGTCCATTGCAGGAATTCATCTGGAAGGACCGTTTATCAACATAAAAAAGAAAGGGGCTCAAAATCCTGATTATATCAAATCACCAGAAGATCGAGAACTTGATTTTATTCTACAAAACAAGGACTTGATAAAGGTCATCACCTTGGCACCTGAAGTAGCGGGCGATGAGACAATTCAACTTCTTTCCTCAAATGGCATCACCGTCTCAATTGGGCATACCTGTGCAGATTATCATCGATCCCTTGAAGCCATTCAATCTGGGGCAAGTCGTTTTACACATTTGTTTAACGCCATGAGACCCCTTCATCACAGGGATTTAGGAACATCTGGTGCCGGTCTTCTTTCTGATGCCTATGTGGAAGTAATATGTGATTTGATTCATTTATCTCCTGAAACAATTCAACTGGTTTTTAAAACGAAGAATCCAGATCGAATTATCTTTATCTCCGATGCGATGGAAGCAACCGGCTTGGAACCGGGACAATATTCATTGGGTGGACTTGAAGTCTTCGTTGATGAACATTCAGCCAGGCTTAAAGACCATACACTTGCTGGTTCTGTGTTAAAACTGAATGATGCCTTGATCAATGCCAATCGGATTTTATCGATTCCATTAGAAGACATTCTAAAATGTCTGACCAAAAACCCCTCAGTGAATTCAAACTTGGATTCAGGATTCATTGACATCGGAAAACCCGCTGATCTTGTTTTGATGGATCAAGATTTAACCATCATCAAAACTATCAAAAATGGCCAAACCGTTTTTGAAAAATAAGTTTCTTTTTTGGCCTTTCAGACAAGCTATTGTTGAACGATTTGACGCTCCCGTTTTAAAAGCGAGACAAAAATGATAAAACCCGATAATCCAAAGGCGAAGCCAACCCATTGGTTGGTGTTCATGACCTCTTTTAAAAACAGCCAAGCCCAAAGAATACTTAAAATCGGTTCACCCACAATGGCAAAAGATACCTCCGGAGCTTTGAAGTGTTTCAGTGCAACATTGACCGATAAATAGCCAAGGAATGAACAAGCTCCACCCAACCAAAAGATTAAGAAAAAATCTCTGGCGGAACCAATCCCAAAGGTCTGATTTGTAAGGAAAAACGGGATCAGCAGAACGGTCATGGCGATGATATAAAGAAGGATATTCAAATGGACCGGGTTAATCTTCACAAGCAACCTTTTAACCCCGACAAGGTAAAAACAAATCATCACAATCCCCAATGACGAATAAAGATCACCAATACCCAAGTGAGTATTGGTTTTAAAATCTCCGACACTCATAAAAATGATCCCAAAAGCTGTAATCACAAGGGGTATCAGCATCGCCTTTGATAAGGACTCTTTATAAAAGATAATACTGAGAAAACTCACTAAAAC
>DAOTHY010000007.1:40493-50494 GCA_035447925.1 Thermotogota bacterium
TCGCCTTTGATAAGGACTCTTTATAAAAGATAATACTGAGAAAACTCACTAAAACCGGCTGGATTAATATCGGAATGACTCCTCCTGCAACACTGGTATACGAAAATGCCTGTATCCATAACAGAAAATGAAGCCCCAGAGAAATACCGCAGATGAATAAAACAATCATGTCTATTCCATTCATTGCCACTCCGTCTTTTTTATTGCTTTTTCTGCCAAAGCTAAACATCAGAAAAAACAAAAAACCAAAAAAGAGCCTGTAAAATGCAACCTTTAAAGGCGATTCGTCACAAAGTTTGATCACAGGTCCGGCAGTTGAGAGTATGATAATCCCAAAAATAAGGATGAAAAGGCCATTCATTTTTTCTATCATAAACTTTTGTTGAATACTTTTATGATTTCAAAGATCCAAAGAATAGCACTTGCTACTACGACAGAAATGAATAGTTCGAAGATACTCAATGCTACTGTTCCAAAGATCTCCTGGAAAAAAGGCATGTATATGACCATGAGCTGCAGCAAAAAGCTAACTCCAACTGCACCATATAAATAAGGGTTATTTCCTGAACCGTGTTTAAAAACTGATTTTCGACTTCTAATACAAAAAGTGAAAAACAGCTGTGAAAATACCAACGTACTGAATAAAATGGTTCTCCAGGTACCTTCTTGGACACCTGAATACTTGAAGGTTAAGCTGGGAATCATGGCAAAAAGGCCAATAATCAGCCCGGTGAGGATCAAATAAATCCATTTTGTTCCGATAATATTGCCGTTGATGGGATTTGGCTTTCTCTTCATAATGTTTTTTTCTGCCGGTTCTACCGATAAAGAAAGCGCAGGAAGTCCGTCGCTGATTAAATTGACCCAAAGAATTTGGAGTGGAAGTAAGGGTAACGGCACTCCCAAAAACGGCCCCAAGAGCATGATCCATATTTCAGCCATATTGGAGGCCAAAATGTATTTGATGAATTTCTGGATATTGTCGTAAATGGTTCGCCCTTCTTTTACAGCAGCAACGATGGTTGAAAAATTATCATCCAATAAAACCATATCCGAAACTTCCTTAGAAACATCTGTTCCGGTTATTCCCATGGCCAAGCCTATGTCTGCACGCTTTAGAGCCGGTGCATCATTCACGCCATCCCCTGTCATGGACACAATATGGCCTTGTTTCTGCAGACTTTTGACAATCGTTAATTTGTTTTCCGGCGTGACTCTTGCAAAAACCGATTTCGTTTGAACGATTTGATCGATTTCTTTTTCGTTTTTTCCATCCAACTCCCGACCTAAGATAACTTCTTCTCTATTTTCTATCATCTTTAATTTTTGAGCGATGTACCCTGCTGTTAACGGATGGTCTCCCGTAATCATGATTGGTCTGATTCCGGCTTCTTTTGCCGTCGCAATCGATTCTTTTACTCCCTCTCTTTCAGGGTCCATCATGCCAAACATACCAATAAAAGTCATCTCATTCTCTTGATAGTCGTATTCTTCATTAATTTCATCATCTACGTTTTTATAAGCAATCCCCAAAACCCGCATACCGTTTTTTGCCAACTGATCATGTTCCTTCAATATCTTTTGTTTCCAATCCTCATTCATATTTAACAATTCATCCCCGTCAAGTACCTTGTTGCAACGCTTGATCAATTGATCAACGGCTCCTTTGGTAAAAGCCACATGATGATCAATCTTCAAGATTTTCAACAACTTGTTAATGCGAGGATTTTTTTCATTCAGCTCATTGAATTGGATATCATGTACCGTTGACATCATTTTTCGCTCTGAATCAAACGGGATTTCAGTAATCCTCTCGAGCGTTGTTGTATAATCTTCTTTTTCAAACCCCACTTTCATTGCCGCATATACCAAAGCCCCTTCAGTGGGATCGCCAATCACTTCATAATCACCTTTCTTTGTTTGCTCCAGTTTAGCATCATTACACATCATGCCGCCTAAAAGCATCAGGCTTAAGGCGCTTTGATCATCTTCTGGAAGTGACTCTGGATCATCCGCTTCATCTTTTCCGAAATCCAACCGATTCCCCGCCAGTTCTAGTACTGTAACTCTCATTTTATTCTCCGTGATGGTTCCTGTTTTATCCGAACAAATAACATTAACGGAACCTAATGTTTCTACAGCCATCAGTCTTCTGACTAACGCATTTCTGTTAAGCATCCGTCTTGCCCCTAAAGCCAGGGCAATGGTCACCACCGTAGGCAGTCCTTCCGGCACTGCGGCAACTGCAAAAGAAACAGCCGTCATAAACATGAGTTTTAAATCTTCCCCACGCATGATACCCATCAAAAATATGATTAAAACAATTCCCAGAGAAGCATACGCCAGAACTTTACCTAACTTTTCAAGTCGTTTTTGCATAGGAGTTTGACCCTGTGAATCCTCCTGAAGCATCGTTGCAATTTTCCCAATCTCAGTATTCATCCCCGTTTTCACAACGATACCTGTTGCCCTTCCATAGCTGACAACGGTTCCAGAATAGGCCATGTTTATTCGACTGGCTAATTCGATATCCTGATCTAACACCTCTTCCGATGATTTTTCAACCGGCTGGGATTCTCCGGTAAGTGCTGATTCCTGAATTTTGAGATTGTGGGATTCAACAATCCTTAAATCTGCTGGAACGTAGTTACCCGTTTCAAGATAAACCATATCGCCGGGTACGATTTCAGTAGATGATACGACTTTATCGGAACCGGAGCGCTTAATACGCACTTTGGGAACAGATAGTTTCTTAAGCGTGCTCATTGCTTTCTCCGCTCGGTATTCCTGGGAAAAGCCAATAAAGGCATTGATTAAAAGAATAACCGAAATAACGATGGTATCCCGAATTTCTCCAATCAATCCCGTTATCACTGCGGCAATCAACAATACAATGACAATCGTTGATGTAAACTGCATCAAAAAAATCTTTAGTGGATTTCTTCCCTTTTTTTCAGCCAGTTCATTTTTACCATATTTGTCAAGTCTTTGATTGATGACTGAATGATCTAGTCCCTTTTCCAAATCACTGTCAAGTTGTTTGACCGTTTCTTGGATCGTTTTTGCATGCCAATTGTTATTTTCCATCTCATCACCTTCAACGATTAAGTTTTGTTTGACCAACCTGGTTTAAGCGCTTTTGCATCAATCATTTTTTCAGACAAGATTGTGCGAATTTATAAAAATCCTGATAGGTGTAAAAATTCCCATGAGTAACCATAATTTTTTTAGGTTCAAAATCAAGCAGTCTTTTTAGACTTTTCTTCCACTCTTCAACATTTGAAGCAAACAACGGTCTTTCAGGCTTTTCGGGTATGTAAAGACTCATCATCAGATCACCAACTATCGCTGTCTTATCTTCCAAAAACAGAGAAATTGAACCGGGGGTATGGCCTGGAGTATGGACTATTTCCCCGGCTACACCGAATTCCGATAAGTCCATCTCTTGTGAATCGATCACCCGATCTGCCTCCAAACCCTGAGCCACGACTCTTGTTCGATCTTTTTTCATGAAAGACCAAATCAGTTTACCGGTTATGCTGAATGGAAATAACGCTGAGTTGAAGCCGTTTTTCAAGCACTCGTAGTCTCCCTGATGAATAAGGACCTTTGCACCTGTTTTTTCCCGAAGGGATTTTGCACATCCATAATGATCAGAATGCGCATGAGTAATGAGAATCGTTTCGATCCTTTCATTCTCCTCAAGGGCAAGATCTAATTGATAGGTCAACGAAGCAAAATCAGAAGGACCTCCGGTATCAACCAGAATCGTTTTTGTGTCTTTTATTAAAAAGGCTTTTGTTCTATTGAGTTTAATTGGAATGATCTTCATCAATATCAACGCTCCATTTTCATCTTTTTATTCATAAACCATCAAGACAAACACCTGTTTTTTCCATTTCTATCCATTTTGTTTTCAACTCTAATCCCGCTGAAAACCCACCAAGTTGACCTTTTTTTCGAATCACTCGGTGGCATGGAATGACCATTAACAAAGGATTATTTGCAATAGCATTTGCCACTGCTCGAACGGCCTTTGGTTTTCCAATCATAAGCGCAACATCAGAGTATGAAATCAACGATCCGTAAGGAATGGTCAGCAAGGCACGCCAAACTGTTTTCTGAAATACCGTTCCATGACCATCATTCGTATGGTCCCCCAACAGCCAAGTCAAATAGCGGTTTAAACAAAATGCTTTTCTCTCACCATTGAGGTATTGTTTAATCTGAGACTCGATCTCTGATAGGGTTTCAAATACTGCCGAACCGACTAATGGTGGTTCTGATTCGATGATGGATTTTTCTGATGAGAAAGTGATCCCATAAAGGTCATTATTTAGAATATTCATCGTAAAAAAACCTAAAGAAGTTTTAAAAGTGTATACGATCATCTTCACCATCCAAAAGATTGATATTTTTGATTTTTCTTTTTTCTGCTGCCATGAGAATCTCCTTCACCCGATTGATTTGATCCGGTCTTTCACCTTCCAGCATTTCGCCGTTTTCCATTTTCAGCAAAATTCTATCCAGATCTATGTAAGACATTTTTAAAGCAAACTCATCGGTGATGCCTGGTAATAAATCAGGAGACGGGGCTTTGTCGATGATGACATCGGGTAATTTCAATGTGCGTGCCAAATCAAACACTTGTGTTTTATACAAATGCATAATGGGCTCAATGTCTGTGGAATCATCTCCCCATTTCACATAAAAGCCAGTTAATAATTCCGTCTTGTTAGTCGTTCCCATCACAGCAAAGTTTCTTCTTTCTGCTTCGAGATAAAAAATACACATGCGTATACGGTGTTTAATCCGATAAAAAGCTAGGCCATCTAAAAATTCCTGATTTCCTTGTCCTTCAAGATCTTCGATAAATGTATCCCGGTGTGCTAATTGTTGCCATTTTGATTTGACGTATTTTTCCTGAATGGTTTTGGGGATGAATCGTGTCGGAGGCTTCAATGAATAAGCACCTGTTTTTCTGATGATATGGCTGATATTTTTAGTTTTATATGAAATCCCCAAATGTTCACAAACTGCTCTCGAATCTTTCAGAGTCCTTTTGGATGAATCTCTTTCGGGCAACAGCAATCCCATAACATTCTCTTTTCCAACGGCTTCACAGCAAAGAGCTGCCACAACCGCTGAATCAATACCACCACTAATCCCAATGAGACAGCCTTTAAAATGAAACCGATCAACGGTCTGCCGAATCAATTCAACGCACTTATTTTTTATCAAGATATTTTTTCACCCGCTTCATGAAAACTCGCCTTTAATTCCTGTATTATCATTTCACTGATAACAAAAAGCCGATGATATTATAGCATTCTTATTCGTAATTAAATTTATTTAACATGCGTCTATAAAGTGTGTAATGTTTGAGTGCTTTCACAAAGTGACATTCCATCATAAATAAAGAGAAAGGGGGAAATAATGTGATCAGCCATGAGCAATTTGTTGATTTGATTACCAAAGACAATAAAGAAACACTCATCAACCTGTTACTTGAATCCCTGAACAAAAAAGAAATAACCGTGAGACAACTGTATCGAGAAAGAATACTTCCTTCCATTGAGGACTTCGAATGTCCATTTCAAGAGGATCCCCTTTGTATTTGGAAAGAACATGTAAGAACCTCCATGACCAGAACCGTTATTGAAGTTATTTATCCGTATTTACTTAAAGAAAAAAAACCGGATAACTCCAAAAAGATTATTATGACTTGTCCCTCCGAAGAGTATCACGATTTACCGTTAAGAGTTGTTTCCGACTGGTTTGAACTCAACGGTTTCAAATCGGTGTTTGCAGGCGGAAATACTCCGCTGACAACATTGATAGCGGCAATAGACTATGAGAAACCAGATTACGTCGGACTGAGTGTTTCCAACCCTTATAATTTATACCGAGCTCAAAATATCATAGAAGCCATTAGAAAAAAGGACCGTTCTATCGGAATTGTTGTTGGCGGAAGGGCATTCAACAAAAACAACGCATTTGTTCAAACACTCGATTATGATGTCTATTTGAAAAACATCAGTGATATCGATTCTTTTTCAGAGAAAATGAATGCAAAGAGTACCAGCACTGAGGGCGGTGAATGATATGCGGTTAGCGCTAAAAATAGCATGGCGATTTCTTAAGGAATCCAGGGGTCAATCTCTTCTCATTATTTCTGCTATCACGATAGGCGTTTCTGTACAAATTTTTATCGGATTGTTGATTCAGGGACTCCAACTGAACCTTGTGGATCAAACAATCGGCAATGCTTCACAGATTACAATTCGATCAACTCGAGACGACAATGTCATTATCAGCCCGCAGAACATGGTAGAAAAAATCAAAAATTCAGAATATGCCGATCAAATTACCAGCATATTCCCGGTTTCAGAAACAGCAGGGATCGTTCGCCTTGAAAAAAGAGATTATTCCACTTTTATCAGGGGATTTGATTTCTCAGAGGCTAATAAAATATATCAATTCGATGAAAGTTTAGTCGAAGGCAACCTGCCAACTAAAGAAAACGAAGTCATCATCGGTAATGAAATGGCTCAGGAGCTGTCTCTGAAGATTGGCGATACCATCAGTGTGGTCATTCCACCTGTGGTGATCTTCCCAAAAATAGTACAAGTATCCGGAATCTTCAAATTAGGGCTTGGAACAGCGAACCGTTCGTGGATCATTTCTGACATTAAAACCGTCCAAAACCTGACCAGTAAGCCTAATACCGCCTCTTCTATTGAAATGCAGATAAAGGAACCCTTTGAAGCAGACATCATTGCAAGCGGCATGGCAAGTAATCTGGAAGGTGAGTCTATAAAGATACTCAACTGGAAAGTTGAAAATGAAGACCTTTTAAGTGCTTTGGATGGACAGAGTATTTCCAGCATCATGATACAAGTATTTGTTATCATTTCAGTGGCATTAGCAATAGCCAGTGTGCTGGCCATTAGTGTGGTTCAGAAATCAAGACAATTGGGAATTCTTAAAGCCATGGGTATTAAAAATTCAATGGCCGGCCAAATCTTTATTTATGAAGGACTAATTTTAGGCGTATTTGGTGCTATTCTTGGAACCCTATTGGGAATCGGACTCATTTGGATGTTTACAACATTCGCTGTGAATCCCGATGGGACTGCTGTTGTGCCCGTTTATGTGAATTATGGATTTATCTTGTTATCTATGGCTATTGCGGTTGCTTCAGCGGTAATTTCAGCAACCATCCCCGGTAGAAGATCTGCTAAACTCAGTCCAATTGAGGTGATCAGGAATGGATAATTCAGTACTCAAATTAGAAAAAGTGAATAAAATATACGGAACTGTTGTGAAAACACAAGCACTGTTTGATCTGGATCTCGAATTTGAACGGGGATCATTTAATGCCATTATCGGCCAATCAGGGAGTGGTAAAAGTACATTGCTGAACATCATCGGAGCCCTTGATAATCCTACATCGGGTACAGTAACCATCAATGGGCTGGACATCACAAAAAAGAATCAAAAGGAACTGTCTACCATCCGAAATCAAACCATTGGTTTTATTTTTCAGTTTCATTATTTATTACCTGAATTTACCGCTTATGAAAATGTCCTAATGCCTTATTGGATGAATAACATGAATCCACCGAAAGAGATCATCGAAAGGGCCAATTATTTAATGGAAAAAATGGGCTTAAAAGAAGTCAAAGATAAACCTTCCACCAATATCTCCGGAGGTCAGCAACAAAGAACCGCCATAGCACGCTCTTTAATCAACAATCCGCCCATAATTTTGGCAGATGAACCCACGGGTAATTTGGATTCCGAAAATACTCAAACCGTTTATGACCTCTTGAGACAAATCAATAAAGAATTCAAGACAACCTTTATTTTGGTTACACATGATCAGAGAGTTGCCCAGATGGCTGATCGAATCATCGAATTGAAAGACGGCAAAATAAAAATGGATGTCATTAATAACATAGAGGGTTGATGATGAAAGACAAAATAAGCATAGAAATCCTACCAACAGAACAGATCGATTTAATACAACCCCTTTGGGAAGACCTGAGACGTTATCTTCAGGAAAGGTCCATCCATTTTACAAACCATATGCAGCGTTTATCCTTCGAAAAAAGAAAAATGGGACTTTTGGAAAAGGAAGCCTTGCATCTGTTATTGGCAAAAAACAATGCGACACCCGTTGGGTATTGTGTTTCAGCTATTGAAGATGGTGAAGGGATGATCGAGTCCCTTTTTGTCAGCTCACAGTTCAGAAAATGGGGCATCGGCGAAACGCTGATTCGTAATTCAATAAAATGGTTGGAGGACGAAGGAGTACAGTCAATTTCATTAAATGTTTCCTCAGGAAACGAACAGGTGATGGCATTTTATAGAAAATGGGGATTTGAAGTGAATCTCTACAAATTAACAAAGGTTAACCCTTAATAAGGAGTATAAGATGACTCAGTTTACAAAATTGAATGTATTAATTGCAGGAATATTGATTTTTTTTACCTCAATTGGCGTTTCCTTTGATTCCTATATCATCGATAACAAAATCAATGAAGCTTATAGGATTTCACAACTTACAGAAAAACCACTATTAATTTTGTTCAGCATAAAAGGGTGTCAGGACTGTGTTTTGCTAAAGGAACAGACCCTTTCAGATCCGCTAGTCTCTGATTTTCTAAATCAAAGGTTTATCATCGTGGATATCAATCCTATTCCATTTTATTTTGGTCTGTATCCCATCAACGATGATGAGGCAAATAGTTATTCTTATGATATGCTTTACAAAAAGTTTTCAGTTTCCAGGACCCCCACATTGATGTTTTTCAACCTGGAAGGTAATGAAATCAACCGGCTTCAGGGATTTTACGAAAGCTCCTTTTTAATAGAAACAATCCGATCATTCAGTCCTTTGTATCAAGAAGAAAAAGAACCTTTTATTAAACCCATAACAGATGATGAAACAGCCAGATTGTTACTGGAAACACTCCCTAACGTTAAACAGTATCCATATGAAGAATTCAAAGCAACTTATGATGTGTTGAATCCGCTTGATTATTATATTGTTCAAGAGGCAACGTATGAAGCGGTTCAATCATTTCTGGAGGGTGTTCCTTCTCCTTTAAAAAACGTTTTTGTCTATGAAGGCGAATTAAGACAGTATCAACCACTTGATACTGAAAATGACACACAGGAAGATCAGACACAAGCAGGCTATTGGACTGACATCATCAAAGCTCAGGTTATAGAACTTTTGACAGAAGAAAACCCACTCACAATATTGGACGTGAGAACACCATCAGAGTATGAAGCAGGTCATATAGATGGTGCCATCAACCTCAACTTTCTTTCGGATGAATTTGATGAACTTTTGAGCAAGATGGAAAAGGATGCCATTTATCTGGTTTACTGTCAAAGTGGCGGTAGAAGCATATCTGCTGTACAAAGGATGAATGAACTGGGATTTGAGTATATCTATCATTACCCAGGAGGCTATACGGACTTTAGTAAATAAAATCTTCAAAGAAAAAAGAATGAATAATGCATAATAATAACCGTTCTAACCTCAAAAAAAGCCCGCATCAGCGGGCTTAATTGTTGGCTGGTTATTTGTATATTGAAAGGAAGCCTTTTACAGCTATAATAAAAGCCATTTGTTTTTCCAAAAAGGCCGCATGCCCAGCGTTGGGAATCTGCAAATAGACTGAGTTTTTGATCTTTGAAGCCATTTTATTCATCTGTTCGGCGGGGGTTAAGATATCTTTTTCAGCGCTCAATACTAGAGTAGGAACGCTGATTTTCTCGATAATATCAGAGCAATCAAAGTTTTTTGCGCTTCTTGATAGTCTCGTGAATCCTTCAAACCATTCTTTTGTGAGTATCTTCTCAAAGATCTCCTGCCTTTTTTGCAGCCATTCATACTGTTCATCATAAAACACATCTGAGTAAATGGGTGGAATGGAAATAGTAAAAAAATCAGCTCCGCTGTTGAGTTTAGCTGCTAATTCCCA
>DAOTHY010000008.1:0-38607 GCA_035447925.1 Thermotogota bacterium
CGGTAGGTGAACGGCAACTTGTTTGCGAAGGTCTGTTCGGGGTGAGGGGGAATTTGGATCAGTACATAGGGATTACCGGCGTTGTTGCCATTACAGTCGGGGGTAAAACGAGCCGCAAAAAGGTCTAAAGGATTGGCCTGTGCCATGTTTCCCTGAGTAACGATAAAATCTGATTTCTCCAATTCCGCTATGAATTGCCTGATCGTCTGAGGGATTTCAGGCTGTTCAGATGGGTGCAAACTGATCGCCAATGTCTTGCCGTCATAGGCATATGAGGCGTTGAAAAATGAGCACAAATAGGACAAAGGGGTCAACATCTTCTCTTGGGTTACAAAAGCCGGTGCCTCCAGTTTAGTGACTACACCGTTTTCAATGGCATGCTGATAACCGGGAACCACCAAGCTGAATGTGTTATTCCAATAATCCGATATTCCATAGGAAAAGGCTTGAGAATACACTACCGGTAGTGCCCTTGACTCAAGGCTTTGAGAGAAAGTCATATGATTGACAAACAAAACCCCTTCCTTTTCGAACACTTCGATCTGGGTAACTTGTTGATGATCAATTTGTAAATCAACGAGATTGAGAGCTGGAATGGTTTCCTCTGAAAAAACCAACAGAATGGCAATCACAAGGCTACAAAAACAAATCATACGTTTCGCAAACATACCTTTCACCTCATTTTCACCCTCTTTTTCCGACCTTGCCGGGAGGGGTTTACAGTTCTATTGAGTGGGTTTTGTAATATTGCAATGGCATATGTGATTTAAATAAGTGTTGACATCATATGATTATAAACTCAAAGACTATAAAAAATCAATAGAGATATTGACTATTACACAACGTCATAGTTTATAATGCTTCAGAAGATGATCATCTGACAGGAGGATGAAGATCGGTGTATACGGTCAGTCAATTGGCAAAAGTATCAGGCTGTTCGGTTAGAACTCTTCAGCATTATCACAGAATCGGATTACTGGAGCCGTCTCGGGTCGGTGACAATCATTACCGATACTACGATGAAGCGAAGATCATGGAATTGCAGCAAATACTCTTTTTCAAAGAATTGGGTTTTTCCCTGTCTGAAATTCGAAAGATCATGAAAAACCCACAGTTCTCGGTTGAAAAATCACTGAACAGACAAAAGGTATTGATTCAACACAAGATCTCACGACTGAAGGAAATTGTCGCACTCATCGACAAAACACTTCAAAATCAGAAAGGAGAGAATCAAATGCGTGACCAAGACTACTTTGAATCCATCAACGAACAAAAGGTGAAAGAATATACGAAGCGGGCGAAGGAAGCCTATGGGGAGGAAATTGTGAATCAGTCCATCAAGCAGGTAAAAAAAGAATACAATAACGATTACACCAAAATGCAGCAGGAATTTGAAGAATGGCTGGAAGCAGTTAAAGCCATCATGGATAAAGGCCCTGAAGCAGATGAAGTACAGAATTTGATCGGACAATGGTATGAGCAGATGAACAAGATCTTCCCCTGCGATATCCACATCTTTTCCAGCCTGGGGATGATGTATCAAAACAACGAGGAGTTCGCCGTCAACTTCCGAAAGGCCAACGAACACATGCCGGAGTTTGTCTGTGAGGCAATCCAGGTATTTTGTTCCCACCAACAATAAAAGGGTTTTAGTTTGAAATCCCAGGCAAAATTCATCAAGATTGGGATCTTAGTCCTTTTCTGGATGGACATTTGATAAAAAGGAACGATCGGATTGCAGAAAATGGTCAGAACAGACATAAAAAACACCCGCTAGTTAATAAGCGGGTGTTGTGTTTAATAAATAATACATTTATTCCACAAATTCAAAGAGCGCATTCTGCATCTGCTCAGCCGTTACCTGTTCTTGATTGTAGTACAGTTTTAGCTCCTCAGGTGGTGTTGTCCCATCAAAATAATTTACAGCATAAATAAATGCGACCTCTTCTTCAGGTGCTGAAATAAAATAGGTGCTTTGACCTTGAGAAGAGCTGAAAGTAACTGGATTATCGTTGTTTAGAAAGAAAATAGTGATCGCACCGTTTCCGTTGATATCGTTTCTGAAAGGTATTTGTTCAGAGCCGTAAAGGTTGGCTGAAAAATCAATTTGCATCTTTTTGGCATTGTGAGTTTGAAGAATACGCCCATAACCCTTATTTCCCTCAAAGATGTTGTTTTTAATTTCAAAGTAATAGGTGTCTGCGGTATTGATATCAAAATCCGGGTACAAAGTGATACAGATAGGAGAATTGCCATCTACGTCAAGATCACATCCGGAAAACAGGTTGTGGTTTATTTTAAAGTAATTTTCAGAGTTATGAGAACCTCCAATTCCATCAATCCCAAAGATGCGCCCGGTTTCTTCATTAAGTGTCTTTAAGTAAAAAGAATTGTCTGAAAGATTGATGTCTTCAAAAGTACAATATTCTGAATTAAACGCAATACAGCTGATTTCATTGGAATCAAAGGGACATTCATCTAAATCAAATAAACAATGATCAATAGAAAAATCCTTTAAATACCAATTCGGGAGATCTCTAACAGTTCTTTTCGAGTCCTCGCCTTCACCAAAAAAAACGCCCATTTCAAAAAACATCAAACGATCAGTTGTATTGAAATCCGAAGGAAGTCTAAAAGTCAAACCGCTAAAGCGTATATTTTCTTTCTGGAAATCTTCTGCTATTTCCAGATCTCCAACATTTAGAAAATGCAGGATATTAAAGCAGCAAGTTCCTGGTATCGGTCTGAACACCGCTTCGCCTTGAGCGAAGGATTGGGGATAATCGGGTGAAAGAGGTCCGATTAATGATTGATGGTTTTTAGGGGAACCATAAGAACCATCGTAAATGCCTGGCAGGATGTAAATTTCCTTAGGAATCGGTTCGTTCATGGCGTGATCGAGCCGTTCAACGGTATTGATGATCAAATGGTATTGACTTTCGGGTACGAATGCGGAAGATAATTGCTCCGGACTTATGATATCCTGTCCGTCAAACTGAATATTATAATTTTCAGGATTTTGTTCAGGTAACATAAAATCAGCAAAAATCCGATGTTGGTTAGCAAGCAATGTGAAGGCATTGTTGTTACAGTCCCCGGTAAATCGAATCGTGCCGGAGGGATAAGTATCGTCAAAACCCAACCAAAGTAGACAATCATTAGCGTTGTTGGCGATCAGAGGAGCATCGATCGTACCGAATTGATTTTCGTTCATTTGAATCGTTAAATCCAGAGCCCGTTTAAAAAAATTGACTAAAGCTACATAAGTTAAAGGTTGATTTTGTTCATCTTTACCATAAAAAATATTTTTATTGAGTGATACATGCAGGGCTTGACCGTCTCGTCCAGCACTTAATAATTCCCAAGCTGAATTGATGGCGATAGCCGATGGTGCTCTTCCAGTGTTTTCAAGTCCGCCAAAGAATGTGTTCTCACGAATCTTGATTCCTTTATCTGTATCATTAGCAGTTCCCACTACAAAGATCCCCTCATAGCAGGCATCTGTGTTGGAAGTTTTCAATTTGAAAGTATTGTGTTCAATATTGATATTTTCAGCCTTAGTAACTTCTGACGTGTTGATGTTTATTGCTGTTGATAATTCGACACCTTCCGGAGCATCAGGAGCGGTTGTGTAATCAAAGATGCAATCACTTACCATGATGTTTGAGAGCGTACTGCTGGCATCGGCACTGTTGCCTTGAATGAATATCATCATGAAGTTGTGAATATTATTCCATTCATAATCAGCAGGGAGTTGGAAATTAAGTCCGCTGATGGCAATATTTTCTTTCACCGAGCTAAAGGCATGAATCCGGACCAGGGCACCTGAATCAGAATCAGCGGCAGGCATCAAAATGCATGTTCCCCTTTGCGATAATTCTTCAGGATAATCCGGACTGTTGGGTCCAACAAGTCTTTTCCCGCTTGGGATTTCTAAATCAGAGACCTCATAAACATCTCCGGTTAGGTAGATCACTTGAGCAAGTTCATCTTGAAGAGCAGCAATTAGTTCAGCGGTGTTTTGCGCATTCGTGGTTACAATCGGTGGTACCCCGCCTGAACCGGTACAACTAGTCAATACGAAGATCATTAAAACAGAAAATGTGAGAGAGATCAGGACAATATTTTTTTTACTCATGAAACACCTCCTTAAATATATGGAAATAAGCTTCCAGTATATATTACTAAAAAAGCGCAAAATTTCTGCAAGCTCGTTATATTATGGTAAGTATGCCACTAAGGCTTGTTTTTGTAAATTCATTAAGGTTGCAGAAAAACAGTAACTTAATTATCTTATTAGAAAAACGCATTTACGATAAAATTCAACTATTTCACAGAAATTGTTAGGTCTAAATAGGCGAATCCGTTTAATATTTTAATATTTCTTTTTATAATTCAAAGATTTATTGTGTATAATAAACTTGAGTTGACAGGAGGAAGATAAATGAATGATTTCGATTTCATAACAATCAATCCCACACTTCAAACTTTTAAAGCGTTCAAGAAACAAAAAAGTGATTTGATTCGTAACAAAACAAAATCCAAAATACGTGCGGCAATAGGCATTAATCAAGAATCCAGCGGTAGGAAATTTGAGCTGAAACTCAAAAGCATTGAAGAAGAATATTGGCACATTGCCTGGTCGAGGTTTTATCATGCCTATTCATTAGATATCGAGTTAACAGACTGGATTGCAGATATTGGAAAAGAACTATTTTTGATCAAGTGCATTTCAAAAGATCCTCAATGCGGGTTTCGTTTTTTGAGGACTTTTTTTAATCATTATCTTTTAGACTATCTGAACAGCATAAGTTATGAAGTTTATGGGAATAAAAATTTGGCAAGGCAAAAAAGCGAGGAAGCACTCGAAAAAACAATCTATCAAATAGTGACACATCTTCATCAATATTCACCTTACAAATCTGGATTTCGCTCATGGTCTTTTACTATCGCAAAAAACATCTTATTGACTCCCAACGAAAAAACCTATGAATTTACCGAATTGATACTTGACAATGAATCAGAAAGCGAATTAGAAGCTATCATCTTAGACCAGGAAACGTTTTGGAATAAAACACCGGAACAGAACTATGCGGAAAAGTATATTGGAAAATGCATTTTTGAAATCTTTTGTACTGAATGCGGCTATCCATGGCAAGTTTTGTGTTCGGGGTTGCTTGAATTAGGTTATAAACCCAAATCTATTGTGGAACAATACTCAAATAGTACATTAGGTGAACTTTTTAAGGATTTTTCAGATCATTTATTCGGCAAATCAAATCAGAATAAAGAAGAGTGGATACAGGTTTTAGCGAATTTAAACGAAAAATTGCAGTTGCGATTGGAAGAGCTTCTTTCAGATTATGATTCAAGAACAAAGAGGAATTTAAATCACTATCTGACACAGAAATGTTCAACGATACCGCTTAAAGAATTCTTTGGTATTCAACCTAACAAAAATATCAGCGATTGGAATATACGGGTTCGAAAAAAACTAAAACAACAACTTAAACGAGAGAGTATTATTGAGTGATGATTGCCTAAAAAAGGCATTTTATCATTAACATATCATGATCCTAAGAATTATTATGAAAAAAAGCTGAATCATCAGTTATATCAATAGCGAGAAAAAGATAAGACAATTAACAGACAGTAAAAAAGAAAGTACTCCGTATTAGAGAAGGGCTAGTGAAAGATTCAAGTTAAATCTCGCTTGATAAAGAAGGCCGTGTAATGATTAGTTTTTTTTAATCATTTGCTTTTTGTGAATTGATACCGAACAGTTGATGGATTTGGCTTTCAACTATTTGATTATTGGATGCTGAAATACTTTCCATAGCCACTTCTTTCTATATCGATAGGTTCTACAATTTTCTGATATGATTGCCACAATTCTGCCATATGTTTATCAGGATTTAACATTAATGTTGTGACTTTGTCGAATGTATTTTTTTGAAAATCATTTAACCGTTCATAGGATGTTCTCGCAATCTCTGGTTTTTTTCGGTTGAATTCCTTCAATCGCCATTCATATGATAACAATTCGTTTTTGAAGAGGCAGTTGAGATCGCATAAAAGGGCATATTTAAGTCCTTGTTTTCCAGAAAAACCACTGTATGATGGAAAGTCTCGTCCGTTCTCAATATGATCTTTCCATGCTTGAGCAGCGAATAAAAAGCCTGATTTGTTAACGTTTTTAGTCTTTCTTTCAGGATCCATGATAATCCATCTGTCATTTTCACAATCGTATCGTTCAGTGATCCAATGTGGAACAGCTAATCCTTCAACAATATACAGACTATATCCGGTTCGGACTCTAATGGGGATGTTCAAATACCTTACAAATGCGGCAAACAAAAGAGCATGATGATCACAGCTGAGGACAGCTCTGTCACTTGCGGTTGTCATCAAAGGGAGTCTTTTTTCATGGAATGCCTTTTCAAGTTTTCCGTATTTTAATATTGTTTCCACTGTTGAATTCTGACAATGAAACATTCCATTCTTCTTCCGATCATACTTTACCTTTTCTTGTTTTGCTTCAATAGGATGAATAACAATCGATTTGATGACACTAAAAAGAAAATCATAATCCAGTTTTAAATGATTAAGTATCCACTTTTGGGTGGTAATTTCGGTGAAATAATTGACCGAAGTATAATAATTCATCGGGCATGCCTCCCTGAAGAATTTTTTCGGAAAAATACCGAAATCTTATCTTATGTTATTTTACGAATTGGATTATATCATATTAGAGGATATGGACCCTTAAGGGTACAATTCAAATTGCATCCAAGGTTTTATTCATCAGTCTTTTCATTATGCATCATTGTGATTCCTTCCATCTTCTTTTGATGGAAGTTGGCTTGAACTGAATGAGAACTTCTATTTGATCAGGTGATTTAAAAACTGTTTCCCATATTTCATATAGAACCGATCCAATTTGATGGCTAAATCTGAAAAGCCTTCTTAGGTTATCTCACTGCCGAGATAGTCTTCACATACCCTCACTTTAAAATTCTACCGGATACCACCTCTTTGTCATTCCTTTCATCGCTCCTATGCCTACAAAGAATTAAAACATACAAACGAAATAAAAAAGCCAAATGATATAAAAAGATGGACTTTTTTATGTGTGAGTGTTAAAATGGAATACTCAAGAGGATCAAAAAAGACTGGCCATTCTTAACGAACAAACGAGGGAATGAATGATGTGTGAATCAGAAGCGAAAACGAGAAAAATACGGATCGACAAGAAGTTACAATCATCAACTCTGAATTGGACCATCGTTGATAGCAAAGCCGTAAACAATTATTCATCGTTAACAGCACATGCCGTCAAAGAATACCCCACTCAAACAGGTCCTGCTGATTACGCCCTTTTTGTGGAAGGAAAACTCCTGGGAATTGTTGAAGCGAAAAAGGTTGCCACAGGTCCGGAAAACGTTCTCGAACAAGCGAAAAGATATGCAAGAGGCGTTCCAAATACTGTTGGCGAGTGGCGAGAGTATAAAGTGCCGTTTCTTTACTCCACTAATGGTGAGCTGATCTATCATCTTGATGTTCGTAAAAAAGAAAATTCGGCTTATCAGCTGAAAGACTTCCATTCTCCACAAGCACTACTGGACAAGTTCAACAGGCACACAAATCAAGCGGAAACATGGTTTAGCAAGCAACCGGTGAATAATATCTCTCGGTTGCGTCCTTATCAGATTAAAGCAATAGAGGCGATTGAAAAAAATCTCTGTGAGGGTGAAAAAACCATGCTGGTTGCCATGGCAACTGGAACAGGGAAAACTTTCACCACTGTGTCTTCCATATACAGAATGTTGAAATCAGGATTTGCCAAACGTATTCTCTTTCTGGTAGACAGGCGGGCTCTGGCAGCACAAACAGTATCTGCCATTTCTGCTTTTGAAACACCGGAAGGACTAAAACTGGACAAAGATTATGAGGTATACAGCCAAAAATTCAAGCGAGAAGACCTGGAAGACAAAGCCAATTTTAATCCCAAAGCTTTACCCGAAGACTATTTAACAAACCCTCAAGAAAAGCATACCTTTATCTACGTTTCAACCATACAGCGTATGGCCATTAATCTGCTGGGCAAAGAGGCGATGGGTGATTTTGAATATGATGTTGATGCCAACAAGCTGGATATCCCAATTAACGCATTTGATGTGATCATTGCAGATGAATGCCATAGAGGTTACACTGCAAAAGAAACGGGATGTTGGAAATACGTCATAGATTATTTTGATGCCGTCAAAATAGGGCTTACGGCAACGCCTGCGATACATACTCTTTCGATGTTCAAAAACAAAGTTTTTTCATACAGCACCGAACAGGCCATCTTGGATGGCTATTTGGTCGATTACGATGCGGTAAAGATCAACTCGGATATTCATATCAACGGTGCTTTTCTCAAAGAGGGAGAGTTGGTGGGTGAAATTGATACTCAAACCGGCTTGGAACAATTGGATCAGCTGGAAGATGAACGAACGTTTCGTGCCAATGAAATTGAACAGAAAATTACATCCCCCGACAGTATTAAGAAAATCATCACCACCATAAAAAGATACACAGACCGATATGAAGAAGAATATAAACGTTTTCCCAAAATGCTGATTTTCGCTGTCAATGATTTGAACCACGTGTCACATGCAGATCACGTGGTCCAAGCCTGCAAAGAAGTATACGGCAAAGGAGATGATTTTGTCGTTAAAATAACCGGAAGCGCAACGGTTGATCGACCATTGCAGAAAATCCGACAGTTCAGAAATCGGCCTGAACCCAAGATCGTGGTAACGGTGGATATGCTAACCACAGGAGTAGATATCCCAGTCATCGAAATGGTGGTCTTCATGCGAATGGTCAAGTCTCGAATTCTTTGGGTTCAAATGCTGGGTAGAGGGACCCGTTTGTGCCCTGAAATCAACAAAGAAAAGTTTACTATTTTTGACTGTTTCGACGGCGGATTGATCCAATATTTCAAAAACACAACAGATTTCAACGTCACGCTGCAAAAAGAGACCCTTCCAATCGCACAAATCATCCAAAGGATTGATGATAACCAGGATCGTGAATACAATATCAACCGACTCATTAAACGACTCCGGCGTATCGACAATCGTATGGGTGCCAAGGCTCGTGAAGCCTTCTCCAAGTACATTCGAGAAGGAGACATGAAAGCCTATGCCGATCAACTCAAAGATAATCTAAAGAATCACTTCACAGAATCTATGAAACTTCTCATGAACAAAGAATTTCAAGAACTGCTTGAACATTATCCAAGACCGAAAAGGGAATACATCATCGCTTACGATCATGAAGATACGGTAAATGATGAAGTCATGTTTCGTGCCGGTGGGGATTATCAAAAACCGGAAGATTATCTCAAACTCTTTGAAGCCTTTATACAAAAGAACCCGGAGCAAATAGAAGCCATCGATATTCTCCTTTCAAGACCTTCCAATTGGAATACCGCTGCACTGGATGAACTCCGGGACAAATTAAAGCGGAACGATTTCACCGAAAAATATCTACAACAAAGCCACGAACAAGTCTATAAAAAGCCACTGGCGGATATTATCTCCATGGTGAAACATGCCGCAAATGCCAAGACTCCCATCTTAACGGCCCGTGAAAGGGTCGACAAGGCTGTGGCGCAATTGACACATAAACATCATTTTTCAGAAGAGCAAAAAAATTGGTTATACTATATCAAGGAACATTTGATCAAAAATCTGGCGATTTCCCAGGAGGATTTTGAAATCATGCCCGTATTCACACGCCATGGCGGTTTAAACAAAGCAAGACAGATCTTTGGCAATGATTTTGAACCCATCCTACTCGAAATCAACGAGGCGGTTGCTGCTTGAATGTTCCCCAAACAATCACGGAAAGGAGTTTTTTTATAAATGTCTGATGTTGTCAGCAAACTCTGGGGATTTTGCCACACCCTGCGCCATGATGGAATCGATTATGGTGATTATATCGAACAATTAACCTATCTTTTATTTTTAAAAATGTCCCATGAAAAAGACATTGATTTGTCGAATATAACATACGAAGACAATAAGAAGCTTGTCAAACTGGATTGTTCATGGACACCCTTTACTCAAAAGTCCGGAACCGAACTCCTGGATGCCTTTGCCCGGATACTTCGGGCACTCAGCCGACAAAAAGGACTTCTGGGAGATATCTTTAACCAATCCATGCCCCGTTTCACCAACCCGGTCAACTTGAAAAAGATCATCAACATGATCGATGAAGAAGACTGGTCCGCCATGGAAGTGGATGTCAAAGGAGCCGCCTTTGAGGGCCTGTTGGAAAAATCAGCAGCGGAAGGGAAAAAAGGCGCTGGGCAGTACTTCACACCCAGGGTATTGATTCAATCCGTTGTGAATGTGATGCGACCCGATCCGAGAGAAAACAAAACCTTTACAATATGTGACCCAGCCTGCGGAACGGCCGGGTTTTTGATGATGGCCTATGAATGGCTGATGAATGTTACCAAAGGTGCTTTGAATAGAAATGATGTGAAACGCATTAAAGAAGAAACCTTTTACGGACAGGAACTGGTTCCCCGCCCTCGAAGACTTGCTTTGATGAATCTCTTTCTGCATGGACTGGAACCGACCATTTATCTGGGAGACAGTATTTATGAACCGGATCGCAGAGAGCGTTACGACTGTATCCTGACCAATCCCCCGTTCGGCACAAAAGGGGCCAATCAGGCACCGGTGCGAGACGATTTTACCGTCAGCACCAGCAACAAACAGTTGAACTTCATCCAACACGTAGTCACCATCCTAAAACCGGGAGGACGGGCAGCCATGGTCCTGCCGGATAATGTACTCTTTGCCGATGCAGCCGGAGATGTGATTCGATATCTCATGGAAGACTGCAACGTACACACGGTTTTACGCCTACCCAACGGGACATTTACACCGTACAGCCAAGGGGTTAAAGCCAACGTCATCTTTTTTCAAAAGGGCCTGAAGACTGAAAACACCTGGATATACGACTGCCGAACCAACATTCCCGGTGTCACCAAAAAAGAACGCCCCCTGACTCCGGCAATGTTTGAAGATTTCGAGAAGTGCTACGGAGAAGACCCCAACGGCCGCTCAAAACGAAAAGACCTTGGAGAAGAAGGCCGATTTAGGGAATTCTCATATTCTCAGATTAAAGAAAGATCATTTAACCTGGACATTGCCTGGTTAAAAGACGACAACCTGGAAGACCCAAACTCACTACCCGAACCGGAACTACTGGTTGCTGATGCCATCACCGAATTGAGTGCGTGCGTGGATGAACTCCAATTGATCATGGACGAGATTGAGTCGGAGGATTTGGAATGAGGAGTTGTAGTCTTCAAGCGTATAATATTGTCGGACTATCCCTTTTATCATCGAGTTTGGAATGCAAAAAAAGCCAACAGATTGTTGACCAATTGAAGGAAAAACAATCTTTTGTATGTGAGTTTCTAAGCCTTAGTGGATTACCCGAAGACTTGAAATCATCACTGCCAACTGTAGAGGAAATAGAAGCTGAGTTGGAGGATTTGGAATGAGTGAGAAGATTCCAGAAAATTGGACATTAACTGAACTTTCAAACATAGTCATCTATAAGAAAGGAAAGAAACCGAAAAAATTAATTAATGAAAAGAAAGATGGTTATATTCCATATGTTAATATTAAGGCTTTTGAGCAAAAAATAATAGATGAATACGCAGATATGGAATCATCCAATTTGATTGATGAAAGTGATATTTTGGTTGTTTGGGATGGGGCTCGTTTCGGTTTGTCCGGTACAGGGATGGTTGGAGCCGCTGGATCTACTTTAATGGTGTTAAAGCCACTTATTTGTTATCCGAGATTTGTACATGCCTTTATCAATCGTTATTATCGCTATATCAATTCTAAACCAAAAGGTTCTGGAACCCCTCACGTTAATCCAGATATTTTTTGGAATTTGCCTTTTCCTCTCCCCCCACTATACGAACAAAAACGTATTGTCGCCAAATTGGATGCCATCATACCCCGCATAGATTCAGTGAAAGAACGGCTGGAGAAGATTCCGGTTATTCTTAAACGGTTTCGTCAATCGGTACTAACCGCTGCGGTTACAGGGAAACTGACAGAGAAGTGGCGGGAAGAACATCCTGAGACTGAGGGTGCTGAAGTGTTCTTAGATAATGTTATTAAAGAGCGAATAAAAAGGTATAAAGAAGAATTAGAAGAAGCGAAAATTAGTAAGCTTAGAAATCCAAAATGCAACATTCTTTCTAAAAAAATCCAATCTTCAGCTGTTAGTCTTACATGGATCAATATAGAAATTCAGCAGTTATTTTGTGTAGAAACAGGTGCTACTCCTTTAAAAACTGATACCTCTTTTTATTACAACGGAACTATTCCATGGATTAAAAGTGGAGATATCCAAAATTGTGATATTACTGAATGTACAGGAAGGATAACCGAGAAGGCTTTGAAAAATACGAATGTAAAATATTATCCAGAGAACACTTTGTTAATTGCAATGTATGGAGAAGGTAAAACAAGAGGCCAAATTGGAAAAATAAAATTTAGAGCAACTTCAAATCAAGCGTGTGCAGCCTTAATAAATCAGCATCTAAATGAAACAACAGTCAATTATACTTTTTTATTCGGGTTGAGTCAGTATGAACAAATTAGAATGGAAGCTGCAGGTGGGAATCAACCGAATTTGAATCTAACAAAAATAAAAAAATGGATTATTCCTTTACCACCCCTCGAAGAACAAAAAGAAATCGTTCGCCAAGTAGACAAGTTGTTTGCACTGGCAGATAAAGTTGAAGTCCATTATAGGCAAGCCAAAGAGCAAGTGGACAAGCTCTCACAATCCGTCCTTGCCAAGGCTTTTCGTGGAGAACTGGTCCCCCAGGATCCTACGGATGAACCTGCGGAAAAGCTTTTGGAACGGATATTGGAAGAAAAGGCGAAAATGGAAGCAACGTTGAAAAAAGCCAAAAAGAAGTCAACCGGAAAGAGAACTAAAAAGAAAGGGAAACAATGAAAAAAATAAAAGACTTGCCCATCAACGAAAGACCTAGGGAAAAACTACTGAACCGGGGAGCCTCATCACTGTCCGATCAGGAATTACTGGCCATTATTCTTGGAAAAGGCACACAAAAGGACGACGTGATGGCCTTGTCCAAAAAGATCGTCAGAATCATCGATGAAAAAGGCCTGTCATGCTCCGCTCAAGATCTGATCAAAATTGATGGCATCGGCAACGCCAAGGCCGCTTCCATCGCAGCAGCTTTTGAGTTTGTTAGAAGAAGGATCAAACCAGAAGGCTTAAAGATTAAATTCCCCGCAGATGTGTTACCCTTGATCCGTCATTACGCAGACAGAAAACAGGAACATTTCCTTTCCATTTCCATCAACGGTGCCAACGAAGTCATGAATGTCCGAGTCGTCAGCATGGGTCTGGTGAATAAAACCCATGTTCATCCCAGAGAAGTCTTTGCAGATATACTTTCTGAAAGGGCGTGCGCAGTCATCATCGCCCACAATCACCCCCAGGGTGGAGTCCAACCCAGCAAGGAAGATATTGCCATTACAAAACAACTGAAAGAAGCCGCCCAATTATTGGGTCTGAGTCTATTGGATCACATCATATTCAACACCAAGGATTATTATTCTTTTGTGGAAAACGATATAATATAAGGGAAAAACCATGAGATATTTGAAGAAGCATCAAGAAATGGAGTGTTTAGGCCAAAGGAGGCGATTGAATGTTTGATGAAGAAAAAACGGATGAAGTATTCCAACACGGCTCTATTTGGTTAAAGGCAGATTTTCATCTTCATACACGTGCTGATAAAGAGTTTCTTTATTCCGGTGAAGAAAATTCTTTTATCAAAGACTATTGTAATCAATTAAAAGAGCAATCCATCAATATCGGTGTCATAACCAATCATAATAAATTTGATAAAAATGAATTCGTTAATCTTCGAAAAAAAGCCAGACGGGATGACATATTTTTACTACCGGGGGTCGAACTTTCTGTAAACGATGGCGCTAATGGGATTCATACTTTGATTGTTTTTTCTGATGAATGGATTGAAAGTGGGGCGGACTATATCAACCAGTTTTTAAATGTAGCCTTTCAAGGAAGAGTACCAATTCAATATGAAAGGGAAAACGGCCGCACCAGTTTAAATTTGATTGAGACCATAAAGAATCTGGATGTTTATCAACGGGATTATTTTCTCGTTTTCGCACATGTTGAACAGAATAGTGGTTTCTGGAAAGAATTAGATGGTGGGAGACTTGCTGAACTTGCAAAAAACGAATCGTTTAGAAAAAGAACCCTGGGTTTTCAAAAGGTGAGAACACACGATGCTAAAGACAAAAAGAGCCGAACAAAAGTTCAATCGTGGTTTGTTGATTGGTATCCTGGTGTTTTGGAAAGCAAAACACCCTCTGATTGCAAATCAATTGAGGAAATTGGCAATAAGAACGGTGAAACTTGGTTGAAAATAGGTGATTTTACATTTGAGGCGGTTAAATATGCGCTAACGGATTATAAAAATCGGGTACGTTCTACACAACCTGCCGCCTATAAGCATTCTCATGTAAAGAGTATTTCCTTTGAAGGTGGGACACTTAACGGACAGACCGTTTACTTTTCACCTGAGTTGAATACCTTAATCGGGATTCGTGGTAGTGGTAAATCTTCCATATTAGAAGCAGTTCGATATGTGTTGGATATTCCCTTTGGGGAAAAGGCTACTGATGAAGGATACAAAAAGGGGCTGATTGCTCATACTTTAGGTAGTGGTGGAAAAGCGGTTATTACCGCTCAAGACCAATATGGCAGCGAATTCCAAATTAAGAGAATTCTTAACGAATATTCTGAAGTATATGCTGATGGCAAACGCCAACCGGGTGTATCCATACGTGAAACAATTATTAGAAGTCCTATTTACTTTGGTCAAAAAGATCTTTCTTCCAGCGGCGAAGGGTTTGAAAAGGATTTAGTGGAAAAGCTTGTGGGTGAAAGGCTTTACAATATTAGACGTCAGATCGAAGAGAAAAAGCAGGTTGTTTCAGATATTGTATATAGATTAAAGAAGCTTGAAAATATTGATGATCAAATTGAGGAATATACTAAAAAGAAGCAAGATGCAGAATTTCAGCTTAGAAGATTTAAACAATATGGTATTGAAGAGAAATTTAAAAAACAGACTGATTTTGACGTTGATGAGAGAAAATTAAATCAAATCATTGCTGACATCAAAGCTTATAGGGATGATTTGAAAATTTTTATCACTCAACATGAGGATACAATCAAAAATCATCTCTCCTATACTTCAAGTCAGAATCAAAGGTTCTTTACTGATTTTATGAAGGAGTATGCCAATTTTGTTGACATCTTTCAAAGGCATCAATCCGACGCAATTTCTATAAACAAAATACTTCAATCACTTAAGCTTAAGTTCACAGAATTTTCTGAGACAAAAAGGGCTTTTAATGAAGAATTCGCAGAAATTAGAAGAAAAATTGAAGCTGACTTAAAAGAAAAGGGTCTGACTACACTTAATTTGGAAGAATATCCGGCGTTAAAAAATCAAATAGATTTTGCTGTAAAAATGCTTCATGCATTGAATAAGCAAAAGATACAAGCTTCAAAAACAAAAGAAGAGTTGTTTCAAGCCCTATCCCAGCTTAATAACCTATGGCAGCAGGAATTTCAATTGATCAACAATCAACTTAACAAAATTAATGAAGGTACATCAGCTTTGAAGATTGAAGCAGAATTCAAAGCGGATAAATCGGAGTTTTGTGATTTTATGAAAAATATGTTTAAGGGTAGCGGATTAAGAGAGAATACCTATCAAAAACTTACGAATGAATATCAGGATTTTGGTAAAATTTATGAAGATTTTAAAAACGCTAAAAAAAAGGTGGGTTCATTTGCAGAGTCTTTTGAAGAGTATTTCTTGAATAATTTAAAGGACTTACTTATTTATCAGGTCCCCAATCAATTTATTATCAAATACAGAGGAAAAGAGTTACAACATCATTCTTTGGGGCAACGTGCCTCCGCTTTGATTCTTTTTGTTTTAAATCAGCAGGAAAACGATGTCATCATTGTGGATCAACCTGAAGATGATTTGGATAATCAAACGATTTACGAAGATGTAATCAAACTAATCAGAGAATTAAAACCGGTAAAACAGTTTATTTTTGCAACGCATAATGCGAATATCCCAGTATTAGGTGATGCAGAACAAATCCACTCTTGTAGTTACTCAGATGATAAAATATCTGTCAAAAGTGGCAGTATCGATTGTCCAATTTTGCAAAAAGAGATTGTAGATATAATGGAAGGTGGAGAAGATGCCTTTAATAAGCGAAAGGAGATATACCAAATATGGAAACTTCAGAACTTATAGAGATTATTGCACGTGGTGAAGATTCGAAAAATCAATTTAAGACATCCGATGTTAGAGAAGAGTCTTTAGCCCAAGAAATGATCGCATTCAGTAATACCGAAGGGGGGAGGATTTTTGTTGGAATCACCCCCACAAACGAAGTAGAAGGTTTAACAAATCATATAATAAATGAAAAAAGACTGGATAATCGGATATCAAATGCAGCAAATTCGATGATAAAACCACCGATTGCGGTAGAAACTGAAAATATTCTTCACCCTGAGGGTGTGGTTATCGCTATAAAAGTGTTCAAGGGAATTAGTAAACCATATATGGATCGTTCTGGAAACATATTCGTAAAAAACGGTGCCGACAAACGAAAGGTGAGCTCCCCTGATGAATTACTTAGAATGTTTCAGGCTTCAAATCGAATTCATGGAGATGAACAGCTTGCAAACGGGTTGTCTTTGGCTGATGTTGATCGAACTTTTTTTGAAAGTTTTTTTCAAAATGAGTATGGAGAAAATCTTGAACAACAAGAGAATTCCCTGCAAATCATATTTGAAAACATGAATCTTGCAAAATCGGGTGCACTCAATATAGCTGGAGCTCTTCTTTTTGCCAAACAACCATACTTTAGATTACCCGCTTATATTGCAAAAGCTGTTGCTTACCCCGGAAATGATATTGATGAAGAAAACTATATTGACAGTCGGGATATAGTAGGTAAAATATCTGATATTTTTCAGCAGATTATTTCATTTATATCAAGAAATATCAGACAGAAGCAATCAAATCAAAACATAAACTCATTAGGAGAATCTGAGGTTCCCAGGATTGTGTTGGAAGAATTGATAGCCAATGCACTGATTCATAGAGATTATTTCATCTCAGCTCCGATCAGAATTTTCATTTTTAATAATAGAATTGAAATTATCAGTCCCGGACATCTTCCCAATAATTTAACCATAGAAAATATTAAATCAGGTAACTCAAATATTCGCAATCCCATTTTAGCCTCATTTGCGACAAAATTGCTGCCTTATCGAGGGTTGGGAAATGGCATACGCAGAGCGCTAAAGGCATATCCAAAAATAGATTTCATTGATGATCGGGAGAATAATTGTTTTAAAGTAATCATTAAAAAATAAAAAAGTGTAGTTATTACACATCCCCTTTTCTTTCTTGATTCATTCCTTTTTTGATCTTCACGTTTTCTTCACGGTGGACTTGTTAGAATCTTGCTAAAGGATGAGGGGGGATTGATGTGAAAGAGACGATTATATCCATTATGAAAAAGCTTTTCCGCCTTGAACAAGAAAAATATCCCGGCAATGATGAGATTGTGGATCCGGACACGGGTTATAAGATCACTACCAAAGGGGATTTTGCCTGGATGACGAATCGATTGAAACGAATGGGGTTTGAGGTTTATTGGTTGTGCGAGCGTACCGGAAGGCAGATCGGGTTGATCATCGATCAGATGTTGTACGTTTGCTCCAGTAAGCGGGATTTGGATTCCAAATACCATGAGATTTATTTCAACGATATAGCGATGTATAAGGAATATGAGGGATTTAGCGAGAACAAGAATGCCATTTTCGGACTCGTTTTTAAAGATGATAACGGATTTGAGTATTGCTGGAAGAAGCTATAATTAAACGGCAGATGAGTATTCAGCTCATCTGCCGCTTTTCAAGGAAGGTTTTTTTGATGCCGTTGTTGTTACATGCCCAAATAGGCTTTTTGCACATCCGGGTTTGATAGAAGGGATGAAGCTTGACCCTTCATGGCGATTGTTCCGGTTTCGATGACATAGGCTTCATCAGAGACGGATAATGCCGATACGGCGTTTTGTTCGACTAATAGAATCGTCACACCATCTTCTTTGTTTATCTTCTGAATAACTTCGAAAACTTCTTTAACCAGCAGGGGAGCAAGGCCCAATGAGGGCTCGTCGAGCATCATGAGTTTTGGATTGCTCATAAGTCCTCGACTGATGGCAAGCATTTGTTGCTCACCTCCTGATAGGGTTCCCCCTGGCTGGTTCAGCCTTTCCTCTAAGATGGGAAAGAGCGAAAATATCCATTCCATATCTGTTTTGATGACTTTTTTTTCTTTTCGGTTGTAAGCGCCCATGGCGAGATTTTCCTTAACAGTTAATCCGGAAAATATTCTTCGCCCTTCCGGTACGTGGACGATTCCCATCTGTGTGATGAGGTGGGGGGACATGTTGGTAATGGGTTTGTTTTGAAAGGTTACAGAGCCGCTTTTGATTTTTACAAGGCCGCTGATTCCCGATAAGGTGGATGTTTTTCCTGCACCGTTTGCCCCAATCAACGTGACGATTTTACCAGCAGGGACTTCAATCGAGATTTTGTTGACAGCGTTGATGGGACCGTAATTGATCGTTAAATCATTGATTCGGAGCATGCACTCAGCTGCTGACGACATCTTTCCACTCCTCTCCCAGATAGGCCTCGATGACTTTAGGATTTGATCTGATTTGTGCGGGATCGCCCATGGCAATGGCTTTTCCGTAATCCAGAACGATGATGCGTTCACATAATCCCATGACAAATTTCATGTCGTGCTCGATTAAAAATACGGTTACGTTGAAATCATCCCGAATGTTTCTGACGAGGTTCATCAACGCAACCGATTCGGAGGGATTCATGCCTGCTGCCGGTTCATCTAATAGCAGCAGTTGTGGTGTTGTTGCAAGTGCTCTGGCTATTTCAAGCTTTCTTTGTTCGCCGTAGGGGAGGGAGTGCGCCAATTCATCTTTGTGTTTGAGCATACCCAGTTTTTCCAGAATGTATTCGGCTTTTTCCCGCTGTTCTCTTTCTTTTTTAAAATACCCCAGTTTAAATACGGATTTCCAGAACCACCAATCGCTGGCACCTTTTTTCTTTTGTTGCCATTTCTTCAGGATCTTATCCGGTTTGACATTCGATAGTTCATGGTGCATGGCAGCCTGCAGATTTTCCAGAACCGTCATGGTATGAAATAATCGTATGTTCTGAAAGGTTCTGGCTATACCCAAATGGGTGATGACATGGGGTTCATAATGATCGATGGCCTTGTCATTCAAATATATATGTCCTCGTGTGGGTTGATAGACACCGGTGACAACATTGAATATGGTGGTTTTTCCAGCGCCGTTGGGGCCGATGAGTCCCAAAATTTCACCGGAATGGATTTGTGCGCTGAAATCACTTACCGCTTCCAGTCCACCAAAGCGCATGGTCATTTGTTCAATGGTTAAAATAGGTTTTTGGGGTTTACTGTCCATGGTTTTCTCCCTTTCTCAGTTTTCCGATAACACGGTACAGGCCGTTCCAAGTGAGTTCGTTGCGCCCCATGATGCCTTTTTGCCAGAATATCATGATAATGATGAACAGGGCAGAAAAGACCAGCATGCGCATGCCGGATATGCCGGCGATGGTGAACCCGAAGAAGGTCATGTCAGATTCAACGAATCGGAGAAATTCCGAGAGAACGGCAAAAAGGCCGGCGCCGATGACAGCGCCTGAAAGACTTCCAAGGCCTCCAAGCACAATCATAATCAAGATGTTGAAGGTCAGCATGATGCCCAATGTGGTGGGTTTGGGATCAATGGACGTGAGCCAGTGGGCGTATAGAGAACCAGAGACCCCGGCGAAGAAACCGCCCAGTACAAAGGAGGTGAGTTGATGCTTGAAAACATTGATGCCCATGGCCTTTGCGGCAATGGTGTCGTCTCGAATAGCTCTCAGAGCTCGTCCGTAGGAACTTTTTACAAAGCTGCCAATAACCAGCAGCGTAATCAGCAGCCATCCCCATGACCACCAGATGTTGGTGTATGAGGGTATGCCTTTGAGTCCTAATGAACCGTTGGTGATGCGATTCCAGTTCAATAAGAAAATGCGAATAATCTCGGCAAAACCTAAGGAGGTAATGGCCAGGTAATCCCCTGAAAGTCTCATGGTTGGCCATCCTACCACAAAAGCCATAAGGGCTGCCACACTTCCGCCTGCCAAGGTAGCCCAAAAGAAGGGGATGTTTGAGAGGGTTTCTGTATTGATGGGAAAGGCGACACCCATTAGGATGAATGAGGCTTCTTTCTGTTGTACACTCATGGTCAGCAAAGCGGCGACATATGCCCCGATAGCGATAAACCCGGCATGTCCCAAAGAAAGCATGCCCGACACACCGTTGATCAGAGTAAGGCTCACCGCCATGATGGCAAAGATACCGATTAGTGAGATGATGCGGATCATGTAGCTGTTTAGATTTTCTTCAGCTAAATAAAAGAGGATGCAGATGCCAACGATGAAACCAATTGTCAACAGGATTTGAGTTCTAACATGGAGTGTTTTTTTATCATGGATGGTCATACTTTCACCAGTTCTTTTTTACCCATTATGCCGCTTGGTTTAAACGACAGCAATAGGATCAATAATATGAAAGCAAAAGCGTCCCGATAGCCTGCCATTTGAGGCATGAGTCCCACGGCAAGAATTTCAATCAACCCCAACAGAATCCCGCCCACAATGGCGCCGGTCACCGATCCAATACCACCGATAACTGCGGCCACAAATGCTTTGAGGCCAGGCATAAATCCAATCATGGGCCAGACTTGCGGGTATTTTCCCACCCACAAAATCCCGCCAATTGCGGCAAGTGCCGATCCTAAGGCGAATGTCAAGCCAATGGTTTGATCTACACTGATCCCCATCAGGGCAACTGCTTTGGTGTCCATGGATACGGCTCTCATCGCCAGGCCGGCTTTTGTTCGGTATAAGATGAACCAAAGGATGAAAAAGGTGAAGAGTGTCACGACAAAGGTGATGATAGTGATACTGGGTATTCGGATGGCGTTGACCACGATTTCCCTTCCTCGATTAACGATGACTTCACCACCGATGGTGTAGATTTTATTAAAGAAATCAGGAAATACGGTTCTGAACGATTCTGGGATGCCTCCGAAAATAACAATTGCCAAGCTCTGTAAAAACATTGATACACCGATAGCCGTGATGAGTGCCGAGATACGTGGGGCTGCCCTCAATGGTTTATAGGCAATCTGATCAACGCTCATACCCAGCAAGGCGGCTCCTGCTATGCCCACCAGCATCCCCAACCACCAGGGTAGACCGAACAGGGTGATGGCGTAAAAGGTAAAAAAAGTGGACATCATGAAGATTTCGCCGTGTGCGAAATTGATGAGCTTAAGTATGCCGTACACCATGGTATAGCCTACGGCGATCAGGGCATACAACAACCCCAGACTAAGGCCGTTTATCACATGCTGCAATAAAATTTCGATTTTCAACAACAACACCCCTTTATGAAAAAACCGTTTCAACCCTCCGAGATATCAACGGTCATTGATTCGTGTCACATAAAAAAGGATGAGATCAGTTCCGGGGTTTGGGGTATGCAAACATAAACCCTTAACCCCGGAACCTTAATCTTCGATTCTATCCTAATTTTGTGTCAATAACTTATGGATTGATAACCGAATCGTAAACGTATTGTCCATTTTCAATTTTGACAATGACAACGGACTTTTCAGCGTTTCCTTCGCTGGTGATGGTGATGAATCCGGTGGAACCAGGGAAGTTCTGGGTTTCTCTCAAGGCTTTTGAAACCTTTTCTCTGTCTAATTCTCCGGCTCTTTCAATGGCATCTCTTAACACCAAATAGGCATCAAAGCCCAACCCGGCAAACATAGAAGGCTGTTCTCCAGGATATTTTTCGGAAAAGGCTTTCAGGAACATTTCGGCGTTCTCGTTGAAAGCAGGCGAGTCAGCATGATAACCAGCGGTCAGGTATAGTCCTTCCACTGCTTCTCCGCCTATTTCTACCGTCTCATCCGCATAGGCACCATCACCGGTTGCGAGGTTTCCATAAAAACCGTTGTCGTAGGCTTGTGAACAGATTAGGGCAATTTCTGTATAGTAACCGGGCATGTACAAGGCATCGACGTTTTTCGACATGGCGTCTAAGACTTGTGCGGAAAAATCCTGGTCTCCGCTTTTGTAGTATTCATAAAAGATGGTACCCCCAAGGCCTTCAAAGGTCTTTTTGAAATAATTCGCTAAAGACACGGCATAATCCTGTTCAACGTCTACAAACACAGCAACGGTACGGTCTCCCAAGTTGTACAAAAGTTTTGCAGCTGCTTGGCCTTGAAAATCATCTGAAAAACAAACCCGGTTGACATATTGTTTGCCCTGTGTGACGATGGGGCTGGTGGAGGTGGGTGAAACCATGGGAGTCTTTAATTCTTCAGCGACTGCTCCTCCGGCAAGGCTATTTCCGCTGATAATATTTCCCAATATGGCCAAGACTTGCTCATTTTCTATGGCCCTGCGAACACCATTTGCAGCTTCCACTTTGTCACTTTTGGTGTCCATGACAACCATGTTAACGGGTAAGCCGAGGATTTCAGGGAACAGCTCCATGGCAACTTGAACTCCCTGATAAGCCATTCTGCCATAGGCAGATGCGCCGCCTGTCATGGAAAATACTGCGGCGATTTTTACTTCACCGGGTGTTTGTGCACCAAAAAGGGTTCCCATCAGCATCACGCATACAACTAAACAAACACAGAACTTCTTCATCATAAATCCTCCTATTTTTTTTTGATTTTCTGTTCCTCTTTATTCCAAAAGCCTTTCCGGAAAAGCTTGAATGGTTAAAAAAAAGCGGGGAATTCATCTTTCTGAATTCCCCGCTACTCTTAAAGGTGCTTAGTCTAGCAAAAGACCTTAGCTCCCCCGATCAGCGGGGCTGCTAATAATGACGATGTTCAACAATATGCCTTTGCTTAACTCAGTATCTTTATGAGCGATTGTCATCAACGTAACCTCCTAAATTTTCGGTATTATATCACACGGAAGAAGTAATTGCAAATATTCTTTGAGTACAACCGGAATGTTTACACTATATTCATAATAAAATTTTTATGATCAAACGCTCTTTTTGAAAAAACGAAAAGACAACGCAATTATTTGCAATTTAAAACAGATTGATTCTTTTTTTAAAGTCTCTTTATAGCGTGTCTTCATGGTATAATCTGTTCATATGAAGTATTACGGATCGATGGGGTGAAAGCATTGCCTGAATATGAAAGGCTAAGCAATCAATACGAAAGATGGCAGGAAGCGTCATCAGGATGGATGAAAGCGGATTTGTCAGCTATGGGTGAGTTATCGCCCGATGCGTTTAAACGAGAGCTTTACGAGAGGTTTTCCGTTGAAGCCGAATTCGGAACAGGCGGTCTCCGATCCAAAATCAGGGCGGGGACAAACGGGATCAACGATTTTTGGATCAAACGGATTTGCAAAGCCCTTCGAATAGACTCAAAGAAGGTTGTCATTGCCTATGATACCCGCAAGTATTCAAAGGAATTTGCCGTTTGCGCCGCAGAGACCCTTTCTTCCGGAAACGTCCAAGTTTATTTGTTCAGCGAACCGGTTCCCACACCCGTTCTTTCATTCGCCGTTCAAACCCTCCATTGTGATACCGGTATTGTCATAACCGCCAGCCATAATCCAAAAGAATACAACGGTTTTAAGTTATATGATGCCAATGGGGTGCAGTATATACCCGATAAAATCAAAAGTCTAAAGGCGCAAATGGCAAATATTAAGTTGTTGGAAAAGGACGACACCCCACCTCTGCCACATTTGATCCAGCCGGTCAGTTCAGATGTTTACGATCGTTATTTCAATCAGGTTTATGAAGAACTGCTTTCAGTCAGTCAAAGCTGCTCGGATGAGGCGGCGGACATTCAGGTGGTTTACACGCCCTTACATGGAACAGGCGCTCGATTCGTGCCACCGATCATGAGCCATTTTGGCGTTTCGGTTCAGGTTGTGGATGCTCAGATGACGCCCGATCCTGATTTTTCTACGGTTACTGTTCCCAACCCGGAGGATCCGGATGCGTTTGCGCTTGCTTTGGAACAGGCCCGACAAATGTCATCAAAGCCTCAAGCTTTGATTGCCACGGATCCGGATGCCGATCGATTGGGGCTTTTCGTACTTACTCAAAAGGGGTATCAATCCTTGACGGGGAATGAGTTAGGCGTGCTGCTTTTAGATTACATCTTGAGGAAAAAGGGGATTGATGATTATGGTTACAGATGTGCCGTTCTAAAAACCATTGTAACCACTGATGCCATCAAACCCATGGCCCAGGATTATCAAATCAAAATAGAAGAAACATTGACCGGGTTTAAATACCTGGGTGATCTTGCGGTAAGGTTAAGAAGTCAGGGGATCGATGTCCTGTTTAGTTTTGAGGAAAGTTTTGGTTATCTGTTCGGAACGCATTCTGGTGATAAAGATGCCTGTTCAACAGCGGGTCTTTTGGCCCTCTTGTTGCTTGATTGCGGAGGCGGTGAAGGGATTGTTCAGCGACTGGATCAGATTCGCCGGCAATATGGCTATTATCTGGAGCATCTTGTAACCTACACCGCAGAGGGTGTGGATGGGATGAATAAGCTGAGTGAGTTCATGCAGGATTTAAGAAGCCGTCAGCCTTTAAATGATTGGGAGGAGGGGGTTCAGATGAAGGATTACCTCACGGAACAATCTCATTTGCAATCAGATGTGGTAGCGTTTCTTTTTAGCAATGGAGACCGTGTTATCTTCAGACCTTCAGGAACCGAACCAAAAGTTAAGGCTTATATCAACGTACATACTCAACCGTCACAATCACCCGGCTTGGAGAAAGATAAAGCCGCTCAGCGGCTTGAGTGGATGATTCTCGAAGTGAGAAAATTATTGAGGGTCAATTTGAATTAAAGGGGGAAGGCTTTTTTAGCCGAATCGTATGGAAATAACCAAAGAGAGAATAAAGGTACTCTTCAGTGAGGAGCAAATTTCCAAGAGGGTCAAGGCACTGGGACAGCAGATCACTCAAGATTACGCAGGATTGGATTCGCCGCTGCACATGGTTTGTGTGTTGAAAGGCTCTGTTCATTTTTATTCTCAGCTGTTGTTGGACATTGATATGGATGTCAGTTATTCGTTTATTCAGGTTGCCAGCTACAAAGGAACCCAGTCATCCGGAAGGATCAATGTGAAATCCTGGATTGACGAGCCGGTTCAGGGGAAAAATGTCATCGTGATTGAGGATATTTTGGACACCGGCCAAACCTTGAAATATATCCTAAACTATTTGTCTCGATATAAGCCAGCTACCCTGGAAGTGGCTACTTTGGTTGATAAATACGAGAAAGACCATTACGGCATCATACCCAAATACGTGGGTTTTCAATCTCAGGATCGCTTCTTATTGGGATACGGTCTGGACTTTGAACAGAAATTCCGAAATCTCCCCTTCATCGGTTATGTGGAGGGTTGACAATCGGTTTGATAAAAGAAGATCAAAGCATGCTGGTTATCTGTGTTGCGTTTGCTGCCTGCTGTTTTTTTTAAGTGGCTCGATATTTATTTGGAATATGACCGGAAAACTTAGGGATCGTTATACACAAAAACTGACAGAATTCAAAACTTTGGATAGTTTAGCGGTCTATGATATCAGAGCAGATATGTATGCACAATTGGAGGCTTGTACAACGACTATCCATGCTTTTAAGGAAGCGGTTACGATCAATAAGAATAAAATCTACTTGGATAAAGAAGGAGAAATGTCCATACAGAAAGGAGAATCATACAGTGATAAAGGCGTTGCCAAAAAGTGAGGAGTTAACTCCCAAACGTATTGTTGAACTATTGGATAAATATATTATCGGTCAGGATGAGGCGAAAAAATCAGTTGCCATTGCCCTTCGAAACAGGATCAGGAGACAGCAACTGGAAGATGAGATGAAAGAGGAAGTGTTTCCCAAAAATATCTTGATGATCGGACCCACAGGGGTCGGAAAAACTGAAATTGCCAGAAGGTTGGCAAACCTCTCCGATTCGCCTTTTTTGAAGGTAGAGGCTACACGGTTTACGGAAGTGGGTTATGTAGGCCGATCGGTGGAAAGCATGATCCGGGAATTGGTTGAGTCGGCTATCAGTAAATTGAAACATGAAGAGATGGAGAAGGTGGCGCTCATCGCCCAGACGGAAGTGGAAAAGATCCTTGTAGATGCTATTTTGCATCCCAGACGGAAGGAACGCAATCAACAAAATCTGGGAAATATCTTTGGTCAGCTGTTTCAAGGGTCCCAACAACCTCCAGTACAGGCTGAGGAAAAGGAAGAATCGGATTCTGACATCAAGTGGAACCGGGATGAGGTTGTTCAAAAACTTCGAAACGGTGAATTTGAAGAACGGTTTATCAACATCGAAATCGAACAGTCCAATGCCCCTCAGATAGGCATGATTGGGGGAGATTTGGGAGATATTGGCATCGATATGCAGGGAATGTTCGGCAATTTGATGCCCAAAAAGAAAGTGACCAAGCGGGTGACGGTTAAGCAGGCCCGAAAGATCTTAGTGCCCATCGAGTCAGAAAAGCTTATCGATTCGGATAAAATCGTCGCAGACGGTATCGATCTGGCACAGAATAAGGGAATTGTGTTCATTGACGAGATCGACAAGGTCGCAGGAGAAAGTTCAAAATCCGGCCCCGATGTTTCCAGAGGTGGTGTGCAGCGAGATTTGTTACCGATAGTTGAAGGGACAACGGTCATGACGAAATACGGCCTGATTAAAACAGATTTCATCCTCTTTATTGCCGCCGGTGCGTTTCACGTGGCCAAGCCATCGGATTTGATGCCGGAGCTTCAAGGACGTTTCCCCTTGCGTGTGGAATTGGAATCTTTAACCAAGGAGGATTTCAAACGCATTCTCGTGGAACCCAGGAATTCGTTGACCAAACAGTATCAGGCGTTGCTTGAAACGGATGGGGTTCAGATCGAGTTTACCGATGACGGTTTGGAGGAGATTGCGGCCATGTCTTTTCAACTCAACGAAGATCTGGAGAATATCGGTGCCAGAAGATTGTACACGGTCATGGAGCGGATTCTTGAGGATGTTTCTTTTAAGGCGCCAGACCCTGAGCTGAACAAGCTGATCGTGGATCGAAAATATGTACAGGAGAATATGGCGCAACTGGTAAAGGACAGGGATTTGTCCGCCTATATATTGTAAAAGGAGCTTTTCGTTGTGAACAGAATCGAAAAGATTGCCGTTGCATCCAAATTAAATATTAGTTTCTTTGAGAAGCAAAGACTTTTCGAGCATTATGAGACCTTGGATGATCTGACGCAGGCTTGTCAACAACTGCCTGTTAAAATCAATCCGAATGACATCCATGAGTTAATCAACAGACTTGAGGCATGTTCCAATCGCAGTGATTTGAAAATGATTACCTATGAGGAAGAAGGCTATCCGGAACTGTTAACCCAAATCAGCGATCCTCCCTGGTGTTTGTTTGTAAAGGGTGATGATTCAATATTGTCTGATGAAGCCCTGAAACTGGCTGTGGTTGGTTCTCGGAAAAGCACCCGCTATGGCAAACTGGTGATTGATATGCTGATCCCTCAGTTGGTTGAAAGAGGTGTTGTGGTTGTCAGCGGATTGGCATTCGGCATCGATTCGTTAGCTCATCAAAAGGCTTTGGAATCCAATGCAAAGGTGATTGGGGTTTTGGGGTGCGGTGTGGACACCATTTATCCCAAGTCAAACGAAAGGCTGTATCGGCAAGTCATTCAAACTGGATGCCTGGTCAGTGAATACTTTCCTTGGGAGACGCCTCGGACTTACTATTTTCCCATGCGAAATCGGATCATCTCCGGACTGAGCAGGGGGGTACTGGTGGTAGAGGCTGCGAAAAAAAGCGGTTCTTTGATTACGGCCAGATGCGGATTAGAGCAGAACCGGGATGTGTTTGCCGTGCCGGGGCAGATTAACGCTTACAGTTCGGGAGGAACGAATGATTTGATTAAAAAAGGGGCCATACCGGTGACTGAAGCGGAAGATGTCTTTCAGGAGTATCCGGATTATTTTAAGGCCAAAGATAACGAGCAGAGTGAAGCGCTTAAAAAGCGTATAGTGGAAGATATGTCCCAGGAGGAGAAACGGGTGTTTTCGTTGATTGAAACGGGAGTTTCTGATTTTGACACTTTAAGTCATCAATCGGAACTGGATGCGTCGGTGTTGAACTATACATTGACGCTGCTAACCCTCAAAGGGGTGATCGATGTTGTTGGAACAAGTTATCATAAAAGAACGTGATCACAAAGGGATTCGGTTTAAAATCCTGATCGGATTGGCATGGCTCATATTGGTCAATGGAGGTTTTGGCATGATGTTTGAGATTGGCGCAGGCTATCGTTTTGCGCCTTCTGATCAAACCAAACACGGAATCAACCTGGATATTGGGATACTTAATGATTTTAACGATATCATCGAGTTGGATATTACCTATCATCCCCAATTCCTGGATGCTCAGTCACAAGAATCAGCCACTCCGACTATTTTTTGGAATTTTGACATGGATGCCATGATCCCCCTTTTAGGAAGGCGTGATGGGATTGAAGGCTATCGTTTCGGGATTTACTCCACATTCGAATTCGGCAGTTTTTACTCCGATTATACACTTGATGCCACACCGGGTTCATCACAAGCCCAGCAGACAGCATGGGACAGAGCCGATTACTGGTTTGGTGCCGGTGTTTACGGTCAGTATTTTCTCGATCCCTGGCTGTTTGAAATGTCTATCGGACTTCCGGTAATCAACAGTTATTCGGATCAGGATATGCTGAACAAGCTGTTGGGAAGTTTTGAATTTAAAACACGTTATTTTATCAAGAGTGAAAAGCACAATTTTAGAGACCATTTGCTGGTTGAATTTGTTGTTTCCACAAGAAAAATTGGTGTTTCGGTTGTCTTGTTGGAACCTTTTTAAAGAGGAGAATGGATGAAACTCGAAAGGTTTATTCAAAAGGCCGGTTTGGCCAGTCGAAGAAAGGCATCACAAATGATTGAATCGGGTCGTGTGACAGTTAATGCTCAAATCGTTCGGGATTTTTTTTTGGAGGTGGATGAACAAAAAGATCTGGTGCAAGTGGACGGTAAGCCAATAAAACTGGAATCAAAATGCTATTATTTATTTCACAAGCCTGCCGGATATCTCACCACGTTAAAAGATCCCTTTCAAACCCCAACAATCAACGATTATTTAGAGAAGCATTATCAGATTTCGCAAAGGGTTCATCCGGTCGGCCGACTGGACAAAGACACCGAAGGGCTGTTGATTCTTACCAATGACGGGGATTTAACATATAAGGTTCTTCATCCCAAGATGAAAGTGGAAAAGGAATATCTGGCAAAGGTTCAAGGGGTTCCGGATGACGAGGATATCAAACGGTTCAAAAAGGGGATGAAGTTGAAGCAATTTTCCACATCTCCCGCTTTGCTTGAGATTAAGAGGCGTGATGGGACTTATTCTTGGATTACCATTGTCATCCGAGAGGGGAAAAAACGTCAAGTAAAAAGAATGTGTTCACATATCGGCCATAAAGTGGTCTATCTCAGACGGATCCGGGTCGGGACTTTTGACCTGACGGGAATTGAAAAACCCGGTGATTTAAAAGAACTTACGAAGTCTCAAATAGAGCAATTTATGGTGGATAACGATATTTGATAAAGGGGTGCATGACTTTGAGAGTAAAACCAAAATATGTCATCGTCTTATTGTTGTTTTTTATTGTGGGAGGTCTTGTTTTTTCAAAGACCACAACGGAGTTAATCATGGAATTAAAAAGTTTACAACAGCAGATAGAATTTGCAAACAACCTAAACGATCAGTCACTTTTAGATGCTTCGTTGGAGTCCGTGAACCGTTTGCTGTTGAACAACCCTGGGAACCTTGATTTTGAAGGCAAAGCCCATCTGGTGATGGCGGATGCCTACTTTTACAAAGGCAGTTACAACCAAGCCATTCAGGAATACGAGAAAGCCATGGGGGTTTTGATGGAAAGCAGTCCGGAATTTCCTTATTCTTTGTATTCCCTGATCTATTCCTATTACTATCTCATTGAAGAATCTCCCGAAAGCCTAAAGGGTAATTATATCAACCAAGCCCTATTTAATCTTGAAAAATTATCCAATTTCACAGAATACAAAGAAGATGCTTTGCTGTTGAGGGGAATGATCCTGAAACAAAGGGGAGATCTTTCGGGTGCTGTCACCGCTTTTGACCAAATAACACGGGCTGACCTGACGGGAACGGCGTCTTATTACAAAGGCTTGATCCTTTATCAGCAGGGGAACTATCCCGCTGCCATCATGGCCTTTGAAAAAGCGGCGCAATTGGGTCAGGACCGGGATTTGGTAGCAGCAAGCATCTACAGGGTGGTTAACGCCATGATCAATCTGAAGTATTACACACAGGCCTTGGAGCAATCCCAGCGATTGGTGCGGGATTTTGGAGGGTCGAGATACAAAAACGAAATCTTTTCCCAACATGTCCAGCTCCTTTACAGGACCGGAGATTACAACAACGCCAAGCGTTACATAGAGAATGAACTGTTGGCTTCAACTGATGAAAGGGAACGAATGGAAGCCTTGAACATCATGGGGTGGCTGGCATATGAAACAGGCAACCTATCCGAGGCCATATCGCAATGGGAAAGAGCCGTGGATACAGGTTATATTAATTATACAGCAGAAGCTTTTGAAATCGCCAAAACCTGTTTGCAGGCATTAAGCGAGGCAAACGATTCCAATCAGACCTTGTCTTTTCTATCTACCATCAAATCGAAATTCCCACAGAAAAAGACGGAGCTCGATTTGGAAACGGCAAAGGTGTACATGAACACCAACCGTTTTTCTCAAGCGGAAGTACTGCTGAATCAGGTTCTTTCAACGGGGATGTACTTTAATGAAGTCAACTATCTGATGGCTTCACTGAACAAACAACGTAACAATTCTTCAGCAGCTTTGGAATACATCAACCGGGTAATAAGTTCGGGGAACCGAGAATACATCTACAAAGGGTATTTGTTTCAAGGCGATTTGTATTTTCAAATGGGCAATTATCAAAATGCCAAGTTTTCCTATGAAAACGCCTTAAAAAATGCCAACGAAAAAGAAAGACTTCAAACCATCCTGAATCTGGGGATTGTGGAAATGGAACTTGAAAATTACTCGAGTGCCATTCGACAGTTTAATCAGCTTAAGCAATACACCGTGGAAGACATTGATGCCGCACTTAATGGTGCGCTGTACCTGGCCGAATGCTATACCCTTATGGACGACTTGACAAATGCCGCAAAGGAATACGATTGGATCATTGCCAACGACAAAACCGGCCGCTACTTGTCCACTTCCATCATGAGAAAATACGATTTGATGATCAACAACCCCAATGCGAACTTGGATGAATTGATTCGAGAACTGGACAAACAAATAGAAGCCACGGTTGATTTAACCCTGAAAGATGAATTGAAGTTCCTTAAAGCGGAAGCATACATGAAAAAAGGAGATTTACTGACGGCCTACAATTTTGTCAGGGACATCAATTACGACCGTCTGTCCGCTATATCCAAAGCGGCGGTACTCTATATTCGAGGAAAATATTTCATGAGCCAAGGGAATGAACCTCAGATGATCAGCAATTTTGATTTGTTGATTTCCGAATTCCCGAAATCGCCCAAAACCCCTTGGGCTATGCAGGATTACGCCCTTTATTATTACAATAATCAAAATTATAATCAGTCAAAGAACATCTTCTTTAATCTGCTGACCAAATATCCGGATTTCCAAAAAGTGGATGTTGCCTATTTCTATATCGGGTTGTGTTATGAAAAGATGGCGGAGAACGACAAAGCCAAACAGATCTTTACCGATTTTCTTGAGAAGTTTCCGAATTCTTCAAGAACAGCGGAAGTTCAACAGCACTTAAGCTGGCTGAAATAAAGGGAGTGTGAGATCTTTTTGAGTCCTCAGGAACACTTGCGATCGTATGGAAAATTGAACCTGTATTTGGATGTTTTGGATAGACGAGCAGATGGTTACCACGATATTCTGACTCTGTTTCAAAGAATCGAGATGCATGACAACCTGTATATTGATACGAATGGCGGTACTGAAAACACCTTTAAAGTGGTGTACGCAGATCTGATTCCTTACAAACCCGATTTGCTTTGGAACGAGGGGAACACCCTGTTTCGGGCGTTAAAGGCACTTGAGGAAAGGGTTGGAATGCCCATCACGGGTTATGATTTCACCTTGAAAAAGCGCATTCCTCCAGAATCAGGCCTTGGTGGAGCCAGTTCCAATGCCGCAGAATTGATCCGTTATTTCGGTTCTAAATACGCTCTGACATTTGACGAGATGCTGGAAATCGCCAGAAAAATCGGGGCGGATACCCCTTTCTTTTTTTATGGCAACACGGCTTTAGGCAAGAACAGGGGGGACCTGTTGAAACCGCTGGAGCCGTTACCATCGTTTCCGGTGATTGTGTGTATGCCCGATGTGACCTTTTCCACTTCAAAGATGTTTTCGGTAATTGATTCGCTCAGATTTGAGGATTGGGATAATGTGGAAGATGTGGAACATGTCACTGATTTTGATGATGACCATGTGGAGGAGATAATCAGTGATCCCGTGTTGGATGATTGGGAAGACGAGGATGTAGAGTCCTGGGTGCCCGAGGAGGAATTGTATCGAACTTACGATGGTTTGAAACAAGGCGAGTATACCTTGACGTTCAACGATTTCGAAAAGGCAGCTCAAGAGCTTGAATTGCCCTCTTATGAATCATTCGTAGAACAGTTTGATGCCCTCAAGTGTGACGGATTGATCCTGAAAGGTATGACCGGTTCTGGTTCAGCGCACTATTTGGTATTCAATGATTCTGTTTCCCCTCAAACACTGGACGACATGGTCAAGATCCTTGAACAGATGAGTGTGTGGGTGAAGAAAACGAATTTTTTTTGAAATCGAGATTTTACTATATTGTAACCTGGTGATCTTTTTTGACTGTGATATAATCACCCGGCAAATCCTGTTTTCACGAGAAACGTGAAGACCATAAGACCGTAGGAGGTAGAAAGTGAGAATTTATGAACTGATGTTTATCACCGATCCCAGACTTCCCGAAGAACAACGGGAAGAAGGAGTCGAGAGGGTTAAACAGTTGATTGAGGAACGTGTGAATGGTAAGGTTGAGAAAGTAGACAGATGGGGAATCAGAAAGTTGGCTTACACCCTTCCAAAAAGCAAGTTGGATGAAGGTGATTACACGGTTATTCTATTCAGAGCCGATGGTGCTGATTTGGAACCTCTGGAAAACCTCTTCCACGTATCTCCCGAATTTGTTAGAAAACAAATTGTCCGGAGAGAGGATATCGAAAGAGAAGAAAGAAAAAAGATGCTTCAACATCGTTTGAATGGAACCGTTGAGATTGAAGAAACGGTACCGGAAGCAGAAGAAGAAGTCATAGCCGGAGAAGCCGAGCCAGAGTTCGATGTAGAGGAAAAAGGCGAATAAATCATGTCTATCAGCTATAACAAAGCAATTTTGGTGGGAAGACTGACGGCTGATCCACAAGTTTCCTATGCTTCAAATGGAATGCTCATTGCCAAATTCACTTTGGCTGTCGACAGACAGTTCCGAAGGGATGCCGGCAATACACAGGAAGCAGATTTTTTAAGGATAGTGGCTTTTGGGAAATTAGCCGAGTTCGTCAACAATTACCTTTCAAAAGGGCGTTTGGTCATGGCAGAGGGCAGAATTCAAACTTCAAAATTTCAGGGAGCTGACGGTATTACCAAATATTACACCGACATCATAGCCGAAAGCATCCGATTTATGGAAACGAAAAAAAGTGTCCAGGATTTTGACAGAAAAGGCACAAATGGGTATGATACGCCAAATAGACCCTTTGATAATACGGATATGATAACCAATAATGAAGAAGTTTTTGACGGTCCTGGTGAGTCCGAAGACGACGAAGTACCGTTTTGATTAAAAAGGAATGAGGAGGAAAAATAAATGGCTCAGAACAGAAATAGTGATAGAGATAGAGGTAAGAACGCAAAAAATCAGAAATTCAGAAGAAGAAAGAGAAAAAAGTGTGCACTTTGCGCAAAGGATACCAACTTTGTCGATTACAAGGATTTGAATTTCCTGAAGGAATACGTTTCCGATAAAGGAAGAATCATTCCAAGAAGAATTAACGGCAGCTGTGCAAAGCATCAAAGAACCATCAAGACAGCCATCAAAAGGGCACGACAGATGGCATTGCTCCCTTATACCAGATAATTGAAAAAATCTGTTTTTGTGGTATAATCACTCGTAACGCAAAAAACTGAATACTATTAAGGCATAAGAGAATAGAAGACGCCTCGTTGATAAAGATCATCGGGCGTCTTTTTGTTTTTATAACGGGAGGTTAAATGATGAACGGCATACCAAAGGTGGTTGTAATCGGAGCGGGAGTTGTGGGATCACTTATAGCAAGGGAGTTGACCAAATACAATATTTCTGTCACGCTAATTGATAAGGAAGAAGATGCGGGTTGGGGTGTCACAAAAGCAAACTCCGCAATTCTTCACGGAGGTTATGATGACCCGGTTGATTCGGTGAGAGGTCAATTTGCCGCCAAAGGCAACCAACAGTATACCCAGTTGTCCGAAGAATTGGGATTTGAAGTCAAACGCATCGGTTCTTATGTGGTGGCATTTGAAGATGAGGATATTCCACATCTGGAGGAATTGATGGAAAAAGCACAAGCCAATGGCGTAACAGGGTGTGAAATCCATTGCAAAGAGGAGATTGTGAAAAGAAACCCCAATATCAACCCTTCTATAAAAGCCGGATTTTGGTGTCCAAGTGCGGGAATCACAGAACCTTGGATGGTGGCCATATCGGCTGTTGAAAACGCCGTTCTCAACGGCATGGTCTTCAGACCCGGTGAACAAGTTCAAGCCATTGAAGTGAGTGACTCCGATCAAGGTAAAACCGTTAAAGGGGTTCACACTGATCAGGCCTATTATCCCTGTGATTTTGTGATCAATGCGGCAGGATTGTATGCGGACAAAATCGCTCAAATGGCCGGTGCTTACTGCCCGCCTTTGCACCCCAGAAAGGGAGAATACATCCTTTTGGATAAGAAGCTCGGCGCCATCATCACCAACATTCTGTTCCCCGTACCTACAAAAGACTCTAAAGGAGTTTTGGTGCTTCCCACAGTAGACGGTGGGATTCTCCTGGGTCCTACCGCAAAAGATTTGGATGTGGATCAAAAAGAGGATACCACCACTACCGTTCAAGGATTGGCCGAAGTGAGACAAAAAACCAGTGCGATGGTCAATGGATTGGATTTTTCTCAAACCGTCAAGATATTCGCAGGACTGAGACCGGAAGATTCCCAGAAGGATTTTGTGATTGGTACCACTGAGGTTTTCGGGTTTATTAACGCTGCTGCCATGCGTTCACCCGGATTAACCGCCGCTCCTGCTATTGCCATTCACATCGTAGAAAAGGTCCTCAAAGAAGAATTGGGATTGGGACTTGAAAAAAGATCTGATTTTGATCCTGTATTAGAACCATATCCTACTCTGCCGGAAGACGATCCGCAGGAATGGGAAAAAATGGTTCAAAAAGATCCTCGATTTGGACAGGTCGTTTGTGTTTGCAACAAGATAACAGAAGCTCAGATTATCGAAGCCATACGCAGGGGAGCCAGGACCATTGACGGTGTAAAATTTAGAACAAGGGCCAGTTTTGGACGATGTCAAGGGGGTTTCTGCCTGGCCAGAATCGCTGAAATACTGGCCAGAGAATTGGATAAGCCGTTGAACGAAATCAAATACAGAACCGGAAACACCAAGTTGTTATCGGGGAGGGTGAGGGCATGAAAGAGATCACATTAGACGCATTGGTAATAGGCGGCGGTGCGGCCGGGATGGCTGCGGCCGTAGAATTGACACAACAAGGTTGCGATACCATCCTGATTGAAAGGGAAGACAGAACAGGCGGTGTTTTAAATCAGTGCATTCATAACGGTTTCGGACTCCACGTCTTCAAAGAGGAATTGACCGGGCCAGAATACGCCGATCGCTACAAACATCAGATTTCTGACAACCACATAACCGTTCACCCGGATCAGTTCGTTCTGAAAGTCGATCCCGATAAGAGAGAAGTCGTTACCGTGGGTGTTGAAGGGGTAACCTGTTACAAACCCAAGGCTTTAGTCATGACAACCGGAGCCAGGGAAAGACCTTTCAGCAACCTTAGAATACCCGGAACCAGACCCGCAGGAATTTACACGGCAGGAGTGGCTCAGAAATTTGTCAACCTTCAGAATTATTTACCCGGTAAAAATGCCTATGTTCTGGGTTCAGGGGATATCGGACTCATCATGGCCAGACGATTGACCCTTGAAGGAATGAATGTTCTCGGTGTGGCTGAATTGATGCCTCATTCGGGTGGTCTTGCCAGAAACATCGCCCAATGTCTCGATGATTACAACATTCCCCTGGAATTATCAACAAGTGTCGTTGAAGTGCATGGCAAAGAACGCTTAGAATCCATCACCCTGATGAAATTTACACCGGATACCTTGCAGCCCATAGCCGGCACACAACGGGAAGTCGCCTGCGATACCCTGATTCTTTCCGTTGGTTTACTGCCTCAAAACGAACTGATTGAAGACTTTGTTCAATTGGATCCGGTAAACAAGGGCGTCATGGTCGATTCTCATCAACGCACTTCGCATCCTTGGATATTTGCGGCCGGCAACAACGTTGCCGTATACGATCTGGTGGATTTTGTGACTTTGGAGGGCATACAAGCCGGAAAAGCAGCCGCACAAATGATCAAGGAAGGGTTTGCCGATTGCGGACAAATCCCGGTCGTGAGAGGAAACAATGTTGGAGCCTTAACCCCTCTGTTCTGCTGCCTCGATGAAACACCCTTTAAGTTTTACATCCGACCCACGAAAAACATGGATAAAGGACGGGTAAAGATCGGACCGGGATTGATTCAAAAAGTAGAAATGGGGTTGAAACCCAGTGAGATGGTTGATATACAGATCACTGGTGAACACAAAGAAAAGATCAAAGAAATGGGACTGACCCAAATTCTTGTTGAAATAGAGGAGGTATGACGATGGAAAAAAGAAAAATAATATGTATCTCCTGCCCCTTAGGATGCGAGATTGAGGCTGAGATAGAAGGGGATGAAATCAAAATCACGGGTAACCGTTGCCCCAGGGGAAAAGAATACGTCATCAACGAAATCAAAGATCCCAAACGGGTGGTCACTTCAAATGTCAAAGTGACAGACGGTGAATACCCTCTGGCCAGCGTTAAGACCACAGGCGCCATCCCTAAAGACAAAATTTTCCTCCTCGTTGAAAAACTCCGTGAATTGGAACTTCAGGCACCTGTGAATATTGGTCAAGTGGTTCTTCACAATCTTTTCGATACCGGATTTGATGTGGTTGTAACGCGGCCGGTGGCGAAACGCTAAGCAAGGAAAACGGCAAGCTTCATTTTTCGAAAGGGAGCCCCTCATGTGGGCTCCCATTAGTCAAGGACTATTCCAATTTCAAAACTTCTATGCCATGGGAAAATGACTTCCATTTCAAAACGTTCTTCAAAAGCGTGTTCTATCATCTTTTTGTGGGTCTGCAATTGCTTTTTTGAAAACGCCTGAGCCCATTGTTCTGCTGGAAGCAGTGTCCAAAGTGTGCATCCTTTTTCTTTTGATTTCTCACGGAGTTCTTGCCTGACAATCGCTTGATAGCCGTAATGTTCGATGAGCATTTCCTGTTGAAATTTTGACCATTCCACTTTGTTGATCTCAAGAAATCCCCGGTCTGCAAGATCCTGAAAGATTGTCAAGCAACAGCTGGTTCCCAATGTATTGCTGGGAGTATTCCAACCGGAGTAATTGAGTCTTGTCCAATCTCTTTTGTTTGAGCAAAGCCATCTCACCAGGTTTTTGTCCGAGCCGTTGGGGTATCTGATATCAGCGATGCCACAGATTCTTTTTTTCGCCATCAAATCTTGAATCTTTGAATGATGAAAAGCATCATCCGGTTGGTCTTGACTCTGAACCCACTCTTCGTTGTCCATGTTATTCAAATATACAACCACATCTGACTCTGAAGCCTTTCCACCAGCTGCTTTGATGTGATTTTTAACGGTAACATCCAAGGGGTCGCCTTCATAGGGCGGGATTAAATCTTTCTTGTCTTCGTGTCGGTATTG
>DAOTHY010000008.1:38707-48548 GCA_035447925.1 Thermotogota bacterium
CGAGGCTTTGCGATTGCTCCTTAAGAAGTTGTGCCATGAGTTTGGTCATATCATGAAGGCGTTTACCATAATATTCCCAATAAACGGGTTCTTCATCATCGGAGTTGTATTTAGGTATGCGCATGATGGTGGTTGTGATATAGATTTTCTTGGCTCTTTTTGCTAAGGTAATCAATTCTTCCAACCTTTGAAGCAGTGTTTCTTCTTTGAGTAAGTCTATTCTTGAGGGTATCAATCCTCCGTATAAAAGTGTGTCCAGTGAAAGGATCAGGATATCATCCCTTTTGATAGTACCGTCAAGCCAATTAAAAAGCGTTTGCGTATCGGCTGGTATTTTCTTTTGTCCCAGCATTCCTCTGGCAGGGGTTTGAATTTGGATATTAAAGGCTTTAGCCGTTTGTGTGAAATAGTCTCTGGTACATACTCTCTCATCAACGGGTATAAAGATGATTCTCATTTTTTGGTGTAATCTCCTTTCACAAAATGATAAATATCCTGATAAAATCCTCTTTCAGTTTGATCTTTTAACATCCCATGTATACCGCCACCAATAAACCAGGCACATGCTGCATGGATATATCCGTATTCTATTCCTCCATTGAGATAATCCCTGAATCTTGAATGCCTTTCTTTCCCCGTTTGAGTCGGTTCGTCCAGGGACATGTAATATTCCATTTCAAAACCGGCATTTCTTTTTTTAGCTTCCAACGCACAATCACCAACCCCTTTGATATTTTTGTAAAAAAGATAGTTGGGTTGATAAAAGGCACAATCAAAATAATAATCTTCATAATTGTCCAATAAATGGGTGTTATAAGTTGCAAAAAAAGGAATCCAAAAGACCTTTAATCCTTTTGCGTTCAGAGATTTTTTTTGTTCTTTAAGCACCCAATGATCATCGACTTCCCATCCTCTGTAAACCGTTTCGAAAGGCCAGTAAAATCCTAAAAGATTTAAGTTTTGAATGCATGCGTTATTCCATTGTATGAGAAATTCCTCTTGAAACCACAGGCAAGCCTTAAGCCGGTCTTTGCTGGCGTTGTTCAAGGTCTGGTTTTTGGAAGAGAAATCAAGGTGTTTTCCGTTTAATTCTCCAAAATTGTTTTGTAGGATACCGGGATATGGTTGAGTTATCACAAGATTTCTTTTAAAGGGGGGAGGCCCAATCTTTTTATTGAGTTGTTCAATTTTTAAGGACAAGGTCTTAGCAGAATGAATGTAATGTTCAATGACCTCTTTCCAATCTTCTTTATTCGCTGGGTTTTGAACCGGTTTTGCATGAAAATCTCCTTCACCGGACATGGTTGTTCCAACGTTTATATCTGCTATCAACGCCCGTTTGCTCTTAACACCTGTTACAAAAAGAAAAGAATCAAAGAGCCAATCCTTTGGATTTCCTTTTTCATCCACAAAGGTTAAATAGGGTGTGAATGATTCTTGATCTTTATAGGCCGAAGTGATGATAAGATGTTTAAGAAATCCCAGTTCTTCCAAATTTTGTGCTTTATACATTTTTCCTCCTGTCGCTACTCTTTTAAAGCGCCTTGATAACCTTCAATAAAAAAACGTTGGGTGAAAAAGAAAAAGATCAGAATGGGGATAGTGGATATGATGATGCCGGCTGAAATTTGCCTGAAATTACCCGCAAAGATACTGTTGAGATTCGCCAGGCCTACCTGTAACGGGAATTTTTCGGAATTCCTTAAGACAATCATGGGCCATAGGAAGGCATTCCAATAAGCGGCAAAAGAAAAGATCGCCAAAGAGGTGATGGCCGGCTTGACCATGGGAAGCATAATGCGCCACCAAAGCTGTATCTCGTTACAACCGTCTATCCTTGCCGCATCTTCAAGATCTTGCGGGATGGAAAGATAATGTTGGCGCATCAGAAAAATCCCGAAGATATTGACAGCACTGGGGAGCACAACGGCCAGAAATGTGTTGAATATTTTCATGTTCATGATGGTGATAAAATTAACGATTAACCCACCCTGCATGGGAATCATCATGGGGAGGATGATCAATCCGAATAAAAGATTTCTTCCCTTGAAATGAAGTCTGGCAAGGGGATAGGCTGCAAGGGCAGATAGAATAACGTTTAAGAAAATGCCCAACCCGGTGATGATCAGTGTATTCATAAAATACTGCAGAATGGGAAACTGGGTAAACACCACATAATAGCTTTCAAGTGTCGGCGGGTTTGGGATCCATCTCGGGGGAAAAGTGAAAACGTCCACAGCCGTTTTGAGAGATGTGGATAACACCCAAAAAAAAGGAAACGAAAAGAATATGCCCAATATAATCAATAAAAGATAGATGATGGAACCTTTCACCATTTTCTTTGCTTTTTTTGCCATGCTCTAGCCTCCTTTTTCCCCGCACCGAAGAATTTAAAATTGATGACTGTAAACACTGCCACCATTGCTGAAAGAACAATCGCCATGGCAGAAGATTCCCCGAAATTATACCTGACAAATGCCCGATCGTAGATTTCATAAGCGAGTGTACTGGTATTGCTGCCGCCTCCTGTAAGAAGGAAAATTTCTTCTAAGACTTTAAAAGCGGCCATGGTTGAAAGAACCGAGCATAAGAGAATCGTGGGTCTCATAAGGGGTAAAGTGATTTTAAAGAACTTTTTAGAACCACTTGCCCCGTCAATATCAGCTGCTTCGTAAAGCTCACTTGAGATATTTTGCAAACCGGCCAGGTATATGATCATATAATAACCCAGTCCTCTCCAAAGGGTGACAAACATGGCTGCACCCAGGGCAAAGCGCTTATCCGTCAACCAAAGGACAGGTTCTTCAATAAAATTAAGACTCATGAGCATATAATTTAACAGGCCATCTTCAGCATAAATCCATTTCCAGGTTAGAGAAACGATAACAGCCCCTGTTATTACAGGGATATAAAACAACGTACGGAAAAATTTCATTCCACGCAGTTTTTTATTCACCAGCACGGCAAGTGACAGAGAGAAGAACTGAATCGGTATGACAATGATCAGATATTTGTAGGTATTGGTCAAGGCTCTAAAAAAATAGCGATCTTCAAAGATTGACCGGTAATTTTCAAATCCCAGCCATTGAGTTTTACCGTTGATGATATTGTATTTGGCAAAGGATAATGTCACCCCTTTAAAAAGCGGGTAAAAGGTAAATATACCCATTAATACCAATGGCACTAACAAAAAAGAATAGGCCACCACATACGTTTGGATCTTTCTCTTGTTTCCTCTTAAACCACTTGCCATAATGACGAATGAAGCGTAAATAATGCCTATGGTAAGAAAAATAAACAGAAATTCGTTCAGATTTTTATAATAAGTTTTAATGAAAATTTCACCGGTCAAAATACCGATAGCACCGATTAAAGTAAATATGAATCCCCACATGGGTTTTTTTAATGAAACAATCAAACCCAGTATTGAAAAGGCAAAGGCGCACAATAACAATACCAAACCCAAAATTTCACCAGTCTCGGCATCTTCGAAAAATGCCCCGAAATCTGCCGGTAAAAGGGGCATTTCATATAACAAGTATAAAAACAAAAAAAACGCGATACTGATTAACAATACGGTTATACCGACTTTTTTCAATCCCATCTCCCACTTTCTTTTTTTCAAGTAAGAGAGCCCCTTTAAGGGCTCTCTCCATTTGAAAAATGATTAACGTAATACTTTGTTGATTTCTTCTTCGGCCAATTCAAGTGCTTCTTCTGCTGTGTAATCGCCTTTGATGGCATCCATGAAGATTTCATCCAACACCCGTCGGAATTCAGCAAATTTTTCCTGTTCCAGTCCGGGGATAAATCCAATGTCTCTCACGTATTCCATAGATAGACTGGCCATGATTTGCGCCTTGGCCTGAAGATCTGTTTCGGCTTTGTCTACGAAATAAGGATCCGTGTCTAATCCTATCTTAGTTGAAGGTACGATACTGGCGTGTTTGTCAAATTCTACCTGCCAATAGGAGGAAGTAATCCACATGATGTAATCAGCAGCTTCTTGTTTGTGTTCAGCGTTAACAGGAATGACGAAATTCATCATGGCTGATTTTAACATCTCAGCCTTTCCCAATGGTAGTGGCGCCACATCGGTAACAGCATAGATGCTTGGGCTGTTTTCCTGGATATGTTTCAGCATGGACATCCCAACAGGATACATGGCAATCTTACCGGCTGAGTAGTTTTCTCTTCCTGCAGTATAACCGCCCAATGTTCTGGGGATCAAATCTTCTTCAAAGAGTGTTTTGTACCAATTCAACTTTGCGATCGCATCCGGTGTGTTAAAGGTAGCCTTTTTGCCATCCTCAGAAACGAGTTGTATACCTTCCAGCATCAAATCTTCGAATCCGCTGATGGTTGGTTCAAATCCATATTTCCCTGTTTTTTCTTTGATGATTCTGGAAACTTCAAGCATTTCTTCCCAAGTTTCCGGGGGATTGTCCGGGTCAAGTCCGGCTTCTTCAAATATTTCACGATTGTATATCAGTATCTGTGGTGAAGCGTACCAAGGTATGGAATATAGCTGTTCATCAATGGTGTTTCCCGCTAATAATTGTGGCCAGTATCTGTACTTGTCAACTTCTGTAAGATATTCATCCATGGGTGTTAATGCCTCCAAAGCAACCAGGTCAATGGCCCAGATGGTATTCATGTTCACAACATCCGGTGCGGTCCCTGCTGCAATAGCCGCTTGCAGTTTTTGTAAACCGGCATCATAGGCAACATCCACCCATTCGACTTCTACTCCGGGATTTGCTTCCTCAAAACTTTTGTTCACATCGTTCATGTAATCATCAAACCACGGACTCAGTGAAAGTGTCCAAACCTCAATCTTTGTTGTTTTTGCAAAAGCAGTAAAAGCGATTAGTAGAACCAAAGTCAAAATCATTAATTTTTTCATAAAACGACCTCCTTATTACCCTTTCGGGATTTGATGTGTTATTTTTTGAAGCTGTTGATTGATGATTTCTTTGTTGAATCCCTCAATAGAATGATTATTCAAAGCCAAAAAGACACCCAATGACTGGCCCATTCCAGCACAGGTTGGCATAATTCTTGCCGCTGATTGTCCAGAGAAATCAGATGATAAACAGCGTCCGGCCATGAATAAATTATTGAAATCAATTGAAACAAGTGATCTCAAGGGTATTTCGTAATAATCTTGATAGTTTGGAATAAACTGTTTATCCTCCGCAGTTAACTCCGCTTTGCCTTTGTGAATATCGATACCGTAGCAAGCCTTTACCACACCATCATCGAATTTGTTTGCGTTAACGACATCATGTCCGGTGAAGGTATACAAACCCTTTACCCTTCTGCTTTCGCGTATGCCGATCTGAGGGGCGATTTTTTCCAGATAAGCGTTTTCAAAACCGGAGACGTATTCTTTCGCGAATTGAAAAACCTTCAAAGCCTGTTTATGTCCAGTATGAATGGCCCTTGAAAGCTCAAATGAGTTGGTTGTTTGAGCGAAGATATGTGTTGTATTGACAGTTACTCGGCCTTTTCCGGGTAACTGAACAAAAAAGAAATGCGTATTTGGATATTCCAGTCCGGCCTTTTTGGCCCGTTCGATTTCCTCAAAATACCCTGCACAGGAAATGAGTTCCATCTCCGGGTTTACCCATGCTAGGAAATTTTCCCGGTTTTGTTTAACATCCGCTTTAATCCTGGAAAAATTGACTCCGGAGATGATAAACATGGTGGTCAGAGCTTGGTTATTGCCTTGCTCATCACCCGATTCTGTTTGTGCACCTGATAGATATGCAAAAGAGGCATTTCCGGTAGCATCGACCCATTGATCACTTTCAACGTCTATTCTTTCTGAGAGCCCGGTCATGATGGTTGAGCTTTTAATGTCCCCCTCTTCGATGTGACAGGCGATGGGTTGGGCATTAAAAAGACAACTCAAATTACTTTCTTCCTCAGCCATGTCATGCAGACTGAGCCGTATTAATTCTGAATCAAATGTATTTGCATACAGCCCTCCCAAGTAATCTACACGGCTCAATAATTCTGAAAAAAGACCCTGAACCAGGTGTTCATCGTTCAACCAATACCGCATGAAAGGATTGACAAGTCCATTGGTAGCCATTCCTCCCAAAGTTCCGGTTTGCTCAACTAAGAGGACCTTTTTCCCCATTCTTGCAGCCGCTATTGCGCAGTGAAAACCGGCCATGCCACCGCCAAAAACAACACAATCGTATTTCATCCCAGTTCCTCCATCGTGACATGGTTCTTTTCCAAGATTTTGTAAGCATGATCCAAGGCATAAAAGGCAGCACCTTTCGCTCCTGCCATTTCATCCAAATCTGAAAATTGAACAAAGTGATCCTTATAGGATGGATCCAGTTGTTTTAATTGTTGATTGAGTTGGCTTAATACTCCCTCCCCATATTGAATAATCGAACCGCTTAAATAGAAGGCCTTGGCTTCAACGGTTCTTTGAACCGTGTCGATCAACCAAGCCAGTGTTGAGGCGAATGTGTTCATGATGCTTGTTTCTTCACCGGGATGAGACTCAAGGTTTTCCTTAAGGGCTTTTGCTGAGGCCACCGTTTCAACGCAGCCACGCTTTGAGCACGTGCAGATCCGTTGATTACCGGGCAGTATGATATGACCGACTTCTGCGCCACCGCCATAAGCTCCATTGATCAGTTTTCCATCTATGACGATCCCGGCACCGATTCCCGTTCCAACAGTCATTAAAACCAGTGAGTCTTCTTTGCTGATTTTCCATTGACCATAGGCGGCAAGATTCGCATCGTTGTTGATGATGGGAAACATTCCCGTCCGTTCGAAAATTTCTTTTCCGATTTCTCTTCCCGTCCAGTTTTTAATATTATCCGTTGCGTAAAGAATGGTCCCCCTTTTTTCGTCGCATCTGCCAGCGGTGGCAATCCCCAAAGAGGTGATGTTTGAAGATTGTAACGATAGATCGTTGATCATGTCAGAAACTGTTTTTATGATTCCATCGGCTTCCTGAGGGGTCTGAGTTGTTTTTGTATTTATGATATTGCCGTATTGATCGATTAACAACCCTCTGAGGCGTGTTGCACCGATGTCTATGCCAATGGATGAGATTTTGCTTTTCAGATCGGATAGAGACTGAACAAATCTTTTGGCAATCTGTTGAGGACGAGTAATCGCACCCCCAACGATAACAGTATAAGCACCACGAAGGATGGCTTGTCTGATTTGATACGGTTCGTTATAGTTACCCTCTGCGATCACAGGAATATCCGTTATTCCCTTAATTTCATCAATCAATTCCAGGTCTGGCTTCTTTCGATTTTCAGAATAATCCGTATAACCTGAAAGGGTAGTTGAGATGAAATCCGGTTTCAGAGGGATGATTGCCTCAGCGTCTTTGATATCCGCCACATCGGCAACAATACCGACTTGAGGGTGATGGTCTTTTATATATTGATAGAGTTTTTCTAACTCAACCGGTCTGCTGACTCGGGTCGAATCGATAGCAACAAGATCGGCTCCGGCTTCCACCAGAGCGTGAATCTGTTCAGTTGTGGTAGTGATAAAGGCATCGTATGCCGGGTCTCGGTCTTTGATTAAGCCGATAACCGGGACGTCCACCACTTTTTTAATGGCTTGTACATCCACTGCTGAATTAGCACGGATACCTTTTGCACCACTTTGCACTGCGGCAAGTGCCATCCGCTGCATATGATGGGCACCGTGTAATGGCTCCCCTTCTTCTGCCTGACAGGATACGATTAATGAATTTTTAAAGATGGCATACATACGATTCCTCCTGGAGTAAATTTCAAATATAGTATATAGAAATAAACTAAAATCTCAAAATATGAATATCAATATTGAGATATTCTCAAATGCGATTATCTTTAATTATCTGTTTTTTTCTTCCATTTTCTTAGTTTTTCTGCCTTGTTAAAAAAAACGGGCTTTGTAGTATGATATATTATATGAGAAAATCTCAAAAAGAGGTGGTAAAGTTGGAAGACAAAAATTTACTTTTACAAATAGAAAGTAAGAAGAATAATTTTACCAAAACCGAAAAGAAGATTGCCGAATACATATTAACTGATAATGCCAAAGTTGTATATATGTCTATAACTGAGTTATCCGATACACTAAAAGTGAGTGAAGGTACCATCGTCCGATTTTGTCAGAAAATGGGTTTTAGCGGGTTCCATCCCTTCAAGATCAGTTTGGCCGTTACTAAAAGAACCATTACGGATACGGATGATCTTTTCGCAGTCAACAATGGGGACATGAGGGCACTGAAGAATTATGTGGCCAGGCGGAATATTGAAATCATAGAAAGTACGAATCAATTCATATCTGAAACGGAATTGGCAATGTGTGTGGATGACATTAAAAAAGCCGATAAGATTCTAATCTCTGGCATGGGAGCCTCCGGAAACACTGCGGGCGATTTTTTCTACAAGTTAATCAGGTTGGGTTTGAATTGCCAGAGGACAATAGATGCGCACATGCAGGCTATGCTGGCATCACAGTTACACAATGGAGATGTTCTCATTGCCATCTCTCAAAGCGGAAGCACGTTGGAAATAGTTGATATTGCCCAACAGGCTAAATCACAAGGGGCAAAGGTGATTGCCATCACGGGTTATGAGCGTTCTCCTTTAACCAAATACTCGGATCGCATCTTATTGACTCCCATAAAGGAAACACCCTTTGAAAGCGGGGCCATACGGGCAAAAATCGCACAACTTTATGTCATTGAACTGCTTTTTTCTGCCCTATACATTGAATTGAAAGACAACGGACTGAAGAATATCAAGCGCACGGCGGATTCGGTTGCCAAATGGATTTATTAAACGTTTTATGCTAATATAGTCAAAATGGACTGTGGAGGTTTTGAATGAAGGCAATCGCTTATTTACTGCTGGTTACTTTGATTTGGGGTACAACCTTTCCATTACAGAAGTTTTTTTTGGTGGATGTATCGCCTTTTGCTTTTAACGCCATTCGGTTTTGGCTAGCGGCATTGTTTTCTTTATTTTTTGCAAAAAAGCACGTAGTCAAGGAAGCCATGCTTTTAGGACTTGTGTTTGGCGTTGCTTATTTGACCCAAACGTGGGGAATCACACTCACAACGGCTTCTAAAAGTGGTTTCTTGACTTCTTTATATATCATAATCGTGCCTCTTTTCGCTTTTTTACTGGAAGGAGAAAAGATCAACGGTTTTCAAAAGATAGGGTTTCCCGTTGCCATCATCGGCTCCTATTTTATGGCCGGGGGAATCAGCGGTTTAAATGCGGGCGACTTGTTGAATATTGTTTGCGGTGTTTTATTCGCCCTGCATGTGGTATTGGTTACAAAGGCATCCAAAAAGATGGACGAAATGAGTCTGTTAACCGTTCAATTTGCTACGGCAGCATTGATTAATACCATCGCCGGTCTGTCAGGCAAATGGGCTCTTCCCTTACCGGTTCTGTCAGTGGCATGTTACTTGGCTCTTTTCCCGACACTTTTAGCATTGATTATTCAATTGAAATATCAAAAGCAGGTGGGCAGCAACATCACGGCGTTGATATTCGTGGGTGAACCAATTTTTTCTGCGCTTTTTGCCGTGATGTTTATCGGCGAGAGGATGAGTGTGATGCAAACAATTGGTGCTTTGATGCTGGTTTCTGCAATATTGTTTGCCAGTTTGGAAAAAAAGAGACAAAAATGTAATCCAATTGATGGTTCATTCTAAGAATATTTTTTTAGGGCACTTGACAGATCGGATAATTTATAGTATATTATACCATCAAGCGCATCCGATGCGCACAATTTTAGGAGGAACAAGTTAATGGCAAAAGGAACAGTAAAGTGGTTCAACACT
>DAOTHY010000009.1:0-46578 GCA_035447925.1 Thermotogota bacterium
GACATTGATCTTGGTTCAAGGACAGAAACGATGTATTCTTCAGGATCAATGTGGGCTTTAACCCCTTCAACCAATGTAATGTCTTTCATCTGAATAAATTCACCGACATCCAAATCACCGATGTCCAGTTCGATGTATTCCGGAATATCTTTCGGGAGTGCTTCGATTGGGATTGAATCGTAGTGATGTTCCAAAACGCCACCATGTTCAAGTCCTTTGGGTTCATTGATAAAACGGATGGGCACTTCGATATTCATGACATGACCGGCGGATGGCACATAAAAATCGATGTGAATGGGTCTGTCGTTGACCTTATGCCTTTGAACCATCTTCAGATAGGTTAATACTTCTTCCACATTACCCTCTTCATCTTTTATTTGAAGTGTGATCGGTGTGGTGTTTGTGATTTTATGAATGACAGAGTCGAAGCTGGCAAAGTCCACTTCAAAGGTTCTGGAATCGAATCCCGGCCCGTAAGCCACAACCGGTATGAGTCCCTCAACCCTGACCTTTCTTGAACCGGATGTTTTGACTCGGTTTCGTTCTTTTACTTCCAATTTGATTTTTTTCATCTTCGCTATTCCTCCTTAGATTTATCGTACAAATGTACTTTTTTTATTAATTAAATAAAATGCTGACCGATAAATTTTTCCTGACCCTTAATACAGCCTCTCCCAAAAGTTTGGACAAATCAAGAACAGTAAATGTTTCCGGCAACTGATCGTGGGGAATGGTATTGGTGATCAAGACTTTTTTGATGACCGATTGTTCCAGTTTGTTGATCGCATCGCCTGAGAGTATACCATGAGTTGCACATGCAATGACGTCTTTTGCTCCCTTTGCCTTTAAAGCCTCAGCAGCACCCACTAATGATCCGCCGGTATCTATTATATCATCAAACAGAATAGCATTTTTGTCGCTGACATCTCCCACTACATTTACAATCTCTGCCACGTTATCTTTGGGTCGCCGTTTGTCTAAAATAGCCAACGACATCTTCATCTTCTCAGCTAGCCTGCGAGCTCTTTTTACACCTCCAACATCCGGTGATACCACAACGTACTCCTCTTCATTAAACGATTCCATCTGCTGAAAATACTTGATGAATACGGGGAATGATTGCAAATTGTCCAAAGGGATGTCGAAAAAGCCTTGTATTTGCTCCGCATGAAGGTCGAGCGTGATAACTCGGTCTGCACCGGCTTTGGTAATCAGGTTGGACACCAATTTTGCCGTGATGGGATCTCTTCCTCTGGCTTTTCTGTCCTGCCTGGCATATCCAAAATAGGGGATGATCACCGAAACAGAACTAGCAGAAGCTCTTTTAAATGCATCAATCATTACCAGTAATTCCATCAGATTGTCATTCACCGGATGGCAAGTGGATTGAATCACAAAAACATCATGTCCCCTCACCGTTTCTGCAATTCGTATGCTGACCTCTCCATCAGAAAACTTGGAAAGTTCCATCTCACCGAGTTTCAACTTCATGTAGTCTGACATTTTCCTTGCCAGTTCCGGATTTGAACTGCCGGAGAAAAACTTCATTATCGGTCGACTAAAAGGCATTTCATCACCCTTTCCTTTCATTTTCATATTTCTTTTTCAACTGAGAAGCCCTGTCTTCAATGTTAACCTGTTTCCCCCTTGCAACGGCCAAGCAGTCATCTGGAACATCTCTCACAATAACAGAACCTGCGCCAACGATGGCTCCCTTTCCCACCGTCATCGGAGCAACTAACGACGTATTCGACCCGATAAAGGCCTCTTTTTTGATAACGGTTTGGCTTTTGCTGTATCCATTGTAATTACAGGTGATGGTGCCTGCGCCAATGTTCACATCTTCTTCAATAATCGTGTCTCCGAGGTAAGAAAGATGCTGTGCCTTTGAGCCCTTTCCAACCGTTGTTTTTTTTGTTTCCACAAAGTCTCCGATCTTGACATTATCTTCAAGCAGGGTTTTTTCCCTTAGTCTGGCAAACGGACCGATTTTAACTCCATTTTTTACCTCAACTCCTGACAAATGAGATCTTTCAATATGGTTGTTTTCACCAATCACACTATTTTCGATTTGCGTCATTGGACCAATATAACAACCTTTCCCAATGCTGGTTTTCCCTTTGATGATTGTCATGGGTTCGATGGTACAATCAGATTCAATAACCACCTGAGGATCGATATACACCTGCTTCGGATCAACCATACTGACTCCATTGAGCATGTAAGCCTTATTGATGCGCTCTCTGGCAACCTTTTCCAACACAGCCAACTGATATCGATTGTTGATTCCACTGACTTCGTAATGATCATCAGTCATCACACAGATGGCCTTGCCTTCATGCTGATCGATCCATTCAACAATGTCGGTTAAATAGTATTCTCCCTGCTGATTATCGTTTTTCAGGTTGTTTAGACTCTCTTTCAGCTGACGGGCATTCACCAGGTACATCCCCGAATTGATTTCCTTGATGTTGAGTTGTTCAGCTGTGGCATCTTTATGCTCCACTATTTTTTTAATCAGCCCAATCTCATCTTTGACAATGCGGCCATATCCGGAAGGATCATCCTTCTCGACAGTTAATACCGCCACACCGGCATCTGCGTTTTGATAGTCCTTCAGCATTTTTTTCAGAGTGAGACTGGATATCAGGGGCACATCACCACATAAAATGTAAACCGGCTCCTGGTCTCGTAATACTTTGATGGCCGGCATCGCCATCATAACTGCATGACCGGTTCCCAGCCTTTCTCTTTGATAAAAGATTTGAACGTCTATTCCCTTTTCCAATGACCAATGTTCCAAAAAACGTTCCACCATACTCATATTTTCGCCAATAACAACTGCGATTTTATCACAATGTTTGTCTTCTATCAAGTTTTCAAAACTGTCCAGTACCCATTCCAATAACGGGTGATAAACCAGTTCGTGCATCACCTTCGGTTTATCGGATTTCATACGTGTTCCCATCCCTGCAGCCAATATAATCCCCAGCATTTTCTTCCCCCTTTTTAATTCATTTCTAAAAATCTTTTTAAGGCATCCTTAATCAGTTGTTGTACGGTATAATCATCTCTTTTTTCCATCAACTCCCTCAATATCTGTCTGGATTGACTAAGTGAATACCCCAATGCTTCCAATCCTTCAGATGCCTCCTGAAACAGTCTCAGATTTTTGATCTTCTCTTCGCTTTGAACGGTTTCAGCTTCAGAAAGATTTTCAGAAAATTCTTTCATTTTAGATTTCAATTCCAATACTAACCGTTCAGCTGTTTTTTTGCCAATTCCGGGTAGGCTTTTCAAAAAAGCAACATCGTTAAAAGTGATAGCCTCAATTATCTCAACCGATTGAGCAGAGGCCAATACCTTGATTACTGATTTTGAACCCAATCCACTTACACTTCGAAGAAGATTGAACAACTTCCTTTTTTCATCGGTATAAAAACCATACAATCTGAATTCTTCCTCAGATGGCACTAACACAACATAAGCTTTACAAATCTCCTCTTCACAATGATACAGCTCATTGTCCGTATATAACTCATACCCGATGTTGTTCACTTCGAGGACAATTCGATTGTCCGGTTCTTTAGCGGTAATTTTCCCTTTCAGATAGTTAAACATCTGCATTCTCCTTCATATATACAGTAAATACCAGCTTCTTTCAGGTAGTTGAAGCTCTTTTTTAGCAATACCAAGAACGGAGTCCCCAGCCTGATAAGGATTCACGGTAATCTTCCACCCCTCACCTGATTGCAGTTCAGGCAGTTTGAACCACAGGTCTTCATTTGTCATGTTCATGGCAACCATCACATGATTCCAAGAATCCAGTTGTCTGCCGTCAATCGTAAAGGCAAACGCCCCCTGCATACGGTGGATAAGATTTACCCTGGAACGTAATGCTGGACTTTTTCCCAATCTGAACACCGGGTGGCTTTTTCTGATGTCAATGAGCTGCTGATAGTATTGGTATAGTGAGTGATATCGGACTTTCTGATGCCATTTGATGGCATTGTAAACATCTCCCAGATTGTACGTGTTGTGATGCAAATGCTTGCTCCTGGCAAACTCCTCTCCCGAATGTAAAAACAACATCCCTTGTGTGAAGACAACCGAGAATGCGGCTAATCTGTTCATAGTCAGCCATTCATCCCAGTTTTTTTCAGGGGCACACTTTCTGATCTTATCAAAAAGTGTGAGATTATCGTGACAGGATGTATAAGCAATCTGTTCGCAGGGATGATCGGCAAAATTGATCAAATCATCTTCATAACCTATACTGCCTAGCATGGAACCCAGAAGGGTGTCAGACCATCCGATTTGTGAGCTGATAAATCCCTTTGAATCATCATCGGGAAAGCCTTTAATAGCATTTCGAAGATCGTCGTTGAAGACTGCAATTTTGTGCCCTCGTTGAAATCCTTTGGTGGATCTTTTGGATTCCGGTAGAACAGAAAGCCCCCCCGTCCAAGGTTCACCGTACAAAATCAACTGTTTTTCTCTGGATAATTCATGTTCAATGGCAAACATGGTGTCTTGATCCATTAAACCCATCAAATCAAACCGGAAACCATCAACGTGGTAAAATCTGACCCAATGTCGTAGGGTATCGATGATGTATTTTCTCATGAATATTCTTTCGGTAGCTATTTCATTTCCACAGCCAGATCCATTCGACAGGGTCCCGTCGTCGTTCCAGCGGTAGGCGTAATCAGGGAGTGTATGTGTAAAGATTGAGTGATCGACTTCGAAGGTGTGGTTGTAAACCACATCGAGAATCACCCCGATTGCGTGCTGATGTAATGTCTTCACCATTGTTCGAACACCGTCAATCCGAGAAAGAGGATCTTTGCGATCACTTGCATAAGAGCCTTCTGGAACGCTGTAACAGACTGGATCGTAACCCCAGTTGTAATCCGATTCATGGGATTCGTCTACGGATTTGAAATCCTGTATCGGAAGAATGTGAACGTGTGTAATGCCCAGTTCTTTCAAATGATCCAGTCCAACAGTCGCCCCGTCGTCTAAAGTGATGCCTGGCTGAAAAAAGGCTTCGTAGGTGTTTCTCTTTTCAAAAGCCACCTCAGGGTCGGCTGTGAAATCACGGATATGTGTCTCATAAATGACACAATCACAGCTGTTATCCGGATTTTCAAAATGATCATCTATCTGTTCAAGTTGATTGGCATCGATGAAAACCGATCGTTTTGAATTCAAAGTCAACGCCATTGAAAATGGATCGATGGTTTCATAGATTTGATCTTCAATATTCAGTAGGTAACGGTATTCTTTCAGATGGAAATTCTCCTGAAAACTCTGATACCAAAAACCACGCTGATCGTATTCCATCGGTAGTTGTTGGTATTGATCCCCGTCAAACAGCTTGATCATTGCCCACTTTGCCAGGGGTGAAAAAAGTCTGAAAACACTTTTACCGCCTTCAACACCTGGAAAAAAGGAGATTTCTTTCACTTGAGCCGCATAGATATCGATGATTTCTGTTTTTTTTAATCGGGTTTTTGAACACTTTTTAGTCTCACTCACCAATAAGACGGCCATCTTTTCCCTCAAATCATCAAAGGAGACTTCATGCGGCAATCTTATTTCATAATGGGTTATTCCATTGATTTCCTCTTGTTTTGAGATGGCGCATACCCATTCATCTGATCCTTTTTCAACAATGAAAACCGGGTGTTCTTTGTCCTTTTGACAATCATAACGAACGGTTACTTTGATAATCTGTCTATCAATCCATTCACAATGCATCAGATTCATCTTTTTCACCATTCCCGTCTCGTTTTCTGATGATTTCTCTGAATCCTTTCAGCCAGAAGAAAGTGATTATCCAGTTCAATGCAATTCCCATCGTCATAATCATTCCAAATTCTCCCAGTATGGGCGAGCTTGCAAACAACAAGCTGGAAAAGGCAATAATCGTTGTGAGAGAACTCAAGGTAATGGCTTTTCCGGTCTTGAGGAAAACATTCTTGATATAATCGGGCTTTGGCGTCTTTGCTTCTTCTTCTCTGAATCTTCCGATAAGGTGGATTGGCGCATCTATAGCCATACCCATTATGAGTGGTAAGGCCAAAATGGTCATGAAGTTGATTTGCATGCCAATCAGGTTGTAAAATCCGAACAAAAAGATAATCGTCATTCCCAACACCATCAGGACTGCTATGGAATCCGAAAATTTCTTTAACGAGACCAGTACCGTTATGGCGATGATGATCGAAGACAACAACACTGCAAAAATAATCGATTTGATGACACTGCTCATAACACGGTAATAGATAATGGGGTAGCCGTAAAAATCAAATTCTGTTTGGTCCAGACTGTTTATAAATCCTTTAAGATTGTTGTCCACCCATATATCATATTGTGGAGAAGCGTAAATTTTGTAGACCATTTCATCATCAATATAGGTGGTCAGGTATTTTTTGGCTTCCTTTGGCAACAACTCGCTTTGGAAGATGGCGTTGATAAACGTTGAAAAACTGGGACTGTTTTGAAACAGCTTGTAGAGATATTCCAGGTCAGAATACACACCCAGTTTCTTGAAAAAAATCAGAGTAAAAGCATTTTGAGACCCACTGATAATATCTTCAATATTCATCTTAAAAGAATCATAATTATCGAGCATCTCTTTTGGAATAAACGATGCCAAGGAATTGATTTGCCCCAGGTCTGGTGTACTCTTTTGGATTTCCATTTGAGCATCGAAGAGTTTTTGAGGTTCAGGTATGTAAGTAATAATAGTCGTATCAGCATTTGAGAAGATACCATGTTCTGTAATCTTTTTAAGAACTCTGGCACTTTCAATATCAGTGGGAATGATGTCTGCCGGTGTGTAGTTAAAGTTCTTGAAACATTGATAGGTAAAGAAGAAGAGTGGAATAAGGGCGAGTATAAATGAGACAACAACGATTAATGGCTTTTTCCGGGATGCTTTAACCATCCGTTTGAAATAATTTTGGTTTTGCCTTTGACCCTTTGGCTTTATTTTCAGATTACTGTAAAAAAAGATCAGCAACGCGGGCAATACCACGATCATCACAAATAAAAAGGTCAATATTCCAATGGCTGACATGACACTAACGCGTTGTAACGCTGGAGAATCAACAAAAATAAGGGACATAAATGCAGCAATCGTTGTCAATCCGCCAATGAGTGTATTTTTTCCGGAATGTTGAATGGATCGGATGACCGCTGCCTTTGTTAATTGTCTTTTTCCTTTTTTACTACTGTTGTTGAATAACTCAACCTCTTCATTGAGTTCTTCTGAAATTCGGTGGGAAAGATGTATACCAAAATCGATGCCTAATCCTAAAAGAAGTGCAATGACAAAGCTGGACATAAAATCCATACTCTGAAAGATGAATTGAAAAATCCCCACAGAACAGATGGTCCCCATAATCAGACTGAAAAAAATCGCTATGGTCGTGTACAGGTTACCGTATACGAGATAGAACAGCACCGATATGGAAACTAAAGTAATCAGAGTCGTTACAGAAAAATCTTTGGAAATGATGTCATTGGTATCAAGCGCCTGCTGATATGATCCCGTTATACCGTATGTATAGCCGGTTCTCATTTCAGCGATCAGAAGGTTCATTTCTTTCTCGATTTCTTTGGTTGCCCTTGCGGCAAAATCCAAATCCAAAACCGGTTTTGTCAAGATGATGTTGACCATGAAAATTTCATTGTCCGGGCTGAAAATGACGTAATTTTTAGGGTCATCCAAATTCAAGACATTATCGAAAAAATCTTCCAATTTTTTCATTGATTCTCCGTAGTTACGAACAATCTTAAAGTCAATTTGTGCAGGATTCTCCATTAAAAAGCTGGTGAAATTCAAAGTGGTGGACAAACCTTTGAAGGTATTGCTGTATGATAACAATAACCCCGTCGTTCCCATCATACTCATAGAGTCAATATTCTGGAAAAATTTAACGATATCCACCCTTCTCTCAAGGATTTGTTTTAACCTTCCCACAAATTCTAAAGCTTTAGGTCGATCGCCGTCATAATCAAAAACAACCACAAGTGAATCTCCCACAACGTCTCCAGAAAACAATTCCTTATACTGTTGAGAATACTCATCATCTTCCGGCAAAAGTGTCGTCAAATCCGTATTGATGCTAATCTTTGATGCGTGGTATCCAAAGAATATCGTTATCAGGATTGAAACGAGGATAATCTCTTTCCAGAATCGTTGTACAATCCGACCTAAATTCTCCATTATGTCAACCTCTCCGAATACATTACTCTCATAAAAGCGTCCACAAAACAATGATACTGATATCCCTAAAAAAACGGATAAAGGTATATCGGTAATTTTTGAATAATAAATCAAACAGTGTATACGACCAAAGGCAAATCAATAGAACTATCAACCAGCCAAATAGTTGATACGGCCAAACAGAACGATGAACTAGGGGCATAATCAGTGGAAGAAAGAAGTAGGGAACATAGGTAAAAGCCACATGCGTTTTCACCCAATGGTTTCGATCTGATTTGATCAACAATAAATCCAATCCAAACAACATTAACGAAACAACTATCGGTATCAGGAGCAGAAATAATAAGGCTGTAAAAGAGAAAAAAGAAAATAGCCTCTCCAAAAACCGAAAATCGGCCAACAGGTTGACACTGATCACGGCAATAAATGCAAAAAAGGATTGACCATAACCGCATTCTTTTTTCTTAAAAAAAGCGATGGGAAAAAACAATGCATCAAATAAACAACTCATTCATCATCTCTCCATAATGGATAAGAAACCAGTTGAACCGGTAAAGGCATCATTTCGTCAAGTACCGCTTGAAGGGCTTTAAGGTTTTTAATGGTTGCCTCAAAAACCACTTCTTCCCAGCCCTTTTCATAGCTTCTGATCAGGGCATCATAAATCATGCCTTTCATTTTCAATTGTAATTCATCAGCAGAAAGCTCATTGGAGAATTGAGCGGTAGCCCCGGATACTTCATAATCATATTTGGGATAATAGACACTCTGTTTGGCTTGTTCCAGATTTTCGTCACGAATACCCTTACGATTCATTGCATAAGGCAGATTCATCTGTCTCAAAGCCTTTGCAGTTGAGGTCGAATGCTGGGCGTTAGGCATAACTAAACGCAAAAATCTCTGATCCTTCTCTCGTTCCATCTCCAATATCAATTCGTCATTTCCATACCCATTCAAAACGATTAAAAGGGATGGTTCATAATGAATTTGAATTCCCGGACCTTTAGCTGTTGCGGACGTTACTAACCCTTCGCTGAGCGCATTAGCTTTGTTGACTACCACAGTCAATTTCTTTTTTTCTTGGTGCTTTTCAACAGCATTTTGAAATTCTTCAACCGTATAACAAACGATGAATAACGTATTATCTTCATTAAAGAGTGTACTGTCGAATAACGTATTCCTCGTTTCTTTCTTTATGATAAAGACAGGATCGGTGTACTTCGTTAGGGTGGATTCAATTTGCCAGTCAAAACCGGTTAATGAATCCACACCTAAAAAAAGCCCCATGATCCCCATTATCACGGAAAAGATACAGAAAAGAACCTTGATCATCCTTTAGTTAAAAGTCCCCCACTCACCCATTGAAAACTCTTCAACAAAAAGATCTAAAACAGTTTTCAGCTGATTGTCTTTTTCCGGATTGACTTCAATGACAAAACGTGTACTATCACTTGTGTGATCATCCTCCTCAGCGGTCTGTTCAAACGGTTCTGCTTCCACTAAGATATCCGGTTCAATTCCAACGATATGGATATCGTTGCCGTTGGGGGTGAAATAATGTGCTGTAGTTAACCATAATTCACCGTCGTTAGATAACGGGAAAAGTGTTTGAACAGCAGCTTTTCCGAAAGATTTTTCACCAACCAAAGTCGCCAGACTATAATCTTTCAATGCACCCGCTACGATTTCGGAAGATGAAGCACTTCCACCATTTATCAGTACCATCATGGGAAGATCTTCAAACTCGTTACCTAAAGATCGGTAGGTGTTGATGAAATTATCAGCAGATTTGGTCGTTACAATGACTTCTCCCGAGTCAACAAACAAAGAGGCAATGAGAATCGCCTGAGTTAAGTATCCTCCTGGGTTGTTACGCAAGTCCACCACAAGGGCTTGAATCTCTTGATCATATAAATCACTTAATGCTTTTCTCAATTCAGTGCTGGCATTCTTGAAGAAGTTGTTAATCCTTACATAACCCGCTTTGATTCCTTCATATTCCACAAGGCCGTATTGAACCATGGCCGTTTTGATTTCAGCTCTTTCGATGCTGAACTCCAAAATTCCAACAGGTTCTCTGACTACCTCCAAGTTGACAATAGTCCCCGGAATACCTCTGAGGTTGTTTACCGCTTCCATGTAAGTCATATCTTCAACAGGGCTGGCATCAATGGTAATGATCAAATCACCGGCTTTGATTCCCGCTTTATAGGCGGGCGTCCCAAACATGGGAGCGACCACTTCTATAACCTGTAAATGGGCATTATAAGTAACTTCTGTACCAATTCCGCCATATTTTCCTTCCTGCTCAATATTACTTTCTGCAACATCTTCAGCGGTTAAATAATAACTGAAGGGGTCTTCCAGTCCGCCAATCAATCCCCTTACACTTGCGTCAACAATATCATTGTAGTTTATTTTATCTTTTTCATAGAATTCATTTTCAATATAATACAATGATTCAAAAAAGGGTTTTAACTTGTCATACACATTAATTTCTTCCGTTTGAGCAAAAAGCGTCCAGGAAGTGGTGAGTATGAGAAGCATCATGACAACTAAAAATATCGTTTTAAGTGTTTTCTTCATCTTTGATACCTCCGTTTAATTGTTCGAATTCATCTTCCATTTCAGATATAAATTCATTCATGGTTGAAAGAAACTCTTTCATTTCTTTTCCTTCTGTCTTGTTCATATCCAATAGACAAGCATTGGCATAACGCTTTAGGATCAGATAATTGGTTTTTTTTAGGGCTGATTTAACTGCCGACATCTGAATCAGAATATCTGAACAGCTTCTGGATTCTTCAATCATCTTCTGAATTCCCCTGATTTGACCCTCGATTTTTTTTAGCCGGGTCATGATCATTTTATCATAAACCGATTTATCATTTTCGTTCAAGTTAGTAGTCAAATACACTTCCTCCGATAAATTCCCGAATAATCGAATTTTTAGGAATAAACTCGGTATTGGTAATGGGCAAGAAATATTCCAGGAACTTTAACAGTCTTTTCGATTCAATGTTTTCTTCGCATTCGTCACATATTTGAACCAACAGCTGTTCTGCGTACATCTTTAAAACTGCTAATTCATAAACCAAGGCAGATGAAAACATGTAATCCGCTTCCTCCTGAAAAGGAAAGATGTTTTCTGTTTCTCCCTTTCTTACAGATTGCCACATTCTGATGGTTTTGATTGCGGAATGCCCTCTTGTGCTGTTGTCTCTAACAATTCGTCTGATCAATCGAGTATCCGTGGTGGGGATTCGGTTGATATCATCAATCCCCAATTGCGTCAAAGCGCTCACATATATCTTAAATTTGCAATGCCTTGGAACGCTTTTTGTCAATTCTTCATTAAGGCCATGAATCCCCTCTATGATTAGCGGCTGGTCTTTCGAGATCTTTAATACTTCGTCACTGATGAATCCCTTACCCTTCACAAAATCAAACTTGGGAATACTGACTTCCTTTCCGTTTAGTAAATCTAAAAGCTGATTGTTAAACAATTCCAAATTCAGGGCGTAAATGGATTCGAAATTATAATTCCCTAATTCATCCTTAGGAGTCAAATCCCGGTCCACAAAATAGTCATCCAGTGAAATGGTCACCGGTTTTAAACCCTCCGCCATTAGCTGTAATTTAAGCCTTTTTGCAGTCGTTGTTTTACCGGATGATGAAGGGCCAGCGATTAGTATAACTCTTTTCTCAAGATTTTTGCTGATTTCCTCGGCCATGTTTGTAATTTTTTTGGCATGAAGCGCTTCTGACATAAGAATGACATCTTTGATCTTTCCATCTGCGATCTTATCGTTCAAATCACCCACGGTTTCAATCCCCAATATCTCTCCCCATCGCTGATACTGCAAAAAAACCTGAGAAAACTTTTGTAGCTTTTTTCTTGTTGGCAGTTCATCGGGAGAATCTTGCGAACCGGTGAGTAAGAGGAAGCCTTGACCGTAAACTTCCAAATCAAAAGGTTTTAAGCAGCCCGTTCCCGGTGGCATATATCCGTAAAAATAATTGATGTAATCCAAGTTACCGCATTTGTATACATTAACGGTACTCTTTTTTCTGAATCTGAAGAGACGAGCCTTTTCCCAATCCCCATTCTCTTCAAAATTCTTCACAGCTATTCGTTTGTCCAATTTATGCTTAGAAAATGCATAATCAAACTTAATCAGTTCCATCATTCTGTGTTTGAGCTGATTGATCTCAGAATTCTGAACCCAGTTTCCCAATTCACAATAAAGACCATTTTCAATGGAGTGCAGTACTTTCAGTTTGCGTTCGGGAAATAACTCTTTGGCAGCAATGTACAGGGTAAAAATCAGTCCTCTCTGAATCATTCGAATCCCATCTGAATGAGTGATATCAATAAATTGAACTTGAGCATCCGAATAAACCCAGTTTCCCATTTCCCTTAAACGGTTATTGACCTTTGCACCCATAATCGGTCTTTGAGGTATTAAACCGGACTCATTGAGAATGGCGCTTACTTTCACAGGTTCTTGAAAGGAGATTTCTTTTCCGTTGTTCAGAATTTTTATTGTAATCATTTTCATCGCCTCTACTGTAATAAAGTCATGCATATCAACAAAAATCAAATTCAATCTTTTGAGTCGCTTGACATTTGCAGAATGATATAGTAGAATATCAACCGGTGTTGAATTAGTTGGACATCAAACGGAGTTGGGGCGTAGCCAAGTTGGTAAGGCATCGGAATTTGGATCCGACATTCGGGAGTTCGAGTCTCTCCGCCCCAGCCAATAAATCAAAGAGAGCCTTTCGGCTCTCTTTTTTTATGTGCTCTATTGAGTCGAAGTAGCATCTGACGAGTCCGTAGACTGGACCGTCAGATTCTCCAACTCTTCGGCCTTTTTTGCTGCGGCATCCTTGACCTGCTGAATAATCGTATCGATATCTTCATATTCGGGTTGAAGGGTTTTGAGCTCCTCTAAATACAAAACTTCTTCATCGTATTTTCCCCATTTTTCCATTAGGGTTACCAGAATCTCATATGCACTCACCCTTCTCTCGATCGGTTCCTCTTCTGATTGTGCAATCTTGGCAATACCCAGCTGATATTGGAGTAATTGCGGTTCCAGAATCATGCGGTATTGTTTGAATATCTCTTCATCATTGAGATACATCATGTATTGATCAATTTGATTTTGGAACCATTTTAAAGCCACTTCAGAATTTTCGGGTTGGTATTTCCTCAACAAATTGATCACTTGTGTAGATGTGGTGTTGTATTGATATAAGATATTTAATCCTTCCACAATCTTTGTTTCATTTGCCTTGATTTGTTCCTCCAAGTCTTTTATGACTTCATTAACCTGATCAGCTTGGATGTTTTCTTGTGCTAATTGATCAGCCAAATTGTGATATCTCGTGGCATTTGACAGGACACTGATCTCATCTTCCAGTTGATTCATCTCAGATTTTTTGGCTGTAAGCTCCTGATTTAAATTCTCCAGATAAGTTTGTGTGTCCTCTGTTCCTGTTGATTTACCCGTTTCAGCCATTTTTTCTTCAATCAAGACAATCTCATCTTCCAGGCCTAATCTTTCCTGATCTTTGACTTCTCGAACACTTGCAAGCTGTTCAATACTCATGGATATGTAATCTTCAGGCGTATTCTCTTTCACCGTATTGAAATTATCCAATATATTCATCTGATTGTTGAAGTTCGCATTCATGTTTTCTAAAGTAGTGACGTAAACAGCGATATTTCTTGGGTCTACTTCTGTATCGATATGCTTTTCACCATCTTTTTCCACCAGAAGAAATGGTTCGAGCCAAGAGGCAAATTCTTGCATTGTCAGATTATCGGTTAACTCGTAATTGTCCGTCAGTTTCTGATACTTATCGTAAACGTTTAATACATCATCGTTCAGCATGTAGTCGAAATGATTTTCTTCTTTGTAAGTTTTCAACCATTCGGTGTATCCTTCGTTTTGCAATTGGGTTTTTGTTTGATTGTATAATTCTTCATCGCCAGCAAAATCTTCATAGGTTTCAAGTTTTTTCCGATCTTGTACTTCAATGAGATGATAACCGTATGATGTTTCCACGGGACCAACGATAGTTCCAATCTGGCCATTAAAAGCAGCTTCTTCAAACGGCTGTACCATTTGTCCTTTCGTAAACCAGTCTAATTCCCCACCATTAGCACTATTTGAAGTGTCTTTGGAATAAGCAACAGCCGCTTCACTGAAAGTAATTTCCCCATCTTGAATCTGTTTGAGAATATCTTGGGCTTGTTCTAATTCGTCAACAAGAATATGTGCTACCTTTACCTTGTTGTTTTCTGAGGTAAGCTCTTCTTTATTAACCTCAAAATAAGCACGTATATCCTCTTCTGTTACCTGTGCAACTTGAGCTTTCACGTTATCCAGCTTCATCTGTTCTTCAAGATAGGGGCGGATATACGCTTTGTAATTATCCAAGCTTCCGTATCTTTGGACAACCAGCTGTTTTATTTCATCCGTGTTGATGTTTTGAGCAATCAAAGTCTCAACTTGCTTGTCAATTTCTTCTTGTGTAGGCGCTAATTTTGTTTGATCGGCATAATATTCCACGATCTTGTTGTCGATCAATGATTTGGCTGTGTTCAATTCCAAATAAGGCGCTTGGAACATTTCATCAATGTTTTGCCCGTAATTTCTGTAATACTCTGTTATTTCCTGCATTCTTTGTGATAGTTCATTAGACATCAGCCAATAGGAATGATGCAAATCGGTTGAATCCTTTGTGATCACTGCAAGGGCTTCTGAACGGTCTGGAACATACTCCTGCGGTGTGTAATCCTGTTGTGCCTGGCTAGCTCCCAAATCAATATAGGATGCAACACCCCACCAAACAATCCCTGCTGTAAAGATGATTACAATAGCCCAGATAATCACAACTTTCCACTTCAAAATAAAATCTCTCATCTTTAAAATCCTCCTCAATCTATGAAAAAAACAGTTTTCCCAGAATTATATCATAGTTTTTTTGTGTTTTTTACCCCTTCTGTTACTAAACACCAAAACGATCTGAATAAGCGTAGTTACCAAATCCTCCGCCTGTGTGAATAAAAAGTACCTTCTTAAAACCTCTTTTTTTCGATTCTTCTAGCAGCCCGTCAAAAGACTTGGATGTATAAACAGGGTCTAATAAGATTCCTGTTTGCAGAAGACAGTTTTTGATATAATCAATTCCCTTTTGCGTTGGAACAGCATAAGCTTCTCCACAATAACCGTCTAATATGGTTATATCTTTCTCATCCACCGCATTTTTTAAAAATTGATTGTCAACCAGTTCATCGCAGATCGATTTGACTTTGGCAGTAAACTCCGAAGGATTCGTTAGGGTCACGTTGATACCGATCAAGGGCGTCGCCACATTATTGGATTTCAATCCGGCCAATAATCCGGCATACGTGCCGCCACTCCCTACCGGACAAAAAACAGCATCAAAAGCATCCAACTGAACTTGTTGCATCATTTCATCGATAGCCCGCATGTAACCCAGTGATCCGATCATATTGGATCCGCCTTCAGGGATGAGATAGACTTGTTCCGGATTTCTCGTGTTCTCACAGTATTCGGACATGATTCGATCCCGTTCCTGATATTGTTCAGGGGTTATCCAGTGAATTTCTGATTCCAGAAGCTCATCCAAAAATAGATTCCCTTCTGCATGTTCGGGCTTTGTACCCCTTAGGAACAGAACAGGCTTCATACCTAATTTTCTGGCTGCAAAAGCAGTCGCTCGACAATGATTCGACTGAATCCCCCCACATGTAACGATTGTGTTCGATCCGTTTTGTTGCGCTTCGTATAACAAGTACTCCAATTTTCTGATTTTATTGCCGCTTCCAACAAACTCAGTCAGGTCGTCCCTTTTAAACCAGATTTCAAGATCATGCGGAACAAACATAGCCTTTATCTCTTCCAGCGGTGTGGGAAGGTATGCCAGAGCTATTCTGGATGACATCAATTTCTTTTTCATTTCACAAACCTCCACAAATAAAAAAGCGTTCATATGAACGCCTTAAAATAATTGTCGATACTTCTCAATGCCTATTTTTAAAATCTTGTAGAATACTCATCGCCTTTTTCAATTCTTCTTCAGAAGAAGCATATGATAATCGCATATACCATGGTTTGTGGAAAGCACTGCCGGGAACCATAGCCAAAGAGTAATTTTGTATCAAATCCATAGTCAAATCATCATCACTTTGATAAGCGTCTTTCACCCAATTAAAGTCCATGAAAAAGTAAAAGGCACCCGCCGGATGACAATAATCTATGCCGATATTGTCTAACGCCTCTGACACAATCGCCCGTCTCTTCTCGAAGGCTTCTTTCATATACTCAGTATCAACCAAAAGTGCTTTCAAGGCCGCTTTTTGTGTAATTGAATTGATATTGGAGGACAGATGGGACTGCATCTTGCCGATTTCTTTAGCTATTGCTTCCGGAGCTGCCACATATCCGCATCTCCACCCTGTCATGGCATGGGACTTTGAAAATCCGTTAATGGTAATGGTTTTCTCGATTATTTTTCCCAGAGAACCGATACTGACATGCGTACCATCATACACAAGATTGGCATATATCTCATCGGAAATCACCCAGAGATCTTTTTCCAAGGCCAATTCCGCAATTTTTTCAAGTGTCTGACCAGTATACACCGTTCCCGTTGGGTTATTGGGTGAGTTGATGATGATCCCCCTTGTTCGTTCGGTGACTTTTTCGGCTATTTGAAGGATATTTGGTTGAAAATCATTGTCTGCATCTGTTTCTACCAATACCGCTTGGCAACCGCACATTTCTATTTGCGGAACGTAACTGACCCAATCAGGTGTTAATACAATAATCTCGTCACTTGGGTTTGTGATCGCATACAAGGACTGAAACAACGCCTGTTTGCCCCCATTGGTAACAATAATCTGTGACGGGGCATAATCCAGATGATACTTTGTTTTCAATAATTCTGAAATACCTTTTCTCAACTCAGGTATCCCTGAGGCCGGTGTGTACTTTGTAAACCCTTCATCAATAGCCAACTTAGCAGAAAGACTGACCTCGTGGGGAGTGTCAAAATCAGGTTCCCCGGCGGTCAGTCTTATCACATCCATCCCTTTGGACTGCATTTCCTGGGCTAGTTGTGTATACTTTAGTGTCACTGAAAAAGGGATACTTTTCAATGTTTTTTTCAATTACTTCACTCCAAACATGTTGATTTAATAATTCATGCTAACGGTAAACAAGGTGTTCTGCTGGTTCTTGACTGGATTGAAATATCCACCTTCCAATTCCTTATCAACCGGTAGGCCAAATTGCGCACTAACTATGTAGTTGTCCGTTGTGTTTTCGGCTGATTTTTCTTCGGTTGGTGTATAAGCCGTGTGTTCACTGTAAGATGGGAAAACGAGTTGTTCACTAAATGCTTTTTTATTCGCCAAATCTAATTTTGAAGTATTGAGAATTCCCACCGATAGAACGGTTACCGTGATTAAAGCAGCAACTGCACCCCAAGTTAAAAACGAGTGTTTGGTATATTTTTCGCTGCCCTGATGTTCATCTTGAATCAGTTCGTTGAGCTTGTCATAGAAATCACACACGGTATCGAATTCTTCTTGGGAATATCCTTTATCAGTGTCTAAACACTTTCCTGAAAGAAAATCCATGTACAATTCTTCTAATTCATACGGCTCAATCTGCCTGTTCTTTCCTATTCTGTCAACCACTTCAATAAACTCAAGATAGACATCATCGGCATGTTTTCCAGTTACTACTTCTTCGATAACACTCACACAATGAAACTGTTTAAAACACGCTGCGCAATATTCCAGATGTTCTCGAACCATTTGTACGGCTTTCTGTTTTTCCCCGTTGTGATAAATGCTTAATATTTCGATGGCATGATCGACATCAACGCAATCCGGAATAAGGGGTTTGGAATCACTCATTACTGCTTACCTCCAATAACTAAAAATCTTTATTAATGAAATAGATGATTACAGGTATAATTGACGGAATAAACCGATTGTTTATTCTAATCAACCGTTGCGTCATGACTTTTCTTTTTGTTCCTTCTCTAGATCCGGATGTAAGTATTGGTTTGCGCAGCCAATAGCCAGTTTTCTGATCTCTTTGATATATGCCTGCCGTTGTGCCACGCTGATCGCATTGCGTGCATCCAACAGGTTAAAATAATGGGCACATTTGATCAACTGATCGTAGGCAGGAATGGGTAATTTGTTGTCTAATAAATGAAGAAATTCAGCTTTATGCTGTTCGAATAGCTTAAAAAGCAACTGTGTATCGGCTATTTCAAAATTGTACTTGGAATATTCAATTTCATTTCGCTTGTATAAATCTCCATATCGTGTCGTTTCATTCCACATCAAATCATAAACATTTTCCACATTCTGCAAATACATGGCGATTCTTTCAATTCCGTAAGTGATTTCCAAGGTGATCGGCTTAAGCTCCACACCGGCAACTTGCTGAAAATAAGTGAACTGTGTGATCTCCATTCCGTCAAGCCAGACTTCCCAACCAACACCCCAGGCTCCTAAAGTGGGGGATTCCCAATTATCTTCCACAAATCGGATATCGTGCTCTTTAGGGTTAATCGATAAGGCTTTAAGAGATTGCAGATAAACCTCCTGGGATTCAAGAGGAGACGGCTTTATCAGCACTTGATATTGATAAAATCGCTGCATCCTGTTGGGATTTTCACCATAACGACCATCTGTAGGCCTTCTGCTGGGTTGAATAAAAGCACATTTCCATGGTTTTTCGTCGATTACACGAAAAAAAGTGGATGGGTGATAGGTACCAGCCCCCATTTCCATATCATAGGGTTGTTCAATAAAACAACCCTGCTGTGACCAGAACGCATTAAGATTTTTGATCATGTCCTGTATATACAAAATCAGACCTCCAATGGCTTTATCTTTGATAAAAAAAGGGTATCTTTTCAATGAAAAAAGTTACAATCACTAATCATCGAGCTTATTCTACCATAATAAAAGTCATGATTGCAATTGAGATGATTTGGAGTTATTCGCGGATAAATACACTGAACGCTTTTGATGGAAAAACACCAAGAGAATAAAAATAATCAATGCACTCACGCCTACAATCGTAGACCCGGTCTGATTAACTGAAACGGTTCCGTAATGAACGGAAAGCCATTGTATGATCGCTCTCGAAAGCGTCAGCAGCGGATTAAGTCCTATTAAAATGATACGAGCCAAAGGAAACAGCTGTAAAGCAAAAAGAATAATCGCTATAAACAGACAAAGCATGATAAATGGAATCAACGTTAATGAGATCAATAAACCCACTGGAATCGCCAATAACGGGATGACGCCGAATTGAATCGCCGTAATGGGCATGATGAAGATCAATGATCCCAACGGCACCAACCATTGATACATCCGATTTTGGCTTTTTTTTAGTTTCGACACAATCAAAATACCCAGAACAGCACCATATGTCATTTGAAATCCCGCATTTAAAGCCATAGCAGGATCTTTGAACAGTATGATGATGGCGCTTAATCCCAATACACTTAATGGTGAAACCGGATAATCCATTGCTTTGAACACCTCATAAAGAAACAGCATAAGAAATGCCCTGAACGATGAGGGGCCCGTGGAACAAGTTAGAAAAAATAAGGTTAAGAAAACGAGTTTGACAATAACAAACAAATGATTGCCGGGTTTAAAAAAGGCGATTACCCAACTAAAGAGAAAGTAAACAAGAAAAAAATGAAATCCTGAAACAACAAACAGATAGGATATGCCGGCTTTGTTAATCGTGTCCTTGTTCTGGCTATCCAATCCCAATCCCAAAAAAACAGCAGAGGCGATTGCACCGTTATCGTCACCTACTTGTTCTTTTAAAAATGTCACAAATGAATTTGAAAAAGACTGAAAATAGAGTCTTAGCCTTTCGTAAGCTGTTTCCCGATACGGATAACTGAAAGAATCACCGGGAAGAAAAGATCTGATAAAATTCAAATTGCCCAATTTGGAGTTTACTCCATTTATCGCCAGATAATCGTTTTCTTTCACTTCCGAATAATCTGGTATCAGCGCATAAAATTCTCCACTTTTTGATTGCCATACGTCTTCTTCAAGTGCCTTTACTTGCGTTAGGCGAATTGAAGAGTCGGTGACCCGATAGATCTTCCCAACTATCGTGCAATTTCCTTCATCAAGTGATTCAAATGGTTTGTAAAGTATCATCCCGGTCAAAAAGAAAACCAGCGCCATCACACTGATCCATATTCGCTTAGAAACCAGGTTAAAAAAGGTACAAATGACAAAAACAGCTAAAAAAAATGTGTAAAATAACGTCAATGTCAACAAATCAAAGAAAAACAAACTTGAAAAGAGAATGCCACCCCATAATGACACACTAAACCAAAATAGCGGAGGTGGTTTTTTTATTAAATCAATCATTTGACATGATATTCCTCGGGTAACCTCGGCTAACATCGTTACTAATCATCTCTAAGAAGAGATCTCGATGTTCCTGGGTGAGAACCTCTTGATACACTAAAGCTTCTTCCCTAGTTGGAAATAAGTTCACTTGTAAAGTATACTGATAAACCTGTGAATAATTTTTTGGATAAGAGTAGATATATGCCGGTATACCTTCATTTCTTAAAATCCATACCTTTTTGTTGACCTCTTCTCGGCTGGATGATGATAGAATTTGTATGCCTATCAGCAAATCTTGTTTATGGGCTTCAAGACCTTCCAGTTCCTCCGGCATTTGGAATGGATTCGCTGTTTGCGTTGCAGCTTCTGATGAGGTTGCTTGCTGGGAGATGGTGGTTAATAGTCGATTCTTTCTCTCTTCCCATTCTTGAAGTTGGACCACCCATTCGGGTACCCAATCACCTAATAATAGCAGATTGTAATTTGAATCAGGATGCTCTGAAATCATGTAGTCCATGCCACTATCTTCGATCAAGCGTAAAGCAGCTTTTTCATTACAGATGTAATATGTCTTGCGTTGATTTTGGGTAACCAGTATTTGTGAACGATCAAATAAATCATCGTAATTGAAAGTCTGTATTTGAGCCACATCCGGATTTTGGGCATTTTCAGCAACATCCGGAGAAGGGTCCGAAGGAAGATTTTCATATGAAACCGTTGCAGAAACGGTTTCGTCGATTCCATTGTTGTTTAAGACCTCAATTTCTTGCTCAAGCCGGTTAATAACCAGTTGTCTTTCTTCACGCTGCGACATTAATGTCCTGATCCAAAAGGCCAATATGAAAACGGCCAAAGATAATCCCACGACTACAACAGCCAAGATCACGGTTTGATTTTTACTCAAGCCAACCTCGCCCGGCTGGTGTTTGATCGTTTTTTCATTGTTTGTTTTTCCAAGGCGAAGGCCGGTTTCTTTTCTATGCTCTTCTTTTTTTTTCGCCGATTCCTTGCTTACCGGAAGCAATTTATTCATTCGTTACTCCCTTTTTTTCTTTATCCCAAGATAGTGACCATCATTTTGCTTTCTTTAATGATTCTGTGAAAAAAATGAGATGATCAAATGTTCTAATGATACTGTTTCAATTCTTGTTCTCTCAGATATTCCAAGAGCTTTAACGAGAGGCAAAACTATTGATTTTTCCTTTCGGATGTTCATCATAAAGGATTGATAATCATAATCAGATCTCTTATCATCTTCTAATTTCTTCAATTCCTCGTCAAACAGATGATAAGCAGCATCATCTAAATAACCCAGTCGATTAGATAAGAAAAGCTCCATACGAACTCCTGTACTCATAGCAGCCACATAGTCTTTCTGAAGCCCTGTGGCATTTTGAATAAAATTCGCCATGGTTTCTCCTGGAAAAACCAACATCAAATCCTTGGATGCCTTGGCTTGTAAGAAATTGTTTTCCCATATCAATTCGGCCAGATGATCCCAATCAATTTTATCATGAACCATCTCATTCAATGATCGTTTGACCAAATGATAATATCTTTCGTCGTATCCCAATGCCACAGCATAAGCGGCTACATGAGCCCTTCTGATATCATTAGTGGAAAACGTTTTTAAAAGATCCGGAAAAATCAAACTCCTCCCAGGAATTCCCTGAACAGAAAGGCGATTCTTTTTGCGATCGTAATTCAGGTAAAATCGCCGTTTATAAAAACCGGTTAATTGCGAAAAAGGCGTTGTGGGGACAACTTCAAAGGTTACATCAGGTACGCTGCTATAGCAAACATACCCGCAAAGATCAATGAGGGAGCCCCCACCTATTGCAATCACACGTTTGATTCTTCTTTCTTCATTCTGAAGCGAAGTGATCAACTCAAAAACTCTATCGATGGATTTACATCTTTCTCCACCAGATATCGGATAAGCTTTTTTTAGAAAATCCGATCGACCAAACTTTTCCGCCCAAATCGTCTTGAATCCAGTATCAACGATTAGGAAAGATTCACGATCTTCTGTGATCAACCTAAAAAATTCATCCGCTGATTCACTACGATAAATATGGATTCGAGATTCATTTTCCTGTGTAACGTGGAACGTTAAAAAACGATTCATCAGCCTGGGATCATTCAACAACCTTTTTTAACAGCTTAACAGCATTGAGAACATCATTCATATCCACCATTTCATGCGGGCTGTGCACATACCGTGTTACAATAGAGAGTGTTCCAGACGGTATTCCAGATCTTGTTAACTGATAACCATGAGCGTTTGTTCCGCCGAATAACAACACTTCATATTGATAAGGAATGCCGTTCTCCTTTGCGCAATTTGTTAATGTGTCAACAACCAAACCATCCGAAATGGAGGCTTTGTCCTTGATTTTGATGGCAGGACCATTTCCCAAGCAAAGGTCCATCCGTTTAAATCCCTTAGGCGTATCAGAATTAGCCGTTACATCAATGGCAATGGCCATATCCGGCATGATGTCATAACCGGCAACACTGGCTCCGACAATGCCGACTTCTTCCTGCACCGAGAAAACCCCGTATACATCGTTCGGGACTTTTCCCAATTCCTTAAACAGCTGAACGATAATTGCACAGGCAATTCGGTCATCCATTGATTTGGATATCAATTTGCCATTCTGATCTATGAATGGCGATTCATAGGTTCCAAAATGCCCAACATGAACATGTCTAAGCGCTTCTTCTTTGGATGAAGCACCAATATCCACAAACAATACATCGTAATTGGGATTTTGTAGGTTTTTTTTCGCATCTTCAAAAGTCTCCGATTCGTATGAACAAATACCCTTGATCATTTCATGCGTTTCTTTTGATTCAAATTGCAAGGTGGTTCCCAATAACATCAGCGGATTGACGCCCCCCACCGGATCTATTCTCAAAAAACCCTTTTCATCTATATGGGTAATGACAACGCCAATTTCATCTGCGTGTCCGTCAAGCAAATACTTTTTGGGTTTTTCAGCCACTCCTGTTTTCCATACGATCAAATTTCCGATATTATCGTATCGATAACCGTCAATATGCCCTTCCAATTCCTTTAAAATAGCTTGATGCACCCCTTTTTCATGACCACTTGGCGAAGATACATCAACCAGTTTGCGAATCAGCTCTTTCATTTTTAAACCTCCAAAGCCTCTAAATAATTTTCTGTCATTACCAATGCTTTCACGAGCTCGAGTGTATGATGATAATCGCTCTTAGACATCACACTGACGGGAGAATGAATATACCTTGCGGGAACGTTTACCACTGCCCCAGGAACACCGTAGAAAGAACGGGCAAGTCTTCCGGCATCTGTTCCGCCAACGGTTCGCCCTTTCATCTGATAGGGCACTTTGATGTCCTCTGCCGTTCGGATGATGGCGTTAAAAAGCCGTCTGTCAATAACATACATAGACTGTAAATAATTGATAGCAGGCCCGTTGTCCAAATGTGTAGACCATCGTTCTTTTTTCAGCTCCGGGTTGTCTCCTGCCGTCGTACCCTCAAGAATCAGAGCTGCATCAGGATGAAAGTGCTTCAATACGGCGCCGCTTCCACACAGGCCGTTTTCTTCTTGTACAACAAAGGCAAAGATAACGTTATAAGCCGGCAACTCTGTCATAGATTCCAAGACATCCAACATGATGGAACACCCCGCTCGGTCATCGAATGCCTTTCCGATATATCTATTTTCATATTCTTCAAAAGATGTATAAAAATGACAATAATCGCCGATGCAAACCCTTGCCTCAGCTTCTTTTTTATCCTTGGCACCGATATCCACTCGAATATCGTTCCAATCGGGAACTTTTTTGTAGTCTTTTTTTTGAAGGTGAATCGCTTTGAAAGGAATAATCCCGTTGATTTTCTTTTCACCAACAACCACTCGTTTACCAAGCAAGACCCTGGGATCCACTCCGCCAACCGGCAGTACATTCAGCTTGCCATCTTCTTCGATCTTTGATACCATTAATCCCACTTCATCCATATGCGCCATCAAGACCAAGGTCTTTTTTTGATTTTTCCCTTTTTTAAAGCACATGAGATTTCCAAGATGATCTTCTTTTATATAATCGATTTTTCCAGTCTTTTTTACAATTTCCCTGATATACTTCTTAACCGCTTCTTCATTTCCGGAAGCGCCGTATAACTCTGAAAGAATTTTCAAATACATCTTTTATTCTCCCTCCTCTTCCGGTTGAATGGATAAAAATTCCTGCCTTAATTCAGAAGTGAAAAGAGCCAATAAGCGTCCTGTTTCTTTGACATCCTCAGTGTTGATCTTTTCAAACGTATTGTGCATATAAGATAATGGAATGGAGATCAGTCCAACCGGAAAACCTTCCAGTTGTATTTGGTCTGCATCCGTTCCAGTTCTGGAAGGAGTCACTTCAAGCTGTGTGGCAATTCCGTTGTTTTTTCCACAGGACAAAAGCCTCTCTGAAACACGTTTCGTGAGGACCGGCCCTTTTGCAATTACAGGACCCTTACCCAATTCAACTTTCGGATGCCCCGGGATGTCAATGTTTCCAAATGTGACATCCATGGCAATGGACAGATCCGGTTGGATCAGGCTTGTAGCTGTTCGTGCACCAAAAGCGCCAATTTCTTCTCTTGACGAAAACACCGCATAATAGTCAAAAGAATGACGCAAGTTTTGCAAATATTCCAAAGCAACAACAGATGCAATGCAACAACCACGGTTATCTATGGTTTTGGCAAACACAAATGGCTTAGACTCAAACGGTTCACTGGAAAAGGTAATAAAATCCCCAACTGAAAACTTGCCAATATCATGCATGGATACATCCACAAACAAATCATCATAATCGGAGATCTTGGATTTGGTTTCTTCTGTTTGGAGGTGAGGTGCCAGCATCCCCACAACCCCTCTCAGTTTTTCACCGCCTTTCGTATGCACAGTTACTTTCTGAGAAGGAAGCAATTTTGGGTCAAATCCAACAGGTTCCACTCGAAGGAATCCAGAATCCAAAACTTTCGAACATAACAGACACACTTCATCCATATGTGTGGAAACCATCAGCCTTCCTGATTTTCTTTCCGTGGCATGCTTGATCGCAATCAGGTTTCCGGATTGATCCACCGTGATTTCATCGCATAATCCTTCCACACGTTGTCTTATTGAGCTTCTTATGCCTTCCTCCCGTCCGGGAGGTCCATAGGCTTGTGAAAACTCAAAGATCATATCCTTTATCTTGTTGTTCACACCATCGACCCCTTTTTCATTTATTGTAGTAGTAATTTTCAGATATCGGTTCTAAAGTCAGCCGGCCGTTTTTCATCTTGCACAAAGCCAATTCATCACTGCTGATGGAGGTAGAAAAGGTACTTCCGATCTGAAGCATATTGGGATGCATGGAAGTGGCCAAAATGAAAGAATCCTCGGGATCATACAGACCCACACGGACATTGCCTTTAATTTCTCCAATGACAATCAAATTACCGGTAACATTCACCTGTGCCCCTTTGTTAATACTACCGATAATCAAGGCATCGCCATCGTATTCAAAGACCTGGCCTGACCGGACAGTCGTTTGAAAGAGTTTCAGTTTTCTGTCAATAAGAGACATCGGTTCATTTTCCACTTCACTGTCATATCTTTTTTTCAGCTCATTTGAAATCTGTCGATTGAGTTTTCTTTCAGGCTTTGTTAAATGAATGGTTCTAACTTTAACATTTCTTCTTTCCAATAGATTCAAGATGGGTTCAATCAAACCGGATTGGCTTATACCGTCTTCAAACAGCAATGAAAGACCTTCGTCATCGCTAAAGAACGTGCTCATATTTCCCAATCTGTTCTCGATATCATGAAGCAGGATGTCCTTGGGTGTATCCTTGCCGATCCATAATATCAATTCTTGTCCGTTAAATCTGAAATCGATCATAATTACACCTCTGTAAATGTCGAAACAATTATATCATATCCATACAGACTTATGCATGATGGAAAGAAAAAAGAGGGCTATCAGCCCCCACTTGTTCACTTTCTTGTCCTTTAGAACAAACCATTTATCTCTCCCGCATCGTTAATATCAATATCCACTGCCGATGGTCGTTTTGGCAGACCAGGCATCGTCATGATATCTCCGGCATAAGCAACGAAAAAACCAGCTCCTGCTGACACAGAGACATCTCTGATGGTAAGTGTATAGCCACTGGGTGCTCCGATTTTGGAAGGATCATCTGAAAGAGATGCCTGTGTTTTCGCAACGATCAAGGGCAAGTCGTTGAAATCTTTTGCATACAATTTGATATGTTTGAGTGCTTCAGAGGTGTATTCGACTTTACCGGCTCGGTATATTTCCTTCGCTACCTTTTCGATTTTTCGTTGAATAGGCTCTGTCATCTCATAAAGGTATTTGGGATCAGCTTTTCTTTCAGCTGCTTGTACAACTTCCTCTGCTAAATCGACGCCTCCATCGGAACCTTTTGCCCAAACATCACTCAGAGCCAGTCGAGCTCCCATTTTTTCTACATACTCCCTAACCAGTTCAATTTCCTTTTGCGTATCTTTGGGGAATCTGTTCAAGGCAACAACAACGGGCATTCCAAATTTTTGAAGATTTTCCAGATGTACTTTCAGGTTTTCCAACCCGTCTTTCAACGCAGGGAGATTTTCCTCATCCAAACCCTTTTTTGATACCCCTCCATGCATCTTCAATGCACGAACCGTCGCTACAAGAACCGTGACATCCGGCCAGAACCCCGCAAGGCGACTGACAACGTCCAAGAATTTCTCAGCCCCCAGGTCTGCCGCAAATCCAGCTTCGGTAACGGTGTAATCCGTCAGTTTCATAGCCATTTTTGTTGCGATAATGGAGTTAGTCCCGTGCGCAATGTTGGCAAAAGGCCCGCCGTGAATAATTGCGGGTGTGTGTTCCAGGGTTTGTACCAAATTCGGATTGATGGCATTTTTCATCAGTGCTGCCATGGCTCCATTCGCTCCCAAATCTTTGGCTGAAATAAACTTCCTGTCTTCACTCCTCGCCACGATGATCTTTCCAAAACGTTCTTTCAGATCCAGAAAATTTTTACTTAAACACAAGATAGCCATGACTTCTGAAGCCACGCTGATCATGAATCGGTCTTCTCGAGGTTGACCGTTTGAAGCTCCTCCAAGACCCACCACGATATTTCTCAAGGCACGATCGTTCATGTCCATTACCCTCGGCCAATAGATCATTGACGGCCTCAACTTCAAATCGTTTCCGGCATTAATATGCGCATCGATCATTGCAGAGAGCAGATTATGGGCTGTTGTTACAGCATGAATATCCCCTGTGAAATGAAGGTTGATATCCTCCATGGGAAGCACTTGAGAAAACCCGCCTCCTGCTGCACCGCCTTTCACTCCAAATACTGGGCCAAGTGAAGGTTCACGAAGGGTGACAATTGATCTTCTTCCCGTTTTGTTCAACGCTTGAGACAACCCGATACTGGTCGTAGTCTTTCCCTCACCAGCTGGTGTAGGCGTGATTGCTGTAACCAGCACCAATTTTCCCGGTTTGTTGTCTATTCTATTCGTCAGATCATAGGGAATTTTCCCGATAGCATGGCCATAGGGGATCACCTCTTTTTCAATCCCCAGCTGAGCAGCTATTTCCATGATGTTTTTCATCTTTACCGATTGTGCGATTTCAATGTCACTTTTCATTCTTTCACCTCGCTTAACAAAAAAAGACATCTGAATTCAGATGTCTCCCGTAAATATTTTCTGCTTATAAGAGCTGCTTCTCTTTCGGCACCATTTCTTTGGATACGGCATCCAAAATACCGTTAACAAATTTCGAGCTCTTATCCGTTCCGTATTTTTTTGCGATCTCTACCGCTTCGTTGAGCGTTACTTCTATGGGAATATTCATCTTATACAAAAGTTCGTACACGCCGAGTCTTAAAATCGTTCGGTCAACAGCCGATATCCTTTTCCAATCCCAATTAAAAAGATAACGTTTGATGATATCATCAATCTCAGCTTGTTTTTCCACTTCATCAAAGACATACTCCTGAGCTTCATTCACAAGAGGTTTATTGTAAATATCCTGTTCCGAAAAAAGCTCTGTGATCATCAGGTTGATCGTTTTGACATCATCTTTACGATTGGTATCAAAACTGAAAAGGACCTTGAATATCACCTCACGCATGATACTCCTTCTGGAATGGTGCTTGGCTTGATCAGCTGATTCATGCATCGTTGGTGTTCACCTCAAAACTTCTCACTTTTATGTTGACGTTAATTCCCATCTGATCTCCAAGGCTGTCTTTAATCGTCAAGGCAACTTTATCATAAAGTTCTTTCAGCACTTCAGAAAGAGAAAACGGATCAGTGGTTGATATCTCGATGAGCAATTCATTGACCCCTTCAAACTTTGACGGACGCATGTTAATGGACTTTAAATCCACAGTATCAAAATTGTCTAAAACCCTGCTGATAAGTGTTCTAAAGACCTCCGGAGAAACTGAAACACTAAGGTCCCCTCCTTGTGAGGCTTCAAAAAAAACATCTCTGCTTCGATAACTCCAATAGATCAGATAGATACCAATTGCGCTGATGAGAATCCGAATCAGGAACCCCCAAAATGTATTGGCAACTAAAAAATTCCCTTCAACAATACTTATTGAACCCAGCCAAAGTCCAGCTGAAAATGACAAGATAGGCCATCCGATCAAATCGATGATCTTCTTGGCAGCCCATTTCATTGAACATCATCTCCAGTATCGTTCACAATGATTTCATCATCAGGAACAACCGGTTCCTCCGTTCGTTTTGGAATTTCTACATCTAAAATATTTACAGCAACATTTGTTACATCAATCAATCCCGTCATTCCTTCGACTTCTTCTTTAATGGTTTGCTGAACGGTCTCAGCTATCAGTCGAACGCTTTTTGTCAGGTATACTTTGATGTTTACCGTCACAGAAACACTATTTTGACCGCTTTTTCTGTCGATGGAAATGGATTTTTTCGTATTCTTGGAATCGTAAACGATTTCATCGATTTTGCCAAGGGCGACATTCACCAGATCGTAAATGACTGAATCAGAGATCTCCACAACACCAAATTGTGTTTCTCCCTGATTTTCCTTCATAGCCTGTAAATCCCTGTCTTTTTCCTGATCCAATATCCTTCACCTCCTGTTTTGTATCATCCTGTTTTGTTTATGCCCTTTCGATGTATTCTCCCGTTCTTGTATCCACTTTGATCTTTTCTCCGGTTTTGATGAACATTGGAACATTCACACGAACCCCTGTTTCCATTTTGGCAGGTTTACCACTTCCTGAAACGGTGTCTCCTTTGAAATTCGGTTCCGTCTCAACCACTTCCAGAATCACAAAAGTCGGCAGATTAATTCCGATGGGCTTACTTTCGTAGAACATGAGGTTTACCTTCATGTTATCAATCAGAAAATCAACGGCATCTCCAACCAGTTCATCATCCAAGGGAAACTGTTCAAAATTGTTGGTATCCATAAAATAATAGTGCTCACCGTCATTATACAGATATTCCGCTTCTCTGTATTCCAAGGTGGCTTCATCAACCTTTTCACCGCTACTGAACGAATGGTCCTTGGAATATCCGGTTAAGACATTCTTCAGCTTGGTTCTGATGATTCCGCTTCCCCTACCGGTGAAATGTTTGTTCATACTAATCACCCGATATAATTCACCTTCCATATCGATGATCATTCCCTTTTTCAATCCGCCAACATCAATCAAAAAAAGCACCTCCGTATTCACTACTATAAAATAATGACGTTAATGGGATAAAGTTATTTTATTACGATTAAATCTTTCTTAAACTGAGTTAATACTTCGTTGGTTTGTCCAGTGATGTATATATCATCTTCAATCCTCACACCGAATTTACCGGGAAGATAGATACCCGGTTCAATGGTCACTACAGCCCCTAAAGGCAGCTTATCTTCGTTCATGACCGAAACACTGGGCTGTTCGTGAACATCCAAACCCAATCCGTGTCCCAGTCCGTGCCCGAAATAGTCACCATATCCGGCTTGATTGATGATGTCCCTGGCCACCCAGTCGATCTCTTTTCCTGAAAGGGATGAGGAAGCAATCTTTTCGGATTCCGCTTGAGCCTTTTGAACGATTTCATAAACCTTAACCATCTCATCTGTCGGCTCTCCCAAAGCTATCGTTCTGGTGATATCCGAGCAATAACCCTGATACTTTGCACCAAAATCGATGACAATAAACTCCCCTTCCTGAATCTCCTTCATAGTGGGGAACATGTGCGGAAGAGCTCCGTTTGGACCAGAACCAAATATGGTATCAAAGGAAGGCTTATCAGCTCCCTTTTTTACCATGGTGTATTCCAAATAAGCTGCCATCTCTTTTTCAGTCCTGCCCGGCTTGACTTCGTTAAATAGTTCTACCAGTGAGTCAATGGCGATTTCTTCAGCTTTTTTGATCAATGCAATCTCATCCGCTGATTTGCTCATCCTGATCTTTTCGATCATCTCATCGCAAGCCACAAATTCATGGCCTTTCGTGCCCAATTTTTCTTTCAGGTTTTCGAAATCCTTCACCGACGTCGTCTTGGTCTCATAACCGATTCGCTTATAACTCCCTAGCAAATCCTTAAGAATGTTTTCAGCGTTGGAACGCTCGTATTTTATCAGTTCTAATGGCGACTGATCCTTGATTTGTTCCCAATATCTGGAATCCGAACAAATGCATTGTTTGTCCGGTGCGATCACAACATATGCGAATGAACCTGAAAAATTGCTGAGATATCTGGGATTACGGGAAGAATTCTCGAATGTGGTGGATAAGATCACATCGATATTTTCTTCCTGCATCTTGCTAAGCAGTTCAGCAATTCTTCTTTCTATGTCTTTTTTCAAAACCATCCCCCCTATAATCAATGATAAAAATATTATATCACAACAAAACAATTGGCACGATATATCTATCATGCCAATTATTGTGTGGATATCGTCCAGTATGCAGAATGCTTACTTTGCTTTGATATGAACTTGTATCAATAACACAATTTCAGGTTCCACATCTGTTTCCCACGGACGTAAGTATTCAAATGCCAGTGTGGTAACCCCCTCTTCATTTGCGTTAAAAATCCAAACGGAAGTGCCGCCTGCACCCATTAACTCAGAGTCAGGCGCTACATAATCGGTTGATGCCAATTGAACGAATTTGTCTTCAAAATCATCCTTTAGTACCCATTGATAACCGGTCGTGGCATTGGCAGGGATGTACAATGCCAATTGATCAGACGGTTTCATTGAAACCGTTACCACATCTGAACTGTTGAAGGTTTGCTCTACCTCATCTTGGTTATTGAGGGTATAAGAAAACTGATAGGATTCCTCATTTGAACCGGTTGCCAAAATAGCTGAACTCAAAACCATCATTAGAATCATCAACATCCATACTGTCTTTTTCACTCTTATCACTCCCTATTAATAGTTTTCAATACCATTATACATGAATTTGTTATGATATAATCGATGAACATTCCAAATCAAGGAGCACACAATTGGAAATCTGGATGAATTCAGTAGAAGAACTGGTTAAACTCATTAAAACAAAAAAAATCAACGCAAAGGAGCTTCAAAGTTATTATCAGAATAGAATCATTACACTAGACGAAAAACTAAAGGCTTTTATAGAATATAAAAGAGATTATCAAAAACCAAAAAGCCCTCTTACCCTTGAAGGGATTCCTTATGCACTCAAAGACAACATCTTAGCACTGGACACGAGAACCACCGCAGCCAGTAAAATGCTCTGGAATTATCATTCACCATATAATGCAAGTGTTGTTGAACAATTATCATCAAGCGGAGCTGTTTTGATTGGAAAAACCAACATGGATGAATTCTCAATGGGCTCAACCACTGAAAACTCCGCATTTTTCGCCACGAAAAACCCTTGGAATCTTGAGTGTAATCCGGGAGGCTCCAGTGGGGGATCCGCTGTGGCTGTATCCACAGGCATGGTTCCGTTTGCATTGGGTTCAGATACCGGCGGCTCCATTCGATTGCCGGCTTCTTATTGTGGTGTGGTCGGGTTGAAACCTTCTTACGGATTGGTGTCCAGATACGGTCTCATTGCATTTTGTTCATCCATGGATCAAATCGGCCCCATCACTCGATCGGTTAGAGATGCCGCCTTCATTCTCAATGTCATTTCACAAGCTTGCCCATACGACAGCAATAAAATTGACGTTCATAAAGATTATCTGAAAGACATAGAAGAACCCGTTCGGGGTTTTCGTGTTGCTCGTATTCATGAAACTGTCGAAAAGAACTGCGACAGCCTGATCAGAAAACGTTTTGAAGAAGCTGTCATAAAATTACAATGGCTGGGTGTTAAAGTTGATTCAGTAACCTTTGAACAATACCATCAAGCTTATCCAGTCTATAAAGTTCTTTCCAACGCTGAAGCCTCTTCAAATTTGGCAAGATATGACGGACTATCCTACGGGTTGAAATTTAAGACAGACGACAAAGTGAACCAATCGGCTCAAACACGCCAAAGGGGATTTGGACAAGAGGTTAAGAGACGTATTTTACAGGGAACTATGAACCTCTCCCAACCCAACGAAAACAGCTATTACAAACAAGCCCTTGCCATGCGTAGCAAACTAAGCAAACACATTAACCATCTGTTGACTATTTATGATGCAATCATCTCCCCAGTTTCAGGCAGAACGCCCGGGAAACTTGGAGAAAACTTGAACATTCATCAAGTTGAACCGTACGATGTCCATACCTGTCTGGCAAATTTAGCCGGTATCCCGGCTATCAGTGTGCCCATGGGATATACGGAAAAAACCCCTGTGGGAATTCAGTTCATGGCCGCTCGGTTTGCTGACGACAAATTGCTACAAATAGCCAGAGCCTTTGAAAAAACAGCCGGATTTTACGAGGACGGATTTTATCCCGCTCCGCATTTGGAGGGGATACAGGATGCTTAAAACGATCATCGGACTGGAAATACATGCCCAACTAAAAACACAAACAAAAGCTTTTTGTAATTGTGCCAATGATTCTCAATCACAGCCCAATACCAACATCTGCCCCATTTGTACCGGACAACCTGGAACATTACCCCGTGTTAATCGGATGATGATCAAACAGGCCATTAAAGCCGCAATCGCCTTTAATGGAAAGATTAGCCATCGCATCGTTTTTGACAGGAAAAATTATTTTTCAGCTGATATGCCGAAAGGCTATCAGATTACTCAACATCAACAACCTCTTGCACAAAACGGTTGGGTGGAAATATTAAACCCCACACGAAAGAAAAAAATTACAATTAACGAGATCCATCTTGAAGAGGATTCGGCAAGAACAATCAAAAAAAAAGATCCTCTAAGCGGCAAAGAGAAATACTATCTGGATTTCAACAGAAGCGGTATCCCACTGATCGAAATAGTGACTGCACCGGAGATCAGTTCACCTAAAGAAGCTGCTGAGTTGTTTGAAGCCATTCACATGATTCTCGTCTATCTGGACATTTGCGACGGGCATCTTGAATTAGGCACAATCCGAACGGATGCGAACATATCCCTTTTGAATAGTCAAACAGGAAAACGCACTGGAAGAGTGGAGATTAAAAACATCAACAGCTTCAAAAATCTTGAAAAGGCACTTACTTACGAAGAAGAATTCTTAATCGATCAATTTCATAACTTCCCTTCTGAAAAAGCCCTAACAAAAGATTGGGATGAAAAAACAAGAGCAACCATCCCCTCAAGAGACAAGGAAACCTCATGCGATTATCGTTATTTTGAGGAGCCTGATCTACCTGAAATTCGACTTGAACACGAGACGATCAGCCAATTTGCCCAACAAATCTCAGAAAACCCTTTTGAAAGGCTTGAGCGTCTGATACATGATTATCATCTTAGATTTGACATCGCAAAGTCATTGATCATCGATCGCCCCTTAGCTGATTTTTTTGAACAGACAATGAAGATTTTAAGCACTGATGAGATGAAGCACTTGATCCTTCGAGATGTTAAAGCGTATTTGAATCACAGCGGTAAAGACATCGTACAAACCCATTTAACCCCTGAAAAACTTTATCAATTGTTGAAATATATTAAATCCGGACAAATCGCACCCACACTCAAAACCAAGCTCTTAAAAACCCTATGTGAGACACCCAAAGAAACTGAAACGATCATTGAAGAAGAAAATTTCATCAAAATCGACGATCAGGACTCATTGCTTAAAATCCTTGAAACTGTCATCAAAGAAAACGAAGAACAATACGAAGCCTATATTTGCGGAAAAAATGAATTACTCAAATGGTTCATCGGCCAAATGATCAAACGAACAAAAGGCAGAACCGACCCAAAATTAATAATCCGCATCATTAAGAAAAGAATGGGGGGAATAGAATGAACGAAGATCTAAAAAAGCTGGAAACACGCCTTGAAAGAATTGAGCAGAAAACCGATATCCTTCAGAAATTTATCAACAACGAATATAACGATTTAACCGAAGAAATACAAAAACTGAACAAAAACTACTTCGCCATCGAAATCATGTTCTATATTATCATAGCCCTTGTGGTGGTTCTAATTGTCTTATTGGTGATCTAAAGCTTGCAAGATCTCCTTCAGTTCACCGTTAATTACTTCATCCGCTAGCGAATCAAGGGGAGTGGGGTCACGGTTTATTATGACAAGCTTGGCCCCGTTATCCTTTGCGGCAACCGGCAAAGAGGCAGCCGGATAAACCGAAAGAGAAGTTCCGATGGTGATAAAGAGCTCACACTCAGCCGCATATTTAAAAGATGCTGAAATTTCAGACTGAGGCAGTGTCTCGCCAAAAAAGACAATATCCGGTTTGATGATACCGCCACAGTTACACTTTGGAACTTCTTGAACAGATAACTTCACACGCATTTCATCAATATGATAGCAGCGATGGCAGTTTAAACAATGCGCATGTTCGATCGAACCGTGAATCTCCAAAACATTCTTCGTCCCAGAACGCTGGTGAAGCATATCAATGTTTTGTGTAATACAGGCCTTTAAAAGGCCTTCACGTTCCCATTTGGTAATGATCTCATGCGTGATGTTGGGACGGATGTCCACAAAACGATACAACTCTTCACGGGCAAAATCAAAGAAATAGTTCGGATCTTGCCTAAAATAGGTGATATCAAAAACACGATTTGCATCCCACCGGGCATAAACGCCATCGATACTCCTGAAATCAGAAATGCCAGAGTCTGTACTGACTCCGGCACCAGTTAGGATAACCATTTTCTGATTTTTGAACAGGCTTAGCATTCCATTAAATAAGCTCAAGTTTTTATTAAACTTCATCCCTCATTCCATTCATGCTTGCTGTCATTTCAAATATCTGACAGACAATATTATCTTCCTACAATTCCCAACCCGTCAATAATCCGTTGTATCATCTCATCAACGGCAGTCACTACTCTTGCTGCTGCGTTAAATGCCTGCTGGTATTTGATCATGTTAGACATTTCTTCATCTAAAGAAACCCCTTTGACTCGTTCTCTTTCGTTGTCAATCTGAGTCAACATCATTTGATTGTTGGAAGTCATACGCATAGCAGTTTGGGCTTCAATTCCCATTTCAGAAACAAAGGTACCAAAGAAATCCACGAAAGAGGTGTTGCCGTCGTTGATCATGAGCTCGTATCGTGCTTCGCTCAATCTTGAGATGATGGATGTACTGGACACATTGGAGCCGCCACGAGGGGTGTGAAGATCGGCCACCCAGTCACCATCCAAATCTGTCCATCTGCCGTAATCCACGGCCAGAAGCAAAGGGTTGGATTCGATTTGACTGGAAAGATCCAAGCGCTTGGTAAAGTCATATAGCCCATTGGCTTGCCTGCCGTCAATGTTCAGATTATTCGAACTGACTTGATTATGCAAGAGTGCATTCACATTCAGATAATTGTTCACTACATCTGTGTTGTTTTTCCAAGCCCCTCCAAAAGTACCGTCAAAACCCAAGTAACCCATTTTTTCCCAAAAAAGTGTTGGCGCTTCTAATCCATAAATTTGAACAATCCGCCCGTCTTCCAGTACACGACCAAAACTGAAATCCGCAGATGTTCCAGCCCTGAACACCAGCTTATTATCCGGTGTCAAATCTGAGATGATACCCGCAGGAACTTTATTGTTTATCTGCTCGATAAGGCTTTCCAAAGTAGTGGTATTCAACGACACGTCAATATCAGTTGTTCCTAGAGTCATCTGCATCTGATCCGGGGGAAGTTGGACGCTAAGAAAAAAGTCTTCCGAAACATCTACAAGATTTCCCAAAGTGGTAAAATCAGGGTTGTCATAATGTGCAACAGCATTGGATAGCTGAATTCCATAAGTCGTTCCGCTTTCCCCGTTCAAATCAAACGATTCTTCTCGCCAGGAAACAATATCTACGTTGCCGGGATTTGTCTTCAGTTTGATTAACCGATCATTATTGTCATAAACAAAGTCGGTGATCTCTAAATGCGTTGTGTGATCGAACAGCTTGATATCCTCACGGTCGATTCTTCCATCCTGATTGGTGTCTTTGACACCAAAAGTTCCGGTATTGATGTAAAAATAACTGCCAGCATCGGTAACTGAATAGCCTAATCCGCTATTGTCTGAGATATAAGCGTATTTCACTTGTACCTTCCCGTTGTATTCTTCAAGATTCTGCTTCAATTTTAAATCAACTGTATAAGGAGCAGAGAAGTTGTCAAATTCATAATCCCCCTTAAAAGCCTCATTATAAGAATACATGATGTTGTTGAGTGTATCATAAGAACCAATATTCAGCACTTTCAGATCAACCGATGATAATAAGTTGTATTCATCGTTAACCACAACATTGGATATATCTTCAAGAGACCCTTTAGAACTGATATAAAAGTCGCCATCATACTCAAAAGCCTTGATGTAGTCTTTCAGATCTAAATTATTGTTGATTTTGGTTACCAATTCCTTTTTATTGTAAAATTCAACACTATAGGTTCTGTTAACTGTGCTACCATTTGATTGTTCCACCGGAACGGTAAAAGAGATGGATTTTAAATCATCCGGATCGGGGATTTCTTGGGGAATATTGACGATTGGCTCTTTGTAAAGACGAAAGTCAGTGATGTCAACGGCACCCGAAAAATCAAGCGAAACGGCAGGTTTAGGAAGGTTTAAAGTATCGAATGTACCGGAGGCAAAATCCTCATACGATTTATGCCATCTTCTAAAATCCATTACTATTGTTCCGTTATAATTCTCGTAAACTGGGTCGGTCAGCTTGATCTGTTCAGATTCAGAATCGTATGTAAATTCACCATCAGCCAAGATTGTATCAGGAACCCCATCCGAATCGGTGTCGATTCGAATACTGATGTCTGCTGATGTAATCTGCTGATCATCATTAATATCCACTAAATTTTCAAGCTTGAACCCGCCACTTTCAAGATGGACTGCTTTTAACGATTCTTGAGCCACATAAAAAACATGCACAGAATCGTTAAAATCGCTCTCTAAAGCACCGCTATCATCCAATATTTCAATCTGTGATCCGGTTAATCCCATATTCGTTTCATTAACAAAACCATCCAGCCACCAGGTTCCATAGAGGCCATCTCTTTCATATGTTTCAACATCATAAGAAAAATCTGCTATTTTCAAAAAAGACTGGACTTTCGTGTTAAAACCCAAACGTTCTAAAATCCCTTTATTATCTAATACCAGCATTTCACTCAAGTCGCCCAAAGAATTGACCTTTTCCTCATCCACAACACCATATTGATCAATCCCATCGTCAACTCTTCCAAACATCATTGAGTATTTGCCTGTGGGTGTGTTACTTAAATCTGTAGAACGCCTGACATCGCTTCTCATTGTTTTTATAAAAACTTGAATATCATCTTCGTTGGCAATTTTGAACACCTTAAAATCATTAGCCGTGGCAGTGGGATTGGTGAAATGAAGGGATACCGCTTGCGGACTAACTGTGGCATTTCCAGAGCCATCAAAAGCATAAGTATCCGAAGCCCAACGTCTTATCGTAACGGTTCCTGCTGCTTTTAAGTCTTCACTGAAAATGGTTGTTTGATCGGTATCAAAATTATATGTGACCTGGAAATCATCGACATCGGTACCATCCGCCCGGATTCTCAGATCATCCAAATCAATTATCCCGTCGTTATTGATATCAACCGCTTTCCCATCAAATTCAATCGTACCTTCACCGGCGGAAAAAACGAATTCTGGTGCTGTTTGTTCATCGACATAAAAAACTTGTGCGTCTAAACTTGTTTCTGTAATATTGAGTTCTTGAGTACCTGAATTGTAGCTATTCACATCCACTTGATTTTCTAAAGATAGGATTTTATTCATCAATTCATTGTATGAAATGACGCCATCTGAAATGCGCAGCTGCTCATTCTTCCATCGATTAACAATCAAATCACCATCAAATCCGTTGGGCAATCCGTTAACGGTAATGATTCCCGTTGAGATCTCATAGGTAAAGTCTTCGTATTGATTACCCAGATTATCAAAAATTTCAATATCCCTGCTCAAATACTGGCCATCACCATCAATATCGATTAAATCTGGTATCTTGATAATACCGTCATCGGCAGAAGTAAATTGTTCACTTGTCCTGTAGAATACTGAAGCACCTCCATCATAAGTATCAAAATGCTCCAATCGAACGACTGAATCCGCATTACTAACGAAAAGATCTTTTGCGTAAGTACTATACAAACTTAACTGGTTGAGCTCATCAATGACTTCTTCAAATTTTTTATTAGTCTGAAATGCATCCGTGCTGATCGCCTTGTCAAACAAATAATTATTCAAATCCACAAATGAGATATCCCCGCTGATCCCAAGAGAAGTTCCCGATGGATTTGTTGATATCTCTGAGGAAGCCATGTGAATGGGGCCATTTAGAATAGCATTGGTGCCGGCCATTCTAAAAAGATTAGGTAATGATGTTCTGGTTTGTTCCATTTCTTTAAAGAGATTTATTCCTGAAATTTTTCCTGATTTATCATAACCAGCCTGATGAATCAAATTCAATTTATCTGCCATCATTAAAGCCATTTCATCGTATTTATCCAAGAAAGCGGGAATAGTAACATCCCTGAGTTCCATCAGAGCTCCCAATTTCCCCTTTTGAACATCGATTTTGGTACTTCTGACAAAAAGATCGTAAGTATTCAAGGTTTCAGGTCTTACTGCCGACTTAATAGCCGTTACTTGGTCCCCATGGATAACCACTTGCTGACCGATGTAAACTTCAAGATGTCCCAACTCACCCTTCTTTATGGTTGTATTGGCATATTTATTCAGTTCATCCAATAACTTATCCCTCTCATCCAAAATATCATTAGGTTCTGAATCGGCAATGTAAGACATTCTTATTTGAGCATTAAGATTTCCGATCTGAGTATTTATGGTGTTGATTTGTGAAACGGTATCCTTTATATCCGTGTTCAAATTCATTCTTAACTCTTCGAAACGACCATAAAGGTCCTGGAATGTTGATATGAAATTGTTCACTTCGCTTTTTACACTCTGTATGCTGGCCTCATTTGTGGGATTACTCATGACTTCCTGGAAAGAAAACCACATCTTATCAAAATACTCCCTAAACCCATTCTCAGCCGGTTCATTTAACAGCTGCTCCATATAATGAAGATTAGCGGACATGTTGTCCCAAAAACTGTGATTTTCATTAATAACACGGTATTGCGTATCGAGAAATTGATCCCTGACTCTTTCAACTCGCTTGACCATAGAACCAGTACCCAAAGTTAAATTAGAATTTGGCTGGGTTAAAGAAGTCGATCCCATGGGTGCAGTTGCTACGATTTCCGCCCGTTGTCGGGAATACCCAGGTGTGTTAGTGTTGGAGATATTATGAGCAGTTACACTCATCGCCAACTTTGCAGTATAAGTCCCTAAAACGCCGGTATTTAATATTGAAAAGATGCTCATATCTGCCATATTATCATCCCTCTATAAATTTCTTATTCGAAGAATTATCGGTTCTTTCAGATATTCCTTGAATCATCTTTATCTCGAAAGCTCTTCTTTAAAAGCGTGGGTAAAAAGGTTAAAGAAACAAAAGAGCTGATAATCATCGTCACCCACATCAGCATGGATAAATACGTATGGAATTGGAGAGGGGAAAACAACAGTGATGAAAGTCCCAAAGCCAATCCAAGGGCATTAGCCATCACAGGTTTCTGAACGTAATCAAATGCCAGATCGGCCGCATTCTTGACCTTTCTATCATAATAATACTTAAAAAGTGACGTTAAGTGAATGGAATAGTCAATACCGACCCCAATGGTAATGCTGGCCATGGTACACGTGACAATGCTGAGTTCTATACCCGTATAACCCATGAATCCAAAAAGGGTTATTAACGTTACTCCGATGGGCATGATACCAATCAAAGCCAATTTGATGTTCTTAAGGGTGATGAACATCAAAATAAACACCAACCCAACGGCTAAAAGAATGGAACTCATTTGATCGGGAATGATCCGATCATTCATCTCCTTCATTATGAAAGGCATCCCTAGAGCCTTGAATGTTATTCTTTCTGAGGAATGTGTTTCAAGTGTTTCTTCGATAAACGTGAGCGTTTTGTTACTCAGATTGTTCGGGAAAACAACCATTCTTCCTATACCTTCATCCCTGATCAGCATGCTGTTGAACTGCTCGGGTTGGTTTGATTGCATCATAGCAACCATGAGACTGATCCGGGCCATATTTTGTGGGTAGCCGGAATAATGAGCGCCAAATATAACTTGATTCATTGTTGAAATGATTTCATAAGTGGAAAGACTCTTTGAAACGGCATCCGATGTTTTCAATTGTTCCTCCAACGCTAAAACAACTTGGGCAATATCAGGGTTCAAAGGGTCATCTGGCGTGGAATATTCAATAAAGATTGGAATCGCACCTTCAGATACCGTCTCAATCTTTTCCATATTCTTTCTGATCTCCGTACTTGGTTTGTAGAGATTAATCATATTCAGATCCGTTTTAATCAAAAACAACCCCGGAATAAAGGCTGCAAAAAGAAAAAGGGTAAGAATGACGGAACCTTTTCCCATTGATTTTTTCAGTAGCTTGGTAATCGGATCGTCGGGTTCTTTTGGTCGTTTGTGCTTTTGTTTGAATGTCCCAAAAATCAAACAAATCAAGGGTAGAAAAATCCAGGTTGCAATACCGGCAAGACTGATACCAATACTGGCTGCAAATGCCAATTGTCTCATTGGTTCGGATTGAATGATCAACAAAGAAAGAAAACCGGCTGCAGTGGTTAATGTGGTTAAAATCATTGGCCACCCCACTTTTTCAAGTGTTAAGGCAAGAGATGTTTTTTTATCTTTCCCTGAGTTCAACTCATCTTTAAAATGAGACATAAAATGGAGTCCGTCAGCACTGCCCATGACGATGGTAAAAACAGGTGTTAAAACCGTTATGACCGATAAATCAAGGGATAGCCATCCTAAAAACCCCATCGTCCACAAAGCACCAATACCAGCTGGCAGAAGAGAAAGAAAGGTACTTTTGATATCTCCAAGTTTCCACGTAAAGATAAACAAGAGGAAGAATAGGGCAAAAGGAGGTATTAACAGCAAAATTCTCAGAATATAGTCAAAAATTGAAGACTGAAGATAATATTCTCCACTTTTGTAATATGCCATTCCGGTTTTATCAATGATTGAAACTGCCTTTTGAGCTACTGCATCAACATATTCTTCATCGGGAAGGATAGTAAATAATCCATAATACCCATCTTCTTTTTGATAAAAAGACTTTAAGCTTCCCATTTTTGAGATGTATTCAATTATTCGTTTTCCATTGGATTCATCAACATTTTGAATCTTTTCAACCGTTAATCCGGAGGGAATTACAGGTGGTATGGGACCATTAACAAGCTTCACACCTTCAATTTCTGATAATGCTTGTTGAACTAAAAAAAACACTTCTAACGAATCAACGTCCTTATCCTGATCCGATTTAATCAGAAAAAGCAACTGCTGCGAGCTGCCAAATCTCTTGATCATTTCTTCATATTCTGTTAAAGCCTGCGAGTTTTTTGGCATAAACAAGGCAAAATCTGTATTGATTGTAATCCTAAACAAACCAATCAACGAGATGATATTGAAAACAACAAACAACAACAAAAACCATTTCTTGTTTCGACTCAGTAGTTGAATAAAATTCTTGTACATTCTTTTACCTCTCTTTATCGATAAAACATGTATAATAGATCATCCAAGCGCTTCTTCATAGCATTGCAAGTATAACACAGAGGGGGGGAGTTGATGTTGCTTTGTTTACAGAAAATTGTGTCATCTTTTCTGGAATTACCGGGACTCTTCATCACCATTTTTTTCGGTTTGGGTTTGATTTTTCTTTTCAGAAAACACAAGAAACTTTTTTTCCTTTTTCTAACCTTTTCGTGTGTTTTTTATTTTATTTCCACCGATTTGTCCACTAAACTATTGGTCCAACCCTACGAGAATCAGTTCTATGATGAGGAACTCCAAAATATTCCCGGTGAAGAAACCGTTATTGTCGTTTTTAGCGGTGGAGTGATTCGAAGCGTCCAATCAGGCGGAGCAATCTATGATCAAATCGGCCCCCGTTCGATGATGCGGCTTTATAGAGCTTTTCAAGCGTATCAGGAGACGGGTTCCCAAATTATCATTGCTGGAGGTAACGTGTACGATCAACCAGGGCAATCTATTTCAGCCGTGATGGGAATGGTGTTGGAAAGTTGGGGTGTTCCCTCAAAAATGATCAAGTTAGAAGAAAATTCCAAAACCACCTGGGAAAATGCCGCTTTTTCTCTTGAGCTGATTGAACAAACTGTAAAAAATATCATTTTAGTCACCTCCGCCATACACATGCCCAGATCGTATCAAACTTTCCGAAAGGTCATCGAGGAAAGAGGCCGAACCGATATCAACCTCATTCCATACCCTGGTGATTATAGAGTTGAAAACGTCCCGATGAGTTTTTCCTCATTTCTACCAAGCAGCGGTTCTTTAGAAACTTTTTCAGCCGCTTTTCATGAGTGGTTGGGTAATCTCTTTTACCTCTTGAAATAGATGAACAAATATGCTATCATATATATGTAAAATACATATATATGAGGAGGTGTTTACTGTGCCTGGATTTGACAGAAGAGGGCCCAATGGTGAAGGACCAATGACCGGTAGAGGCCGTGGAAGATGTAACGGAGTAAATGTTAATGCGCAAAACGCCAATATAGACAACACACAAGAGAACACACCTGAAAATCAAGCATTCAATACTCCGGATTATGGTTATGGTAGAGGATTCGGCCGTGGCTTTGGGATCAGAAAGGGTAGAGGTCGTGGACGTGGTTTTGGTCGTTGCCGCTGGTAAAAGACAAAAGGACTGACCGGGCACCCCTAACAGGGTGCCATTCATTTTTACCCAAGCAATCTTTTTCGTTGCTGACATTTTTTATCATTGCTAAAAAACTGTATCAGTATATTCTTCAGAATTTATCAGACTATCGCCCTTTAAACTCATAAAAAGGCGAGTTTTTTATTAACCTATTGCTTTTCATTACCCCTTGATGATACCATTCGGTCGAGGTGATCATTTTGGGATAAGCCTTAAGGAAATAACTGACTTTCAGAAAACAATTGACAGAAGCCTTTTCGTCGATAACGATCAAGCAAAGTTTGCCAACGACGATCGGCCTTTACCTATTGGGTACGGACAAACAATATCACAGCCATCCTTAGTTGCCTTCATGACCTTTTCGCTTGAGCTTTCTCGTAGAGAAACCGTTTTGGAAATCGGAACGGGAAGCGGTTATCAAACCTGCTTGCTGACCGAATTTTCATCGCAAGTTTACACCGTTGAATTGATTCAAGCCCTTTCATCTCAAGCTCAAGACAGGCTTCAGCGTTTGGGATATGAAAACTGCCAATTTAAGATCGATGATGGCTCTCAGGGCTGGCAAGCTTTCGCCCCTTTTGATCGTATTATCTGCACTTCTGCCGCATCCAAAGTTCCGGACCCTTTGATCGATCAACTGGCCATTGAAGGCATTATGATTATCCCGGTCGGACCACCTATGGTTCAAAACCTTTATAAAATCCGAAAAAAAGATGATCAAACTTTTCAACAAGAAATTTTAGAACAAGTCCGATTTGTAGAATTCAAGGGAAAGTACGGCTGGAACTAAACATCTTGAACTCTATGCATGGATGTGGTATGATATAATTTGTTAGTTAACCGAAATTCTGTAAGGGGGCACTTTGTGCAAGTCAGATTATTGTATTTATACACAGCCATAACGGTTACCATGCAGTCTATCATCCAAACAGACATGAATCTTTTCTTTCGTGAAATTGGTTTCAATAACGCAGTAGTTGGAAACATAACTTCGGCATCTCTTTGGGGAGCAGCCATTTTGGGGTTAGGCGTCAGTATCTTTGCCGATATTTTGGGAAGAAAACGCATGTTAATCGTTGCGTTAGTTTTTTTCCCCCTGGCAAATTTGGCCATGATTCTCACCAACAACATGAGTCTCATCCTGTTGTTTTCATTCATCAAAGGCGGTTTTATGGTCGTTAGTCATACTGTCGTTCAGGCTTTGGCTATTGATCTCACCTCGCCGAAAAACCGAGCTCAAGTTATTGGTCTAAACTTTGGCATCATGATGGGCGTGGGTGTTCTGGGGAATTTCCTGGGGGGAGCCTTCGGCAGTTGGCTGGGACTTCAAAATACGTTATTCTTAGCCGTAGCGGGTTATTTATTTGGTTTGGCGCCCTTACTCGCCATTCAAGACAAGTTCATCTGCGGTTCCATCCGTTCAGTTTTTGATATTTCTCATTTTAACAAAGAACAAAAGGTGATCATTGTCTTCCATTTTTTAACGACAGTCACCATAGGATTTGGAGCGGGTTTATTCATTCACTTTGGCAATCTCATCTTTAAAGACCTTTTCAATATGTCAACCTTTGGAATCGGCATTGCCCTGGCCATTGCCCAAATGGGCACAGCCATCAGCAACGTGTTCACCCACCGCATGGGGGTTTATTTCGGCCCTCTGAAATTTAAGCTGGTCACTCAAACGCTGGTGGTACCGTTAATCTTTTCAATGGCCTTCATTAGAAACCCAATCTTTTTCATCATCGTCTACGCCATGCGCTTTGTCCTTATGAACAGCGGAAATCCCATCATCAACACCATCATCAATTCTTATGTCCCCAAAGATAAAATCTCAACCATAGCCGGTTTAAACGCTTTCATGAATAATTCCGTAAGGGCTGTCGCCGCCATGCTTTTTGGTTACATCGTCGGTGCCAGTATTGAAGGCTACACCACTCTATTTGTTATCAGCGGTATCTTTTATACGATCAACGTGCTGATTGCCTATCTCATGTACAAACGCTACGAAAATGACCCCCAGGTGAAAGAACTCTATCATCACTCTCGATAATCGTTTCGTTTTAAGGATGAGTTGATTCGCATGTGAAAGCAAAAGAAAAAGGAGGACCGCATTCAGGTCCTCCTTTTTTTAACTAAGAAGTTTATTAGTCGTTTCTAATAGCTGCCTGTGCTGCTGCCAATCTTGCGACGGGTACCCTGTAAGGGGAACAGCTAACGTAATCCAAACCGACTAAATGACAGAATTCTATAGAATAAGGATCTCCACCATGCTCTCCACAGATTCCAAGATGAATGTTGGGGTTGGTCTTTCTACCCTTTTCAACTGCCATTTTTACCAGCTGGCCTACACCTTCTCTGTCCAGCTTTTTGAACGGATCAAATGCCAAAATGCCTCTTT
>DAOTHY010000010.1:0-24617 GCA_035447925.1 Thermotogota bacterium
CAGGAAATCAACACCCAATCCAACGAACTGAGCAAGCTAATCGACCAAATCAATTCAGCCAGCCGAGAACAGACACAAGGTATCAGCCAAATCAACCAGGCTGTGAACCAAATGGAACAGGTAACCCAACAGAATGCGGCAAATGCTGAAGAAACGGCGTCTTCCTCGGAAGAAATGAGTGCGCAAGCGGAAAGCCTGAATGAAATCGTTTTGCAGCTGAATGAAATGATCACAGGCATTTCATCAGATGGAAATCAGCAGTATACGAATAAAGGGGGTACGGGAGGCTATTCCAAACCAAAGAAACCCGCAGCCAAAGCAAACTATCAGCGCCAAGCCATGCCAAAGCCGAAGAGTACAACCATCGCCAGACCTTCCAAACAAACCCACGTGGCTTCGCCTGAAGATGTGATTCCATTAGAAGACGACGGCGGAGATTTTTAATACCTAAAAACATCTGAAACGGACAATCTTTTTTAGATTGTCCGTTTGTTGATTGAAAGGGAAAGACATGTCGAAAAACTACGACAAAAAAAACACTGGGTACGATTCCGATATGCTGATCGCCAAACTGAAAGAATCCCAAAAAGAACTAGAAGAGCAGAAAAGGGCTTTAAGAGAAAGAAATAAAGAGATTAGCTGCATCTTTCAGCTTTCTGAGCTTGTACAGAAGCAGGATCTCTCATTGGGAGAGTTGTTCCGGCGTTTTGTTCTGCTCATACCCGCAGCTTTTCAAAATCCGTCGATCACCAGTGCCAGAATCAGCTTTAACAAAACACATTACCAATCCGAACCCTTCGTTGAAACGCCTTTTAAACTGGCTAATCCTTTCCTCTTTTATGGTGAACCAGTCGGCTCTTTGGAGGTCTATGTATTAGAACAGGACCATCAGGAACAAAGCCGATGGTTCCTTGAGAGCGAAAAGCATCTCATCAATTCACTAAGCGAGCGTCTCGGTCACATAGCAGAACGGAAGGATTCAGAAAGAAAAGTGTTCGAAAGCGAACGGAAATTCCGAGCCCTTTTTGAAACAATGGCACAAGGTGTGATTTATCACGATGGAATGGGAAAGATCATCGACGCCAATCCGGCAGCTGAAAAGATACTGGGCTTTAAGCTTTCTCAAATACAAGGCAGAGATTCAGCAGATCCAATCTGGAAAGCCATACATGAGGATGGCTCAGAGTATTCAGGACCGGAACACCCTGCTATGAAAGCCCTTGCAACAGGGCAACCCGTCAATGGAAAGATCATGGGGGTCTACCATCATCAGGAGGGCAAATACCATTGGATAAAAGTGAACGCCACTCCGGAATTCCGTCAAGACGAACAACAGCCTTATCAGGTGTACAGCAGTTTTGAAGACGTTACCAAACAGATTGAGATGACTCAAGCGTTGGAAAAAAGTCGGGAGCAGTACTTTCAATTGTTTGAGAATATTCAAAACGGTGTAGTCATCTATCGGGCGGTGGACAACGGGGAAGATTTTCAAATAATCGACATCAACAAAGCGGCAGAAAAGATGGAACGGAGAAATAAAAACGAAGTGGTTGGGAATTTGGTCACCCAGGCTTTCCCAGGTATTCGGGACTTTGGTTTACTCGAAGTATTTAAAAAGGTTTGGCAAACGGGTCAATCCGGTGAACATAATGCAGAATACTACCAAGACCATCGCATTTCGGGATGGCGTAACAACCGTGTTTACAAGCTCCCAAGCGGAGAGATCGTTGCCGTTTATGAAGATTACAGTGAAAAGAAAAAAGCACAAGAAGAACTGGAACGGTTTAAAACCATATCGGATCAAGCTCTTTACGGAACGTGTATAACGGATGCCGAAGGGACGATTATCTATATTAACGATTATTTTGCCCACATACACGGTTATGAACGACAAGCGGTGGTAGGTAAGCATATTTCTATTTTTCACACGAAGGAACAACTGCAATGTCTGAAGGAGTTAACGCAACACTTGCTGGAAACAAAAGGCGTTTTCCCTGCTACTGAAACCTGGCATTTGCGAAAAGACGGTAAAGAATTTCCCATGCTGATGAGCGGGCTTGTTTTACAGAATTATTCAGGATCAAAACCAATGATTGCAACTTCCGCTGTTGATATCAGCGATCAAAAAGAGTTGGAATTTACCCTAAAAGCGCAACAGGAAGAGTTAAAAGCCACGAATGAGGAAATGGAAGCCATGAATGAAGAACTCATAGAGAGTGAAGAACAAGCAAGAAAGGCCAATCAGGCCAAGAACGAGTTCTTGGCCAACATGAGTCATGAATTGAGAACGCCGCTGAATGGCATCATCGGGTTCAGTGAAATTGTGAAAGGAACACTATTGACTGAAGACCAACTCAGATATATGGATATTGTTCTGACCTCTGCCAATCACCTGTTGGAAATTATCGGTGATATTCTTGATTTCTCAAGAATTGAAGCGGGAAAATATCAATTGCATCCTGAGAAAACGCAATTAAGGGTTCTCGTTGAAAAAATGATTTCAATTCTTCGCTATTCGGCTCAGGAAAAGGGGTTGTCTCTTGTTGTTGATATGAGTGACGACATCCCCGCCTATGTGCAGGTTGATGGTTCCAGGCTCAGGCAAATTTTGTTGAACCTGCTATCCAACGCCATTAAATTTACTGAAAAGGGAAAAATTGTCTTAACAATCAACCGATTAAAAATGCAAGATGATCGGGTCCGACTGTTGTTCAGTGTTACAGACACCGGGATCGGAATTAAGCAAGACGATCAAGAGATTATTTTCAGGCCCTTTCACCAACTGGACATGTCCAACACCAGAGCATATGGCGGAACAGGCTTGGGGCTTGCCATCAGCAGGGATTTACTTCAGAAGATGAACAGCACCCTAAAACTCAAAAGTATTTATGGTGAAGGCAGCGAATTTTCTTTTGAATTGCTGTTACCCTATTACGAACCCAAACCCGTATCAACAGAAGACCTGGATCCGGCTGAACCGGTTAATAACTGTTCATATTCCGGGAAAAAGATCTTAATCGTAGAGGACAACCACATCAACATGGAATACGTCAAAACCGCCCTTTCCCTCTTTTCAAAAGACCTGCAAATCATAGAAGCCCATCAAGGAAAAGAAGCCTATCAACAATACTTGAATCACAAACCCGATCTCATCCTTATGGACATCATCATGCCTAAAGTGGACGGCTACCAGGCAACGGCCATGATTCGGCAAGAAGACACAACCATTCCCATCGTGGCCATGACGGCTAAGGCCATGAAAGAAGATAGGCAAACCTGTCTGGAAGCAGGTATGAACGACTACATCACCAAACCGGTTTCCCTAAACCAATTGAATCAAATATTGGATAAATATCTGAAAGAATGAGAGTATAGCCTAGAAATCAACTTGCAAAAGTTAGATGGCGCATTCTCTCACTTTTTGGACAATACAAGCCTATGAGACAACAGAATGTTAGAACGATAGGGTCTGCTGAAAATCTCCAATTAAATGATCCTGTCGGTTGAGATACATGATGGTTCTTTTGTTTTGTGTGATTTTCACATAATGAACCCCCGTATCGCCTGTCGTAAATGTCATCTCCTGGTTGACCGGAAGTTTCAGCAAACTTCTGAGAAGCATATTGATCATTCCGCCGTGTGAACAAATACCAATCTGTTTATTGTTGGAGCTTTCATTCAATTCATGAAGGAACTTTGACCAGAAGGTTTCCGCCCTCGCCCGAAAGTTGATCATGGATTCGGTTTGCGCATGCGTGTCATGAGGCTTTCTTCCCCCGGGTGGGTTCGGGAATCGTTTGGCAGCCTCTTCTCTGAACAGACCAGCCAATAAACCGTTATCCCATTCCATAAGGGTTTCGTCGAAATCCACATCCGCTTCGGTAATTTTGGAAATGATTTGAGCGGTTTTAGATGCTCTTTTTAAAGTGGAACTGAAGATCTTTTCAATTCGGTAATGTTGCTTCAACCATTCTCCGAGAGCTTGGGCTTGTTTGATACCTAATGGGGTCAGTTCAAAATCCGCTCGTCCTTCGTGCCGGTCCTCGAGGTCCGCCTGGGATTGTCCGTGGCGCATGATAAAAACGTCCATGTTATTCCTTGAAAGTGGCCATCCACAGATAGGCCAAAATGTACAACGGAAGATGGGACTGTATGTGGTTTCCTGTGGCCAATTCATGATTAAACACCTGTTCTCCACTGTTGTGCGCATCATAACAGGCTTTTGCGGTTCGAGAATTTTCAACCGGAACGGTTTCATCCGTTGAGCTATGAAACATGAACAAGGGGAATGTATTTTGATCCGGAATCCAGGTGTTGTAAAGGTCGTTGTCTTTCAGGGCTTTTGATACTTCCGACGGATCGTTGACCAAATCCGTAAACAGCTTTTCCTTAAAAATCTCACTGGGCTTTCCAACACCGTTATTCGAATAGCTTGCACGAATCTCATCGACGTTATGCTCTCCGTCAAACAGGGACGGGATGGTGGTGTCATAGGGTGGTTTAAACAGTTCATCCGGCAAATTGAATAGAGGATTTGCCGGATTTTCTCTTCCCGCCGCCATCGTCGTAAAGCCGCCTTCAGAGTAATCGGCAATGAAAAGTTGTGTATTCCAGCAATATGTATCTTGCTTGCCGAGTAAAAACTGCTTTCCTGCCAGTATCATATCCACCGCCGAGTAAGCTATGGATTGGGATTGACAGACCAGTTCGCCCCTATTGCAGGCTTCGGGCACTTCATTTTCAAAAAGAAAACATCCCGAAAAAAAGAGTGCGATCAGCAGAACGAGACCACCCATCAAAGCCTTTTTCAAAAGCATCACCCCATTTTCATTTCATGTTTATTTTCAGAAAAGCATTGACCATTATATCATTTATCACAGGGCATCCTTTTTCATACCGACTGCAAAAACCTGGAATCCTTTGTTTTCATAATACCTTTTCAAATGTTCCTCGCAAAATAGTTGGATGTGAAGTTTTTCAGCAGAACATTTTTCTACAAGAGCATTCAGTATGGCAGACCCAATTCCCTGATTGCGGAAAGCTTCCTCAACTCCGATTCCACAGATATAGGCGTTCATTACGCCATCAGAGATGACCCTGCCGGTGCCGATCAATCGGTCTTTTTCATAAACATAAAGCACCAGCCAACTGTTATCCATAGCCTTTTTTAGAGTGGATCGATTTAGCTGTACAATATCCTGCCAGCCCAACGACTGATAGAGTAAAAACAAGTCCCCTTTCTTTTTTTCGTTTTTAAGCCATTCGTATTCCATGACACCCTCCTTTTTAAAGGGTTTTTTGATTCATGATTAACCATAAAAAATGCTCAAATGATTATCATTTGAGCATTTTCATTTTAATAGATCAAAAGTGACCTAATTTTTCAGCTTTTTTACGGCAATTTCAGCTGCTTTGATCAACGGATAAGCAGTTGGCGGCGCTGTTAAAAGCGGGTGGGTTCCGATTTGTGCAGTCAGGATATCGTAAACGGTCATGTTGTTTTGAATGGCAAAGCCGATGATATTCACTAATTCTCCAGCACTTAGCCCGCCGGTTACTGTGCCGCCCAATACGAGACCCGAATCTTTTGCTACGACCAATTCTACCATTTGTGAGTGGGTTCCTGGGAGCTTGCCGGGATGTTTGTCCACACCTTCAAATTTGGTGCAGACAGCTGGTATGTTTTGTTTCTCTGCCTGTGAGCGGTTGAGTCCGGCTACGCCGAAAGCATCGTTACCGATTGCGGTCGAGAAGATGGAAACCGTTCCTTTGAAATTCTTGGTGACAGAGATGTTGTATAGGTTAATACCGGCAATCCTTGCCTCAGCACAGGCGGTTGAAGCCAACATGGACGGGGTGTCTCGCCTTGTGATAAAATCATGCTTTTGAGCACAGTCTCCCACGGCAAATACATTTGTACACTCGGTTCTCATGTATTCATCAACTTTGATTTGTCCGTAACTATTCAACTCTAAACCAGCACTTTTTGCCAAATCGGTATTTGGAATATAACCCATGGCCAGGATCACAATGTCCGCTTCCAGCTTTTCTCCGTTTTCAAGTGTTACACCAGTGACCTTTCCTTGTCCGGTGATCTCTTTGATACCGGATCCGCTTTTCACATTAACGCCTCTTGCTTTCAGAACATTTTCGGCCTTTTCGGCAATATCGTTATCAAAGACAGCACCCAGAACATGCTCCAATACTTCAACCAATGTGACATCTTTTCCGACCTTATTGAGTTCATCGGAGACTTCCACACCGATAAAACCGCCGCCGATGACGACGATCTTCTTTGCTCCTGGTACCTGGCTGGCCAGCTGGTCTAGTGAGACTTTATTTTTGGGGATGGTGTAGACCCCTTCAAGATCACTTCCTTTCAACCACTTTGGAACTTTTGGCATGGATCCTGTGGCAAAGATGATCTTGTCAAAGGAAAGGGTTTCTCCTGATTTGGTGGAACAATTCTTTGCATTCAAATCAACCGATACCACTTCGTCGATGAGTAAGTCTACACCGGCTTTCTCAAGTGTTGCATCAGGTATAACATTTTGATTGCTATTTTCAAGCGAGCCGTAGATATAGGGAATGCCACAGGGCACTACCACTTGTTCTTCTTTTCGAATGACCGTGACTGAAACTTCCGGATTGTGGCTTTTGGCAGTTACAGCAGCAACGATACCGGCTGCGCTACCGCCAATAACCAATACATCTGTGTTTTTCATTTTTTCTCCTCCAAGTCTTATAAATATTTAATTATTTAACCATAATTATTATACATAATTCATACATATATTTCAATATCAGATAATGGTTTTTTTTAACAGAATGAATAAGGGGAGGGATTAGTGTGGGTGTTTTAAAGAAAAAGGCGCTCTTATGAGCGCCTTTTTCTTTATTTCTCATTCTTCCATGATTTTTTTGATCTTTTCAGGAACCCCTTGCCGTTTGCCGGGAAGACAACCATCATGCGGAGCATCCCCTTTGAGAACAGCCTTTGCAAAGGCTTCACAGCCAGGATAGCCACATGCACCACAATTGACACCGGGGAGGGCTTCCATCATTTTCTTCAGTCTGGGGTCTTCCTTCACTTCGAATTTTTTTGCCGCAAAAGCCAGGAACGTCCCAAATACCAGGCCTAAGGCCCCCAGTAAAATGATACTATTGATGAAAATCATATCATCACCGCCTTTATAAATGAGCTTATAATTTGATCATGCCGCTGAAGCCGACGAATGCCATGGATAAAATACCAGCGGTGATCAGCGTTCCGGCAAGCCCTTTGAAAGGCTTGGGAATGTCTGCGAAATCAAGTTGTTCTCGAATACCGGCGAATAAAATCAATGCCAATCCGAATCCGAATCCCGCACCCAACGAATTGAATATCGTTTCCAGCAGTCCGTAGTTGTTTTGTATGTTCAGCAATGCCAATCCTAAAATGGCGCAGTTGGTTGTGATCAACGGTAAGAAGATACCCAGTGCCTCATACAAACCCGGGGAAACTTTCTTCAAAAAGATTTCAACAAACTGTACCAAGGAAGCGATAACCAAGATAAAGACGATGGTTTTTAAAAAACTCAAACCCATTATCACCAGTAATCCGTTAAGAAGCCACGTGATGACACTGGCCAGAACCATGACAAAAATAACGGCCAAAGACATACCAACAGCCGTGTCGATCTTTTTCGATACCCCCAAAAAGGGACAGATTCCCAAGAATCGTTGCAGAACAAAGTTGTTGACCAGTATGGCCGACATGAAAATCAGAAATATCTTCATGCTGTTTCACCTGCCTTCTTTGCGGCTTGTTCTTTCTTCTTTTTTCTTTCTTCACGGGAAATGCCCATCCAATTGAACGTGGCTGCAAGTAGACCCAGCGTGATAAAGGCTCCAGGGGGCAGGATCATGATAAAGACGTTAAAGGCGTCTCCCCACAATGGGATGCCAAACCAGCTGCCGGCACCCAGAATCTCCCTGACTGAACCCAGTAAAATGAGTGCTCCTGCGAAACCCAGTCCCATTCCCAATGCGTCCAGGATGGACTTAAAAACACCGTTATGGCTAGCGTAAGCTTCCGCACGTCCCAATATGACGCAGTTGACTACGATTAAGGGGATAAACAGCCCCAGAGTTTTCCACAAGTCGTATAGAAAGCCATGCATCAGCAAATCGATCATGGTTACAAATCCCGCAATGATAATGATATACACCGGTATTCTTATCTTGTCGGGTACCAGTTTGCGGATCAATGAAATAACGATGTTTGACATGATTAAAACAGACAACGTGGCCATTCCCATTCCCAATCCGTTGGTGGCGTTGGTGGTTGTAGCTAGTGTGGGACACATTCCCAATGCTTGGACAAAAATCGGGTTATTGGTGAACATGCCGTTGGTTAATTGGGATTGTTCTTTTGCCATCATTCATCACCCCCAATGGTTTGCTCTAAGTATTCTACCATCGTGTTAATGGCGTTCGCCACACCCCTTGGGGTGATGGTTGCCCCCGTCATGAGATCACTGACGCTGATGATCCCCTCTTTTTTATTGTTTTTTTCCTCGGCAGCGGTCTTTGCAGGGCTCTTGCCGGAATCTTTGTCAACGATCACGCCGGCTGTTAATCCCGATTGCGGAATATTGAAAAATCTTTCTTTTACTGCTTCTTCAGCGATTTTAGCCCCTAATCCCGGAGTTTCCTGTGAATAATCCAATACCTCCAGCCTTAACATCTGTAGGGATCCTTCCTGCTCTACAAACGAACACATGATACTCACATATCCACCGTATCCCACCGATGCGCCGTTGAAAATGTAAGCCTCTCGGCCGTCCTTCAGAGTAAACTTGTAAGCTGGGGATGAACAGTAACCGTTGTAACGGCTGCTTTCATACAGGTTATCCGAGTCAACTTTTTTCCAGATTTTCTCATTGAGTTTTTCTTGGGATTGAGGGATATCGCTTTCCTCTATCAGCAATGTTCCGTTGATCGGATCCGTTAAGACGGTTTTGATGGACTCCAGCTTGACGTTCAATTCCGCCAGAGCTATGGGATCGGCAGTAATAGTGTAAACCGTTGCCAGTAATAGGGCAACAACGATGGAGAAAGCCATGAGTGTGAAACCTATTTTCAGATAATTGCCCATACTATTGCGCCTCCTTTTTCAATGCGCCAAAGGGACGTCTTCGTGTCCACCGGTCAATCAAAGGTTTGACGGCATTCATGATGAGAATGGAGAAGGCCACACCTTCCGGTAATGCGCCTGCGATACGGATCAGCATGGTGATGATGCCACATCCCATTCCGTAAATCAGTGACCCTTTCACCGTTGAGGGGCTGGTGACCATATCCGTCGCCATGAACAAGGCTCCCAGCATCAGCCCGCCACCCAGCAGATGATAAAGTGGAGTGCCGTATTGATCGGGGTTGATGAGATAAAAAACCGAAGAAATGACCAGCACCGTGCCGATATAGGCAACTGGAATATGCCAGGAAACGTGTTTTTTCACCAATAAATAGACAAATCCTATGATCAACGCCAAGGCGCAGACTTCACCCAATGCCCCGCCGGTGTTGCCCAGGAACATATCCATGTAAGTGTGGTTTTGCAAAGCGTTTTGAAGTCCGCCTTCTTTTAAAAGCCCCATGGGTGTGGCGCCGGTGACAACAGGGGAAGCGGCAGTTGAAAGTGAATCGATGGTTTTCCAAATCCCGGGTTTATAGTAATTGCTCATAGCAGCCGGGAAAGAGATGACCAGGAAAATCCTGCCCACCAAAGCCGGGTTAAATGGATTAGAACCCAGTCCGCCGTAAACGTGCTTTCCAAGACCGATGGCTACCAGAATGCCGATGATGAAGAGGTACCATGGAAAGCCAGCTGGCATATTCATGGCCAACAAAAGACCGGTGACAGCTGCACTGCCGTCGGGTATGAAATCCTTCTTTTTACGCAGGACTTTCATGATGAACAGTTCCAATGCTTCGGCAACGATCACACCCATCAGACACAGGACCAATGCAGACCAGCCGAATACGAAAACGGAGACGATGACAGCTGGGATAAGAGCGATCAGAACATCCAACATGATCTTGCTGACACTGTCGGATGTGCGGATGTGCGGAGCGGATGCGGACGGAAAGATTTGAGCCATATCATTTCCTCCCTTTCAACGTATTATAAACTCTTTTTGCCAATTGATAAGTTTTTACATGATCGATTCTTGCCGGGCAGATGTAAGCGCATGCACCGCATTCAATACATGAAAACAGGTTCATTTCCACGGCGTCATTGTATTTCTTGGCCTCACATAGTTTCACCAGAAAATTAGGTTCCAAAGCCATGGGACAGACCTCGACGCACTGATTGCAGTTGATGCAAGGTTTTGAGGGTCTTGGTGCTTTATCGGGTTTTGGCAAGACCAGTATTCCGGATGTGCTTTTCATTACCGGTGTTTCAGTGGAAGTAAGAGCGGGTCCTGTCATGGGACCTCCGGCGATGACCTTTTCAGGCTCACCCTTGTAACCGCCTGCGTACTGTATGAGTTCTGATATGGGAGTGCCAATTCTGACCATGACGTTTTTGGGATTGTTGATGCCTTCACCGGTAATGGTTACCCCTCTTTCAATCAACGGCATGCCATTTGTGACGGCTTGCGAAGTGGCAACAGCTGTTCCCACGTTATTCATAACCACACCGATATCGATGGGCAGCCCGCCAACCGGTACCTTTCTTCTGGTCGTGGTGTAAATCAGTTGTTTTTCAGCTCCCTGCGGGTATTTTGTTTTAACACCGATTACGTCAATATGATCATCGTGAGAAGCCATTTTCCGCATATTGTCAATGGCATCGGGTTTGTTGGTTTCGATGCCGATGATACCCTTTTTAGCGCCTGCGATTTTCATGAGAATCCGCAATCCATTCAGGATTTCTTCGCCTTTTTCAAGCATCAAACGGTGATCGATGGTCAAATAAGGTTCACATTCAGCACCGTTGATAATCACTAGGTCTGCCGGTTTAACCAGTGTCGTGTTGTATTTCACATGTGTGGGGAATGCTGCTCCACCCAAACCCACAATTCCGGCATCCAGGATCCTTTGATACAGTTCTTCACGCCCGGCAGTGGTAAAGTCAATTGAGGGCATCAGTTGCCATTCATCTTCAGCTGTTCTTTCAATGACAATAACATCCAATTTTTTCTTCTGAGCCGGATGCATCATCTTGATGATTTCTTTGACAGTACCCGTTACGGGAGCATGTAAAGGAACCGAGACCTTACCGCAAGGCTCGGCAATGACCTGTCCTGTTTTAACTTTGTCGCCTGGTTCACATAGAAGTTTTGGTGGCGCTCCGAGATTTTGATGCACAAAACAATACACCGTCTTTGGCAAAGGCATTCTTTCCAAAGGGGCGCTTTGAGATAACTCTTTCATTTCCGGGGGGTGAATTCCACCGGGGAAAGTCAATACCGCCATTTTGTTCTGTTCCTCCCTTCAATCAATCACAATCTTCTCAACATCTTACATTTGGAATTTCATTATTTTATGGAATAGAGGTTTCATATTCCGCTTATTTGGACTTTTAACCATTTTTTCATGGCCTTTAACCGGGCCTGATTTCGGTTCATAAATTGCGCATTGTTTTGTTCAAAATTAATTTCTTTCAGTTTCGAAAAAGCGTAAGCGATTTCTGAAATGGATTTATCTTTAAAAAAGGCATGATAGCCTTCCATATCTGAGAAATAGGAACGCATTTTGAACGTGTCCGAACTTAAAAAAGGAATACCAAAATGGGAAGCAATGATGGAACCGTGAAGCCTTTCCGAGATAATCAGAGAGCAAGAAGAGGCCTGGTCCGTGATCTCGTTCACTTCTCCCACTTTAACGGCAGAATCAAAGTGTTTTCCAAAACGTTGTCCCGACAGTTCTGCGGCACCTAAATCCTGCTCAGGAAAAGCAACAAAAAAATGAACTTCATTTAGTCCCTCTTCTTTAAATGGTTGAACAAAATCTTCCGGATTCAGCCAAGGGCGTTTGAGAAAAACGCCGATTCTTGAAGGTATTCTTTTCGAGGGTAAACGGTTTTGTAAAAAATAATACCCCAAATCGGTTCCGCGCCGGTGCCGTTCACTGCATGTTCTTGCATAGCGATAAGAAATCGTATCACGAAAATAACCGGTGCATAACTCGTTGCTTAAAATCTTTCTCAAACGAGCATAATTCTTTTTGGAATGGATTCGACCGATTCCATGACCTAACAAATACACCGGTTTTTTGTAAAACAGAGCGGTTGATACAAGGCATCTATAGTAAAGGAAACTCCTTGTGCTGGTTTCATCCTGGAAGATGTTTCCTCCCCCGCCTATGATCATGTCGGATTCTTTGATCGCTTTGAAAATGGTTATCGGCGAGTTTCTTGGGATATGCTTGATCATGATACCACCGATTTTTCTGGACCCCGCTTTCGGGTACAGAAGATTCAATTCTTGAATCCCCACTTCTTTCAGTAGCTTGATGATGCTTCTGAAAAGCATTTCATCACCGTAATTGTTCATTCCGTAATATCCGAACAAAAAGATTCTGATGACTTTCCTCCCGTTGCCGAACAATTTGGATTCACGAAATCGTTTGCACGATCCAACAATAGACAAGAATCCTTTTTGTTCCAGTGGATGTTTAATGTAATCGACCAAAGGATTATAACACGCAACAAATGAGAAATGAAAAGGTGGTATGAAAAAGTGATCGTTTGATGTGAATGGATGAAGATTTATTAAGACTGGAGTGTACTTGAGATATCGGGCCTTTTTTACAGAATGTTAATTTACAGGGGTGTTGACCTGGACCTGAGTTGAGATAGTACACTATACTTGAAGATCGTTGAGAGAATTTAAAAAAAGGTTCTTCAAACGAAGAAAGAAAAAAAATAATCCAGGAGGTGTAGAAAAATGAAAAAACAGATCAAAAGAATTGACAGAATCAGGAAGAATGCAAACGTTCAGAGCAGTTTCGACCGACTGATGGAACAGAACAGCCTCAGGGTTTACGACCTCATCAACAGGTTCTAACATTAAGAAAAGCAGCATCCGGAAAAGCAGAGAAAGACAACGACGAACAACACTTCACATAGATTGCACTCCTTTAACCCTCCAGAGCGGAGGGTTTTTTTCATGGGGCTTTGGATTCGACTCGTTTTGCTCTGGCGATGATTTTAGACTTATTCGTTCTCAAATGGTAGCGTCAGATTAAAGCAAAAGGTACTACCCTTACCTTCTTCGGATTCAAAGGTGAGTGCGGAGCTCATCATGTGTAACAGGCGATTGGTGATTGCCAGACCTAATCCGGTTCCACCGAATTTCCGTGTGATGGAATAATCTTCCTGATTAAAGGCTTCAAATATCTTCTCACGATTTTCTTCCTTGATTCCGATCCCGGTATCCTGTACACAAAAAAGCAAACTTACCCTTTGATTAGCCGAGTCGATCGAGAGGGTGTTGACCCTGAGTGTGACGGTTCCTTTTTCTGTGAATTTGACTGCGTTTCCGATCAGGTTGAGCAGTATTTGCTTTAATCGATTCAAATCTGCAACGACATATTTGGGGATATCACCCGAAAGCTCTTCAAATAAACGATTTCCCCTTTCATAGGCCTTGAATCGGATGAGGTTGAGAGTGTCTTCGATGAGTTGTGTTAAGGAGAGCTTTTCGGGGAATAATTCCAGTTTGTTGGCTTCGATTTTTGAAAAATCCAGGATATCGTTGATAATGGACAACAACGACTCTCCGGCATTGACGATGATATCGGCATATTTTTTTTGGGTGCTATCCAAAGCCGTATCATGAAGTAACTCACTGAATCCGATGATGGCATTCAGAGGAGTTCTCAGTTCATGGCTCATATTGGCCAAAAATTCACTTTTTGCCTTGCTTGCTGCCAACGCCTGTTCTTTTGCAATGACTATTTCTCGCTCTGCCCGTTTCTTTTCTGTAATATCGTGAACAATGTTATGAATCATCTTTTTGCCGTCTATGATAACCAGACTGCTGAAAACCTCTACGTCTACGAATGTTCCGTCGGCCCGTTTATTATTAAATTCAAAGTAAGCTTTTCCGTTTTCGATAGCTTTTTTTAGTTCTATTAATGTCTTTCTGGATGGATGGGCTCTTAAATCACCGACATTCATTCGCCTTAACGTATCAACAGACCATCCGTAGAAATCAACTGCCGCTTGATTGGCATCTACGATCATACCGGTTTCGGGATCAAGAATTAGCTGTATGGCTGATTGGCCTTCAAAAAGTGTTCTGAATTTTGTTTCGCTTTCCCGAAGGGCTTCCTCCGTCTTTTTTTGTTTGGTGATATCAGTGGTGGTGACATAGACTCTGGTCAGTGTCTCTTTGTATTTTTCAGGAATTCTGATCTCAATGATGACGTTTTTAATACCTTGATTGAATGTGTTGGTTTCGTGTTCCATGCGGAAGTAAAGTTTTCTGTCTGCCACAGCCTTTAAAATCCGAATGTAATTATTGATGGCCCTTTGAGTGAACAGTTGATGGGCATGTTCGATCAGATAGGCTTTTGATGGGGCGCCGTAAAAGTCGAGAGAATAGTCGTTGACATCAACGATCTTCATTTTGGCAAAACAATTGATAACCTCTTTGGGGTTGTTTACAAAAAAAACTTCCAGGTCTTTGTGCTGTCTTTTTAAACGGTTCAAGTGTTCTCTGACTTGTGAAAGATCTTCTTCCCAGATGACCACAGGCGAATTGTCAAACAACTGACGATACCTTTCCCGGCTTTCCTGAAGGTGTTTTTCCGCTTGTTTTCTTTCCGTGATGACTTCGGTGTATAAAACAATCCCGCCAATCTCTTGATTTGGCAAATACCAGGGGCGGCACTCCCATCGGGTATATTCAACAGATCCGTCTGCCTTTTCATAATAGTCTTCTTCTGAACGGGTGACTTCTCCATTTAATGCCCGACGATGGCTTTCACGCCATTTTTCAGGAATATCCGGAAAAGCCTCGTAATGATATTTTCCGATGATGTCTTTTTCTTCAAGCTTGTAATCTTTTAAGAAGCGCTCGCTGACGTAGATATACCTGAGATGCTTATCCAAAACCGTTATAGCGTTAGGATCGTGTTTGATGATATACTGCATTAAATCATAGGATTGTTCCACGGTTGAACCCTCCCGAGTGACGGATAACCTATTGTACCATGAGAAAGCACAGAAAGGGAATGGCTAAGCATTGATTCACAAGGGTTAGTTGGTTTGAAGTGCTTTCTGTTTGAGGAAATTGTCGGATAAAAAAAGCGATTTAGGTTTTTTTGTGATACACTACTGATTGAGAATCAATTCTCATATGACGATAACCCTGCTTGAATTAGGATCAAGTGTTAGGGAGAAAAACGTCTTATACGGTATCGATTAATTTGCTAAAGGGGGAAAATGATGAAAAAAGGTTTAATGATGCTGGTTTTTTTAACGATGATGATGGTGATGGTTTTTTCCCAAGTTAACGTTTTATCACCGGTAGGGCCTACGATTGTTTCACTGGTGGGAATTTTAGAGGACAAAGTTGAGACACAATCGCAGATGAATATTGCATTCTGGAGCTCATTCGATCAGATTACCGCACAGCTGGTGACAAAAGATGTAGATATTGTGATTACGCCGGTTGCTTTGGGTGAATTGCTGTATGATAAGGGAATGGATGTTCAGTTAGCGGCTGTAACGCTATGGAAGAGCTTTTATCTTGTTACGAAAGACATCAAAGTTGAAACGATGAAAGACCTGGCAGGTGTTGAGATCTACACGCCTCAGGGACAGGGTCAAACCGGAGATGTCTTAATGCGATACGAATTTAACCGTCTTGGCGTTGATCGTGTTAATATTAAATACGCCACCGCACCGGAAATCATCGGTTTAATGGTTGCCGGGAAGATAAAGGCGGCCGTTTTGCCGGAGCCTTTTGTTTCTTTAGCCTTGACTAAAGTACAGGGCAGTCAGATTGCTTTGGATATGCAACAAATTTGGGGAGATGCCACAGGCGTTTACAGGGTGCCTATAACGGGTGTGTTTGTGAGAAAAGAGGCATTGGAAGAGAGACCTTTGGAAATTGTCTCCGCTTTGAATTCGGTCAAAGATTCGATTCACTTTGCCATGAACAACGTGGATGAAGCGGTTGAATTGACCACGAAGTATTTCAGTGGAATGCCTGCACCCATCATGAAACAATCTCTTGCCAGATCTTTATACAGCTATTCAACGGTTCTTAAAGTCAAGGATGAAGTACAGCGCTTTATGGAACAAGTCAATGCCGTCGATTCGTCCATACCGGTACCTAATGAGGGCTTTTACGCACAATAAGCCTCTTTCAAAAGATAAAAGGCGCATACCCGACTGGTTGGTCGGGGTGTGCCTTTTGTTTTTATTCTGGTGGATAATGTCGTTGATTGTTGCTCAGCCGCTGATCATCCCATCTCCGTTTGAAGTATTGGCAAAGATTGTACAAGCGTTTCAATCAGGTAAGTTGTTACCGGCATTGTTTCTGACTTTTCTAAAATCCATTGAAGGGTTGGGGATTGCCCTGTTGATTGGTACACCCATTGGAATTGTGATGGGTGTTTCCAAAAGATTTGAAGAGTGGATCAAACCCTCGACTATGGTATTGCGTTCGATGCCCATTGTCTCCTGGTTATCCAGTGTGATTGTTATTTGGGGAATGGGATGGCAGGCACCGGTTTTCATCATTGTCACCACGCTTTTGCCTTTGATCATCTACAATATCGCTCAAGGGGTCAAGAGCATCGATGTGAAGCTCATCGAGATGGCGCATGTTTATCAAGTGCCCAGATCGAGGATTTTCAGGCAGGTTTATTTGGGATCCATCGTTCCGTTTTTGCTTTCATCGGTAAGGGTGAGTTTGGGCACCATGTGGAAAGTGGCGATTGTTGCTGAATTTATGGCTGGAGACAGCGGTCTTGGAATTCATATTTCCTGGGCAAAATTTTATCTGGAAACCCCCACAGTATTTGCTTTTACTTCGGTGGCCGTTATTTCAGGGTTCTTGCTGGAATATCTGTTTGACCGGATTATCAACCGATTGTATGAGAAAGGATACGGCATATGGACATAATGATTCGAACCCAAGATTTATGCAAACATTTCGGAGATTTGCAAGTCCTGGCCCATTTGTCGATAGCTATCAAAAAATCCGAAAGGGTAGCTTTTTTAGGACCTTCAGGCTGCGGCAAGACAACCCTTCTCCGATGTTTGTCCGGATTGATCAATGACTATTCCGGTAAAGTTGAGGGGTATTACCGTCAAGCCGGGTTTGTTTTTCAGGAGCCTCGTCTGATTCCGTGGAGTAGTTTATTGAATAACCTTCTGTTTGTTTCTAATGACGAAGAGAAAGTGCGGCGATCGTTGGAACTGGTGGAATTGCAGGATTTTACCAAGCATCATCCTTCCAAGTTGAGCGGCGGGATGCAACAGCGGGCAAATCTGGCCAGGGCATTGATTGTTGATCCGGATATCATTTTTTTTGACGAACCTTTTCAAAATTTGGATTTGAAATCCAATATCAAATTAATGGAAGCTGTCAAACGGATTCAAAGACAACAGCGTTGGACTGCCGTTCTGGTAACGCACGGGATAAGGGAGGCTGTTGTATTTGCACAACGGATTTTCATCCTATCCAAAAAACCTACAAAAGTGATCAAAGAGATCGATTTGACAGGGGAGGAAGAAACAGGATTTTTTTCTCCACGCACGGCCGAATACGAGAGAATGCTGTTGGAATATTATGAATAGTCCAACTCACAAAGAGAATGGAGTACAGATGACTGTTAAAAATCAATTCACCGAAGATATGCGAAAATCGGACATTGAGCAGGTTCGGATTCTCAGTGTTGATCACCGATTGCCCATGAATGAGATGTATACCAAAGGTGCTGAATGTTTGAGGAAGGTTCTGGATCAGTATGCTCATCTTTTCAAAAAAGGGGACAGGGTTCTCGTCAAACCAAACCTGTTGAGTGCCAGAGATATCCAAAAAGGGGTGACAACGCATCCTAAGACATTGGATGCGATTTTGCATTTTTTGAAGGATATTGGGACAAAACCTTTTGTGGGAGATAGTCCGCCGGATGGAAATGGGTACCGGGTTGCGCAACAGACGGGTTTGATTGAAGTGTGTGAAAAGCACCGGGTGGATTTTGTTGAATTCGATGAGCCGGTCCGAGTTGATCACGACGGGGAATACGATTTCAATCTTTCCAAATGCGTACTGGAAGCGGATAAGATTGTGAATCTGGCCAAGATGAAAACCCATTCCTTGACCATGCTCACATTGGCGGTAAAAAATACTTTTGGGTGTGTTCCTGGAAAGGAAAAGGCGTCTTGGCATTTCAAGGCCCTGAACACCAACCACTTTGCTAAATTGATGGTGGAGATTTGTTCTGCCGTTAATCCAACTTTGAGCATCGTTGATGGGCTGATTGCTCATGAGGGAAACGGTCCCTCCAATGGAACCCCCAAATCGTTAGGCGTCATTTTTATCAGTGAAAATCCATTTGCTTTGGACGATGCCATTACCATTTCGCTGGGCATAGACCGAAAAAAAAATCCAATCCTCATGGAAGCCGCCAAAAAGAAGTGTATTCCTCAATACAAAATCCAGGGAGAATGGTCCGGTTCAATGGTTTTACCGACAACCCATTTGGTTTTTTCAGGGTTACATTTTATCAGTAATCGTTTTAACCGGTTCAAGAAAAGACCTCAAATTGATGGAGGAAAATGTATCAAATGCCGCAGGTGCGAGCAAAGCTGTCCGCTGAAAGCGATTGACATAGACCCTTTACAGATCGACTATTCCAAGTGTATCCGTTGTTACGTTTGCCATGAGGTGTGTCCCGAAGATGCCATCAGTCTGGTTCGAGGCTTGTTTTAATCCGGGTTACATGAGGTCTTCCGGGATGATGATGGAAAAAGTTGTTCCCAGTCCTTTTTCGGTTTTGATTTTGATCGTTCCGCAAAGACTTTCAACGGCATTTTTGACGGCACTCAAGCCTATGCCTCTGCCGGAGATATCTGTGGGACTATCTTTCGTGGAAAAACCTTCTTGAAATATGATGTCTTCCAAGTGAAAGGGAGCGCATTCCTGAGAAGTCCCTTTTAAAAACCCTTTTTCAAGCGCCTTAGAAAAGACCAAATCCCGGTCGATGCCCCGGCCGTCATCTGTTATATCGATCATTAAGAAGGAGCCCTTTCGATATGCATGAACCTTTATCGTTGCGCCGGGATCCTTTCCACTTTCAAGTCTTTGCTCGGGATCTTCGATGGCGTGGTCGAGGATATTTCTAAACAGGTGAATGCATGTTTTCAACAACGGTTTGAGCTTGTGCTTGTCTACGAAAATATTGGCTCCCTTGACATCAAAGGATTTTATTTGAATGTCGAGCCGTTGGGCAGTCGATAAAACAAGGTTTTTGGTGGGTTCAAAAAGATCTTCGAAACTTGTTTTTTCCATTTCATCCAACAGGGTTCTGGCTTCCTTGAGTTGGTCAGGACTGGGTGTTCCACTTAAAAGTTCTTTGATTTTTACAAGTGAATTTCTCTTTTTGCTCAGATCTATTTGACGTTCAAGGATTTGGGGGCTAATGTACTCGTAAACACTTTGCATCTCATCATCTAACCATTTGGTATCTTCACCTGAATGGATGATGTTAAACAGAATATCAGCGGCCTTTTCTTTATGGTCTTTTAAGGTTGATTCAAGTTGATGAAGTTTTTCAACCAGCAGGCGAAAACCGAAGCTGGCAAAATTGCCTTTCAAGGTGTGGATGCTTCTGAAAACCTGATTGATGGGAAATGGTTGCGTGTGAGCAGCTTCAGGTGGTTCGGCATGCATCTGTGCCACTTCTTCCCAGAATTGTCTGTAATCTTCTTTTAATTCCACAAAATTTTCCGAGTTTGCCATTATTTTGACAATTTGTTCAAATAACTCCTTTTCTTTTTCATAACGGTCTTTGAGTTTGACCTTTTCACTGATGTCTCGGACCATGACCATGATTTTTGATCTTTCTTGGAAGCCTTTTTCAAAATCATCCGGACTAATTTCTTCCGAGAATGTTTTTTCTCTGATCAAACGATATTTCAGAGAGAGGATTTTGGATTGTCGATTGACCAGATCGGGCAGTAGAGAAATCAGAATCTCTCTTTTGTTATCGGATGGTTCGTTGATAACGGCTCGAAGGGTTTCGGTAAGGAATGGGATCTCCTCAGGGGTTTGGGATAGAATGAGGGCTGGGAAAAAATGATAGTCGATTGAGGCGTTAAATATGGACAGGCATTCCCGGCTGTATTCGGGTTCAATAATCAGGGAAGCATCGAATTTCATGAACCCTTCATCGGTGTTGTTCAGCAATGTTTGCATCGAGTACATGCTTCTTTGGAGTTGCTGGGTGCGTTTAAATACTGTGGCTTCCAATTCGTTGTTCAGTTTTTCTATCTCAAGATAGGAACTTTCCAATTCCTGATTCATGGCTAAAATTTCTTGATTTGAGGCACACAATTCCTGATTTTTGTCGTTGATTTCCCTTTGTTTTCTGTTGTAATCCATGATGAAAAAGGTGCCAAATCCTATAAAAACGATAAAGAAAGTAATTTCATTGAAACTGAACGGATAAAGGGAATACAATCGGTTCGAAAAGACATTGACGATTTCCCCTACCGGTCTGACAAAGGCCAAAAATGTGAACAGTATGAATTCAGACTGATAAGCGATGACGGCAAAAAAAAGGAAATTGATAAAGGAAATAACCGTGATCATATACGGTACACCCATTAGAGACAGAAGAAAACCGATTATGTTGAGAAAAATAAGGAACTTGGTGTATTTCCAGCTTTTCAAAATAAAGTATTCGATACCAAAAAATAGAGCGACGGTAAAGGCAATACTCAGGAGTGTCAAGAGTTTGTTCAGAAACAAGAAAGCACCCTGTGTATCTTGCAGCATGCTGTAAAGATAACCCTCGTTGTTTAAGAAAGTTCCGGATATAAAGAATAGAACGCCGTAATAACAAAGGGAGACAGCCAGGGCAAAATAGGATTTGGATAATTCGTGGTTCACACGGCCTATGGAGAACATGATAAACGCCAGAAGAAAACTCATGCCGGATATGATCATGACGAATTGATCCGAGAACAAATTGCTGAAGCGGGAGAAAAATTTTAAGTATTCTAATTTTCCGGTTAACGGTGTTGAATTGAGTATCAGCCTGCCGCCTTTTTTTAACTCTAACAAAATGACCGTTGGCTTTTCCATCTGGCGTAGATCCAGCATTTGCCAACCCTTTTCGGGTAAAAGCCGGATGTTGCCGATTGAATCGTGTAGAGCGCTGGATGGATTAAACGGTACAACTGACCAGGTTACGTTTTGCTCAAACCCACTTTTAATCATAATGGCATCATTTTCAGCAGGAATCTCAAAGCGAAAGACCAGATCTTCATGGGTGGCTTGAAAATCGTAATAGAAGCCGGATATTTCCGGCTGATAATTGGTTTGAGTCAAATAATGAAACAGGTTTTCAACGGGAAAAAATGAAGACTGAACGGCAAGAAATATTCCGTGTATGATAAAAATCATAATCATCGCAAGAAGTGCACCTAATAAAAATTTGAACCCTTTTTTCTGCAAATCAGTCACCTTTTCATGCTTAGTGTTATCCAATCTTACCACATATAAGAGCCTGCGAGTATAAGCCGATTGTTGTGTGAACCTGATCGGTTTTTTGAGTTTTTGAAGTATAATCTTATGTAGTGAAATTCAAAGCCAAAGGAATGTTTCTGACGATGAGTGAACAATCTTTATTTAGCAAAGGAATAAACCGAATTAAAAAATCATACTTTATGGTCAACAAATTCTATTTATGGCTGCTCTTTTTCTTTCTGCTGGCCTTCAATGGAGCTATTGCCTTTTCTGGGGCTGTTGTCGTATTTATCCTTTTTCTTTTCACCAGAAGGGTTCCCCTTGAGCCCAAAGGGCATTACCTCTTTGATACTTATGTGTACAAGCAAACGGCAACTATCCCCCTTAAATTGGATTGTTGGTATCCAAATGAACAGAAAAAACACTATCCGGTCGTCTTTTTTGCCCATGGAGGGGGATGGATTTCAGGTTTCAGAAATCAACCCAACAACGTTTCATGGAGTAAATATCTGGCATCAAAGGGATTTGCGGTGGTTTCGATTGACTACCGATACGGTATCAACAATCGCATGGAAGATATTCTGAAAGACTATTCGGATGCTTTGGAATTTGTGAAATCACAGGCGAAATCATTACGACTGGATACCTCAAACATGGCTTTAATGGGTTTATCTGCCGGAGGGCATTTGGCACTTTTGTATGCGGCCTATTATTCTTCAAAAGAAACAACTTTAAACGACGAAGAAAGGGCGGCCCGTATGAGCGGTATTCAAACAGTGGTGGCTTTCTATACCCCTTCGGATTTGCATGATATTTTCGAGAAGGATAATAAATCGTTGTTTGCCAGGTTCGCAACCATCACTACCCTGAAAGGTCTTCCGGACAACATGAATGATGTTTATCGCTATTATTCGCCCATTTATTGGGTTAGTCACAATTTGCCTCCGGTTTTTATGGCCCATGGAAAAGAAGATGATGTGGTTCCCTTTTCCTCTGCTGTTAAATTGGCAAGAAAATTAAAGGAATGTTCCGTTGATTACAAATTCTACGTCCATAAAAAGGGGAACCATGCTTTTGAATTTGTTATGAAAGATTTTCAAACCATCAGGATTTTAGAAAGTACCATTAACTTTTTAAAAAGCAAATTATCTGACAAGGAAAATCTCAAAGCTGATACTGAGAAGAAAGGAGGACAGGATGCGTGTTGATTTTCAATACGAGAGGAGCAAGATTCAATACCTTTCCGGTTATATTTTTAAGGGTAAGAATTACCGATGCAACTATTTAAGATACGATACAAGATATCAAAGGGCAAAAGCCGGGACGAAGGTTGTTGAAGTGTACAATTTTCAGCCTAAGGGAGATGTCAGGGCCTCTGCTATCATCATGCAAGGGCTGGGTAGCCGGAATGTCAAATTTTTACTGTGGATGGCTACGCATCTTTCCTCTGCCGGGATCAGTTCATCAGTCATCATTCCACCCGGCAATTACACCAGGGTTGAGGATAAATCCGTCAGTGGTAAGAATTATTTGTGGCCGGACTTGAATTTGATGGTTCCGGCTTGGGAGCATGCAGTGGTAGACGTGATGACCACGATCGATTTGCTTCAGCAGGAAGGCTTATGGCTTGAAAACAATTGCTTGGTGGGATATTGTTTGGGGGGGATGGTTTCATGCATCGTTTCTGCCATCGAAAAACGTATCAAAGAAACCATCATGGTTGCCACCGGAGGCCATATGGGGATGATCATGCATGAGTCCAGGGCAACCAAATTTGCAAGAAAACTCATGGCAAACGGGTATGGTCAGGACTATTACCTGAACGACCAGAAGCGCTTATACGAGACATACCAAGAGCAAATGCCCCGAATTAACCGAATGACCCTTAAAGAAATGATCAATTGCGAAGAAATCCATCCCCTATTAAAAATCGACCCTTTGGCTTATGCGCATTTATTGCAGCAATCGCATACCACGATCATCGATGCCTTTTTTGATGAAACGCTTCCCAGACCAACCAGGAAACTCCTTTTCGAACAGTTGGAGGATGCCAAAAAATACATTACCCCATTCAGCCATGGGACTTGGCTGCCCTTTGAATATCTTTTATCTCTGTATATTCTCCATCGGATGAAGGTTAACGACAGAAAAGCGAAAAAGATGCTTCTGCGCAATGAAAAACCCGAAGACCTGACGGATGAAGATTTTCTCAGTAAAGTCTTTCGGAAAATCGGATTTTAAAATGCTGACCCATTCAGTCTTTTATGAGGAAGATTATTGAACGAGATAAAACACCGTTACCCCTCTGTCGATGAGGGCCTGTATCGCCTGCATATCTTGAGAGTCGGGTGACAAATCCAGAAGATTGTTCCGAATGTCCAGATAATCCCCTGCGCCCAAACCGCTGTTTTCTAACAACGGGTCGATGTTTTCGATTTGATTGCTGATCAGCCAAATGCTTCTCAAGTTGATTAACGGTATGATGGGAGAAAGATCATTGATCTGATTATAACCGCAATTAAGATAAGTCATATCAACCAGATTGTGAATCGGTGACAGATCTTGAACACAGGCATCTGCAAAATCCAGTGTTTTGAGCTGAATTAAAGGTTCAAGCGGAGATAGATCTGCAACTTGAGTTTGATAAAAGCGCAACGATTCCAGTTGAGTCAGATGATGTAATGGAGAACAATCGCTGATGGGGTTCATTGAACAATTTAACAGCCGGATCTGATGTAAATCTTCGATGGGACTTAAATCTTCTATATGGTTTTGTTTGATATTCAATCGTTGAAGATTGATGAGATGCTGAAGGCCTTCCAGGGAAATGATGCCTTTGTTCTCGGCATTGATTTCAGTGATGCCGGTTACTTGAGCCGGAAAAATGCAGCCGGTCGGCTCGCCCGTAAA
>DAOTHY010000010.1:24717-45314 GCA_035447925.1 Thermotogota bacterium
CAGTGATGCCGGTTACTTGAGCCGGAAAAATGCAGCCGGTCGGCTCGCCCGTAAATCCTTGGGCTTGGCGGACGACATTTTCAAGGCCTGGATCTTCGAAAAAAATTGGCTCGATCAGTGGATTTGTCCATTTTTGAAGATTCCCCAGCCAGATGTCCGTTAAAGTCCTCATATGGGTACCATCAGAGCTTTGTCGACTGATCATTGCTGATAAGGTCGTTTTTTGAAAATCCCTAAATACAAAAGTTGCATTATATGTGAAATGGAGGTTTTCAGACATTTCGGCGCTGTTTACCAGATAAAGCTGGTCCTTAACGACCTGGCCCTCCATCAACAGATTGTTAAACCCGATCACTTCACTGGCTTGTGCGCTGTGAACTGTAACAGTAGCCATACACGTTTCGCTGGCATGTGTGATTTCCATTTGTGCATCGTAAATGCCTTCATCCCTTTGATGATGAATCAATTCACCTTTCCAGATTCCCTCCAGTTCAGTTAAAGTCATGGGGATAGCGCCTCCCCCTTTTTGGCCTATACAGCTCATCAAAGCCATAAGAACCAAGATGATTAAAGAGAACAACATACACCATTTTATTGTTTTTCCCATTACTGATCCCCCCATTCAAGCATTATTGTACCAATTTCAAGGTGTGAATTCAACAAAAGTTGAAAAATGAATTCTCCCCAACAGTTGTTCTCTTTTTGAGAAATCATGATAAGATAAAAATAAAAAGTAAAACGGAGGAACAGATGACGACCAAAAAAAAGATAGGGATTTTTGCTTTATTGTTTCTACTCATCGCCTTTTCAGGTTTTGTTGCCTGGGCAAACAACGCCATGGCCGCTCAAGCCATGGCGATAGATGCCATGAAGGGAACTCAGACGGTTCGGGTTGACCAAGATCATTTGATGATCGTATTCACCCCCCTCGGTCAGATTCATCAGGGACTGATTTTCTATCCCGGTGCCAAAGTTGACCCACAGGCGTATGCACCATTAGCTGCTGAATTGGCAAAGGAGGAGATTTTGACCGTGATTGTTCCCATGCCTTTGAATCTGGCCATACTTGGTTCCAACAAGGCCTTGGCGGTGATGGAAAAATACCCGGAAGTGAGCAGATGGGCGATATCAGGGCATTCTTTAGGGGGAGCCATGGCGTGTAAGTTTGTATCCGATCATCCCGGAAAGGTTGAAAGTCTTATTTTGCTGGGTGCTTATACCACGAGCAACTGGGATTTGTCTTTAGCGAATCTTTCCGTGTTATCCGTCAGTGCATCGAATGATGGGTTAAGTACCCCTGAAAAAGTGGATAAAAACCGAGAATTTCTGCCGTCTGATACAGTCTTTTTCGAAATAGAGGGGGGCAATCACGCACAGTTTGGCGATTACGGCGAACAAATCGGAGATGGGAAGGCTGAAATCAGCGGTTCGGAGCAGTTGGATATCACAGTGACACAGATATTGACATTTTTGGAGGGATAAGATGGATGAGAGAAGAAAGGAGATTATTTGTGCCGGCGAGGTTCTGTTTGACATGATTTCCGTTGATGCGGGAAAAAGCCTGGCTGAGAGCACCCAGTTTACAAAACGCATAGGAGGCTCGCCATTCAATGTATGTTGCGGCTTGGCAAGGCTTGGAGAATATTGTTCTTTTTTTACTCAGATAGGAGATGACAGTTTTGGGCAGGCCATTGGTGCTTATCTGAAAGACAGTCATATTGATAAAAAATATACATTCGTCAAAAACGGGTCAAATACCTCTTTGGCCTTTGCCGGTGTTGACAGATATGGAAAAGCGGATTATGAATTTTACAGAGATCATACTGCCGATGTAACCATCAGCCTGGATAAGGCTGACCGAGTTGATCTGATCGATTGCTCCATTTTTCATTTCGGTTCTCTGGCCATTGTGGATGAGCCGGGTGCTCAAACCTATCTGAAACTCTTTGAAAAGGCTTTTTCTTATCCGCTCTTGAAAGCTTTCGATCCCAACGTCAGATCTTTTTATATTCACAACCGGGAACATTATCTTAATCAAATATTGGACATCATTCGATCAGTGGACATTTTAAAACTCTCTGATGAGGATTTATATTACATTAGCGGTGAAAACGATCCAGTGAAGGCTTTGAACAGTTTACCGACAAACCCGCAAAGAATGGAATTTGTTACCCTGGGGGCGGAAGGATGCTTAATCCGTCTGGGGCAGATGGTTAAAAGGATTGACGGCTACCGGATTGATGTAACGGATACAGTTGGATGTGGAGACGCCTTCATGTCAGGGATTTTAAAGGTGATCAACCGTGCTGGAGATTTCGATGAAAGAACTGCCTTTGCGCTGATGGAAAAAGCCGCCCATTTCGCCGTTGCCTGTTCAGCCATCGTTGCCATGCGTGAAGGGGCTGCTGATTCCATGCCTACAGAAAAGGAAGTGAATGCTTTTATTGCAGCGCATAACAAATGACAAAGGTACCAGATGCGTGGAACATATACCCGTCACAGTTTAATGTTATCGATCAAGGCTTCGATTTTGAAGTTAAAGGTTGCAGTTAATCAACCCGAATAGGGTGATCATGGTTTTAAGAATCTGTGCGGTATTGCTTTGAGGAATTCCCATTCTACCTCCAATGAATATAAAAATGCACTTTGGGCCTTGTGCCAAAATATCGGTATTAAACAGCAAAACAAAAAGAACTGAAATCAATGCTTTTTTCATTTGAAAAAACTTCTGTGAGATGTGTGATCATTCAAGCGAATTATCATTCAAAATAATAGCTGAAACAAATTAAAAATAAGAATTGTTGATTGATGTTTATGAGCAAATTCCGGGAGAATCTCTTCTCATATGGTATAATTAGGGGGTATTCTTGGGAGGTTTTTATGGAAGAAACGTCGAATTCAATCAACAGATTTCTGATTACAATCGCATCCTTTGCCAGGGAATTGAATACGGCAAAAAACACAGTGGATATTTCAAAGGCAATCGAAAAGGTGATGGGGCGTTTTTTTTCCATAGAATCCAGTTTGTCGGCTGTTTATAAAGATGATCAATGGCAAGTAATCAGACTGGATGAAAACTTTCCGCTCGATGATTCGGAAATGGAGAATTATTTTTCGCTTGCCTTGGAAAGAAAATCACCCAGTTTTTTTCCGCTGAATCAATCCAGTTATTTAGTTATTTTACCCTCGGTTAAATCCGGAAGGGTTTTATCTACATTTTTTGGCTATGTCGGTGAAAATGAAAAAGGTTTTACCCAGGAATTTGAAACCATGTTTGGTTTTTTCAGTTTCTATTCCGGTATTGTACTGGAAAACCAGGGCTTGCTCAACGAAATCAAGGATGCGGCGAAAATACAAGAGCAGCTGCGCTTTTATTTTGAGATGATGTTGAATTCGCTAGATGAGGGGATTTGCGTCGTGAATTCATCCGGTGAGTTTGTGTTTAAAAATAAAAAATACCAGGAAATTAATCCCGATAACCCCGTGGTTCAGCAGATCCGGACCATAGCTGCTGAGACTTTTTCTCAGGATGTGGGACAAGCTTTGGAAATGGAATTTGATGGTGTTTTCTTTTCCTTTAATTCCGTGATTCTAACGGATGACGAGCAAGTGCTAATCCGGCTGGAAGATATTACAAACACCAAAGAGTTGGAGCGGATGAAAAAGATCGATCAGATGAAAACCGAATTTATCGCCAACATTTCCCACGAGCTTAGAACGCCTTTGTCCGCAATAAAGGCATATTCCGAAACTATTAACGATTCGGTAGAGGTCTTGGATCCGGATACCTTAAAGGAATTCATGGGGACGATTATCGATCAAAGTGATCATCTCACCTTTCTGTTGGACCAGCTTTTGGATTTTTCAAGCATGGAACGAGAGGATTTGAAACTGGAGAAAGATGCTTTTAATATCGTTGAACTGATTAAAAAGGCCAAAGAAAGCAACAAAGAAAAGTATGAACAGAATGCGGTAATGATTCATCTGAATCTTCCTGCAGAATGTGTAACAGTCCATGCAGATGAAAAGCGCATTAAACAGGTTTTAATCAACCTCATTTCTAATGCTGTGAAATATTCGGATCAAACGAAGGAGATAAAAGAGGTAACCATTTCCTTGATTTTAAACGAAGAAACCGTCACCGTTGAAGTCGAAGACAACGGGATTGGTATTTCTGAGTCTGAACTGGAAAAGATTTTTACTAAGTTTTACAGAATCGACAGCAGCCTAACATATGAGGTGGAGGGAACAGGCCTTGGCCTGGCGATATGCCGGGAGATCATCCACGAGCATGGCAAAGAGATCAGCGTTGAAAGCAAAATAGGCGAGGGATCGATCTTCAGATTTGAACTGGATCTATCTAAGGAATAGATGGTTATGGACTTAAAGAAAACCATCCAGGAAATCGAAAGTCTGCCTTCTCCCGATTTTATTTTGCAGAAAATTGTGGATACGGCTAACAATCCCGGGGCTTCTGCAAAGGATTTAAACGAAGTGGCTTCCAAAGATCCCGCTTTCGTCGCCAAGATTTTAAAAATAGCAAACTCGGCTTATTATGGGCTGCCACGTAATGTCACCAAATTGACAGAAGCCATCATGATATTGGGGTTTAAAACAGTTCGCAACATGGCCATGAGCATTTTTACCGGGAAAGAGTTTTTCAAATTCGAGAGTGAGCGACTGGATATGAAACAATTCTGGAAACATGCCGTTGTCGTGGCAACAGCGGGTGAGCTTACTGCGGAGATCATTGGCTATTCAAACAAAGAAGAATTGTTTATGTGCGGTTTGATGCATGATATTGGCAAATCCGTTCAGGGGGTGTTGTTTCCCAACCTGTTTGATTCTGTTATTGGTTTGGCCAAGGCGAAGAATCTCAGCTATTATCAGGCGGAGCAGTTGTTGGAAATACCAACTCATGAAATATTTGCCGAGTTGTTGCTGGAAAAATGGAATTTCCCTGAACTGGTTCTGATTACTGCTTCCAGGCATCATCGCCCACAAACCATCCAAAACTCCATCTATTCGGATCCGGTCAATATTATCATGTTGTCAACCTTTATTGCGGAGCGATTCAAAATGGGTGATAATGGCGGTGGAAAGCCCATTGCATTACCGAAATATTGTTGGGATGAACTGGGGTTAACACCCGTCATCTTTGACGAATTACTCAGTACAATTGAGAAAAAGATTGAAAAAATCGAAGAATTTATGAATATTTAGGGAGGAAAAAGATGCGAGTAGGAATTTTAACAGGTGGTGGAGATTGTCCGGGTTTGAACGCCGTAGTAAGAGGGATTGTATCTTCTAAAAGATCGGATATGGAGATATTTGGTTTTATGAGAGGGTGGAGTGGGCCCCTTGAAGCGGATTACATTCCACTGAACAAAGAGGACGTGGAGGGAATCCATATTTTGGGGGGGACGATTCTGGGAACTTCCAGAACGAATCCTTTCAAGAAAGAAGAGGATACGAAAAAGTTGTTTGAAAATCTTGAAAAACTAAAGATCGATGCGGTAATCGCTATCGGGGGAGATGATACCCTGAGCGTGGCGGCCAAGCTTTCTTCTTTTCATTTCCCCGTGGTGGGTGTGCCAAAGACCATCGACAATGATGTCTCCAATACCGATTACACCTTTGGATTCCATACCGCAGTGAACGTTGGGGCAGATGCCATTGACCGATTACATTCAACTGCCAAATCACATAACCGGGTATTCTTTGTGGAAATTATGGGCAGAGAAGCTGGGTGGATTGCCCTGGAAGCTGGGCTGGCATCCGGTGCGCACTTGGTGTTGATTCCAGAATACCCCATGACTTTGGATGAGATTATGTCGGTCATCGACAAGCGAATGGAACGTGGTGGATACTGTATTGTTGCTGTTGCAGAAGGATTTAAACCCACAGAATTCGAAGACGAGGTAAACAAGCACAAAGCGGTAGACGCTTTTGGCCATGTGCAGCTGGGAGGAATCGCAGAGTTTTTGACGGAAATCACCAAAGAGAGGCGTTCCTATGAGACACGCTCCGTTGTTTTGGGTCATTTGCTGAGGGGGGGGACGCCAACGGCCTTTGACAGGATTCTGGGAACACGATATGGTGTGCACGCCATGGAGCTGATTAAAAAACAAGATTACGGGAGAATGGTGGCCCTGTCTGGAAATGATATCGTTTCCGTTCCAATCGAATACGGTGTTGCTACTAAAAAATTAGTACCTTACGATTATTATAAATTGTGTACCCTGTTTTTCGGATAAGGAGGTGATGGTTTGAAGGGGAGTCACGCCTATGTATTATGGGCTATTGAAGTGATTGAAAATTTTATATTAAAGGGAAAAGTCATCAACATACCCGAATATATCCCCCATCAGTTGCTTGAGATTCAAGCCGGCGCTTTTGTTACATTGCATCTGGAGAATCAGACTTTAAGGGGTTGTATTGGAACCATCATGCCCACTCAGAAGAATTTGGCTTTGGAAATCAGGGAGAATGCCATTGCCGCTGCCACAAGAGATCCCAGGTTCAACGCTGTTTCTCCAGATGAGTTGGATCAGATTGTTGTATCCGTAGACATTTTATCTCAACCGGTTGAATGTAAGAGTTTGGATGAATTAAATCCAAAGATTTTCGGTGTCATCGTCGAAAGTGGGTATAAGAGAGGACTGCTGCTACCCGACCTTGAAGGGGTTGATACCGTTAACGCCCAGCTTGAGATTGCAAAAAAGAAGGCAGGCATTGGCAGTTATGAACCGGTTCAGGTCTTCAAGTTTGAAGTGAACAGGTACCATTAAGGAGGCATAAACTATGAGAGAAGCCCTCTTTTATGAAGAAATCGGAGGGTCTAAGGTAAGATGCAATCTTTGTCCGCATCATTGTGAAATCGAAGAAGGGCAATGTGGTCTATGTAGAGTTCGTGTCAACAAAGGCGGGGTGTTGTATACCTTGACCTATGGCACTCTTTCGTCTATTTCCAACGATCCCATCGAAAAAAAACCCCTGTATCATTTTCACCCCGGTACGATGATTTTGTCTGTAGGTTCATGGGGGTGCAACATGACTTGTCCGTGGTGTCAGAATTGGGAGATTGCCCATGAAAAGCCGCAGGTTCAAAGGGTAAATCCCGACAGACTCATCGATCTCACTTTGGATAGGGAGTTGGAGGGTATCGCCTACACTTACAATGAACCCATTGTGTCCTTTGAATTTGTATTGGATACTTCAAGAATGGCCAGTTCTGATGGTTTGTATAACGTGATGGTCACCAACGGCTACATTGAAGAGGCACCTTTGAAACTGTTGTTGCAGACCATTCAAGCCATGAACATTGATTTGAAAGGATTCAATCCTAAATTTTATCAAAAAAGAACTTCCGGGGATCTTGAGACCATTAAAAAAAACATTAAAACAATCTCGGATGAGGGATTACATTTGGAATTAACCACCCTTATCATACCGGGAGAAAACGATTCTCCAACTGAAATGGAAGAAGAAGCGGCCTGGATTGCATCGATAAATGATGAGATTCCACTCCATTTATCAAAATACCACCCGGCGTACAAATTCAATAAACCCCCGACGCCCGATCAAACTCTTTTGGATTTATATGCGGTTGCGAAGAAGCATCTAAAATACGTTTATATCGGCAATGCCAATCTGAGCGAAGGTAGAGATACGCATTGTCCTTCCTGTGGGAATCTATTGATTAAACGTAACGGATATCACATTGAAGTTGTGGGAATACAGGATAAAAAATGCACAAAATGTCAAGCGGAAATCAAAATCAAAATATGAAATTGTCGAAAAGCAGTCAGCTCCTGATACTGATCTTTGTTACCCTGTTGCTGCTTTTTTCAGTATTCTTTTTTTTTAGAAGTCAACCCCAATACTGCTCCAAAGTGGATATCGCATTGGGGACAACGGTCAAAGTTGTCATTTCATCTCAAAAAGATCCCAGCTTGATCTTAGAGGCTATTTTAAGGGAATTTCACAGAATCGATCAAAAGTTTTCCGTTACGAATGAAAAAAGCATGATCTGGCGAATCAATCACAGCGCTAACCCGGTTCAAGTTGATGAAGAAACTGCTTTTGTTATTGAACGGTCTATAGCGCTTGCCAGAGCCACAGAAGGTGCCTTCGACCCCGCATTGGGGAATTTGATATCTCTATGGGGATTTGATCGAATATCGGATGCTCAATTTCAACCGGCCATTCCTTCTGATGCTCAAATACAAGCAGCTCTGGAAAAAAGCGGGTATGAACATATCCGTCTGGAAAACGACGTTGTTGTTCTTGAGAATGGGATTCAATTAGATCTGGGCGGTGTCGTCAAAGGTTATGCCATTGATCGGGGCATTTCAATCGCAAAGGAAATGGATCCGAATGCCACAGGGTACATCAACGCCGGTAGGGATATCGGTATTATAGGACCAAAATTTGGTGGCGATTATTGGTCGATTGCAGTACAAGACCCAAGGGGAGAAAGTGGAGAGTATATCGATCTCGTCTATTTGAAAAAAGGGACAATCGTAACTTCAGGAGATTATGAGCGCTTTTTTATCATTGACGGGGTTCGTTACCATCACATTATCAATCCCAAAACCGGCTATCCCGTCAGAGAGACTATTTCCACAACTGTTATTTCTCCCGATGCCATGGATGCGGATGCTTTATCGACTGCCGCATTTGTCCTTGGCTCAGAATTCTCTGCCATGTTGTTGCCTGTATTGGGAGGACAAGGGTTGTTCGTGGATGCCAAACAGGTGGTTATGGCCAGTGAAGGCTGGTCGTTTTTCAAGGAAAAGCAATAATGCCTCATTTTATAATGAGTGTCGAGCTCAATGAATTGAAACTTTTCAGAAAACGTGATTGGATTGTGTACTTGCTGCTTTTTGTTTTGATAGGTGTCACGGTTTACACGGGTATGGCTGCTTCAAAAGGAACGATTGTTAGGGTTAGTGTGAACGGTCAAATGCGCTACCGATTTTCCTTGGATCAAGAGGGTCAACATGTAATTGAATGTAACGGGAAAAAACTGATGGAGTTGTTGATCGCTGATTCGGACGCAAAAATCATCCATTCAGCATGTCCGCTTCATTTGTGTGAGCGGGGAACTCTAAAGCAGAGCGGTGCATTGGTGTGTGTGCCGCAAAAGGTCATCATTGTCCTTGAGCAAAATGGCGAAGCGGTTGAGATATCAGATGAATACGATTTGATCACAGGATAAGAGGAGAATGATGGTTGAAGAAAAAAAAAGCCTTTCGGCAACGGCAAGGTTGACATTCTTATCCGCCTTAACAGCGCTTGCTATTAGTATTGGCGTGATAGAATCCTTGGTCCCCCCCCCTGTTCCGGTAGCAGGTTTTAAATGGGGCTTTTCCAACAGTGTGATGCTGATGATTCTGCTGTTATTGGGAAGAAAGGAAGCGCTAACAGCTGCCTGGGTTAAGGTGATGGTAGCATCGCTGATTACCGGGAGATTTTTAAGTCCGTCTTTTTTTTTAGGATTAGGGGGTTCACTGAGTTCTGTTTATCTCATGTCAATCCTGATGAAACGAAAATTTGGTTTAATAGCAGTGAGCGTATGCGGTTCTTTTATCAGTAATCTGGTACAGCTGTTATTGGCAGCGAGTCTTTTTGTAGGCTCTGTCAAGATATTTTACTTGGCTGGATACCTGATTTCTATTGGCGCTTTCACAGGTCTTTTGAATGCGATCATTGCTTACGGGGGGTTAAAATGGTTGAAAACAATCGGTATGCTGTCATAATGGCTTCGCAATCGCCGAGGCGTAAGGAATTGATGAACAGATTTCCTTTGGAAGTGAGTTATTACCCGCATCGGCTTGTCAGTGAACAAACTGATGAAGGGGAAGGTAAAGCTGAACAGGAGATTGTAGTAGAGATTGCTTTGAAAAAGCTCAGGTCCATGTACCCTGTTTTTAAGAAGCCGGAAACGGTTATTATCGCAGCAGATACCATGGTTTTTTACAACGGGGTCGTTTTGGGAAAGCCGTCATCCGTTAAGGAAGCCGAACAGATGCTTAGAATGTTGTCAGGAGAATGGCATGAAGTGTATACCGGATGCGCCTTATCCATCACCGAAAGATCCGGAAGAGAACATGAAATCAAATTTTGGGAGAAGACACGGGTCAAATTCAGAAAAGTTCCCATGGAGTTTATTTCACTCTACTGTGCAAGTCAGAAACCGCTCGATAAAGCAGGAGCATATGGGATTCAGGATGAAGGCGCCTTTTTAGTAGAAAAAATTGCCGGTGATTATTATAACGTCATGGGGTTACCTATCGGTAGGTTATGGGAGTTATTTTTGGATTTTGAGGTCATTCATTTATGATCATGCCCCGTGAAAAGCTTTTGAAATACGGGGCGAGTAATCTCAGGGTTGATGAGCTTATTGCCATTTTGCTGAGAACAGGAACACCACAAATGAATGTTTTGAAGGTTTCAGAATTTTTGTATTCCCAAATGGACTACTCTTTGTATAAACTGCAGCATGCTCCCCTTGAAACCATCAAACGCATTAAGGGGTTGGGTGAAGTCAAAGCGATCACATTAAAGGCTTCGCTGGAACTGGGTGTCAGACTGTACCAAGAGCTTGTCGTGGAAAAGAAACAGGTTAAAAACCCATCAGACATTTTTAAAATGTGTATGGATTTGTCCTTTTTAAACCAGGAAACCGTTCGTGTGATCTGTGTGGATTCAAAGTCCAAGGTCCTTGCCATCGAAGATATTACCAGAGGGACTGTAAACGCCTCTTTAATTCATCCAAGAGAGGTTTTTAAGCCGGTTATTTCCTATTCAGCGGTTAGTTTCGCCATCGTGCACAACCACCCTTCTGGAGATCCCGCCCCCTCTGATGCAGATTGCGAGATAACGGCAAGACTCAAAGAATGTTCAAGAATTATTGGAATCGATATGATCGATCATGTCATAATCGGTAAAGGCAGATATTACAGTTTTACTTTGAATAAAGAGTTACATGGAGGTGTATCCGAAGATGTCAGACAGGAATCAGGGGTTAGACAAATTGCAGAAACTCAAGATGGAAATAGAGAAGGATTTGGAGAAAAAAACGGGTAAAAAACGACTTCCTCAAACCGGCAAGAAAAAAATTGCCCTTTCGGATGAACTCAGAAAACGTCTGATTGATAACAAACCCACAACCACATCCGTTGAAGAACTCAGAACACCGATCGAAATTGAGCGGTATTTGACTGATCTGACTCTGACGGATTTAAAAAGTTTGATCAGGAGCAACATTGACAATGAAAGAAACGCCTCTGCTAAAGAAAACTTAAAAGGGTTGTTGGATATTCTGAGTAAAAATCTGAAATCGGCTGATGAGAAATTCACAACGGTTGTTCAAAATTACAAAAAGGATTATGTCTTTTTTAATTATTTTTTAACAAAATTGTTAATGGGAAAAGACATAACCAACGAGCTCAAGGCTTTTTTTAAGAATTATCAAGATTCTATTTATCCGTTTCTGCTTATCATCTTTTCCACCCTTTTTAGAAACGGATCTTATGCTACTTTAAGGAGTATTCTGCGTGTAGTGGAGAGAACAGACCAGGATATGCTCCCCGCTTTGATTGGTGCTATGGTCAAACATGATTATATGGAAGTCTCCAAAACAATCGGAAGCATATATAGACAAAACCAGTTTAAGGATTTTCAGAATATTGCCAGTGCTTTACCTTACATTTTAAACGCTGACGATGAATCCTATAAACGGGTCATCACAGCCCTTGAAAAGAAAAAAAACCACAGGTGCTCGACCATATATCGTGAATACCTGACCAAAGAGGAAATCAACTCGGATAAAACGTTGTCTGAATGTCCCATGGGCATGTTCCTTTTAGCTAAGAAAATGTTGAAAAACGGGCAGATTCAAGAGGCCAAAGACATTTCAAAAGAATTGATCAGGATGAAAGATCCACATGGCATATTGCTTCAAACCAGCATGATATATGCCTCAGCTGACGAGGCAACGGCGTTTAAAGTCTGGTATGAAACGCTCAAATCATATCAGTCAATCATGTTGGGTTGGGAATCCAACTCGCAAACCGAATTCAAGGGGTTGGGATTAGATCGGGCATCCCGAAGTATTCGATTGGAAGAATTTCAGATCCCGGATAATATTGCAGCCTTCAAGGCGTTAATTGGCAAAAGATTAAATCAACATACAGATTTTGAAATATTTTTATATCCTTTTGAAGAGCTCAGAACCGTGTGTTCTCCGGCTGTGTGTCAACTGTATTACAGCTTTAATTAAGTGAAGGGAGTGCTGAAAGTGGGGATACTGCAACCAATGGAATCTTTAATCAGCGATATGGATGAATGGGAGCTGACTGTAAAAAACCAAGCACCTATGGTTTTTTCAGGCATGTCATTTTTAAGTGATCTGTCGGAAAATCTGGGTTTGAACATCATCACATCCTATTCACCCGGTGACTTTTTGGCAAATGAAACGGAAATTCTCAAGGTCAATGGTTTACTGAACGCCATCATCAGTTTTCGAGAAGAGTTTGTCAATCAGTGGGCTAATTTGCTGAACATCTGTACCGTATTGTACCGAATGAGAATCGCCATTGGGAAAAATTCTCCCGGCATGAAGATCATTGTACGCAACCTGCCCGATTTGATTTACAATGTTGATTATATTAACGAAACCATCGAGGATGCCGGGTGCATCTTTTGGCCTATGGCGGTGACGGATGGGATTATTCACCAACTGATTTGGAAACGGTTTGTGGATATCAAGGGCGCCATAGATGCTTACAAAAAACGTTTGTATCCGGGAATGAAGATCCTGCTTGAATGCGATAATATGTCCGATAGTATTGAAGCCATGAAAAACGGTGCTGATGGAATCATATTGAGGAATATGAGGGAGGACATTGTGGCTGAAATAGCCAAGACCATCCGAGAACGCTTTAAAAAAGTCTACATCGAGTACATGGGAGATGTGCGCCTTTCTAATATTGAAGGATACGGAAAAAGCGGAATCGATGCAATCGGAATGGACGACATGACGTACCTTTTCGGCCGGGCGAATCTGAAGATGGAAATCAAGAAAATCAGCAATATGAGGCATGATGTTTCTTAAATCAAATCAAAAAAACCTCGTATTATTCTTGGATGCCGCCACCGAGATCTTTTATATCGCCATTTGGGATCTGGGCACAGGGGCTATGGTACAAAAACAGTTCAATCACCGGGAAATAAAAGGAGAGGCTCTTCTATCGGTGATTAAGAGCCTGTTTGATGAAACAGGCTATGACGTGCATTCTGTTGCCTATCTGTGTACCACAAAGGGGCCGGGATCGTTGACAGGATTGAGGATTGCCATGAGCATCTTAAAAACCATGGCACAAATTCTGAATGTTCCCATTGTCAGTCTTCCAACTCTTTACGCTTTGGAACAATCCTATGTGCAGCCGTTGGAACTTAAATCAGCACGAATAATGACCTGTTTAATGGCCAGAAAAAACAGTTATTATGTGAGATTCTCTGATAGTAATGAAGACTGTTTTGAACAAATTTCGGGTGAAATGCTCATTCAAGCCTTGAAAAATGTTAACATATCCCTATGGGCACAAAGCCATTTGTCACAAGTACCATGTGATAAACAACCTGACAAATCCGTCATAATAGGGCTAAGCCCTCTGATTCTTTTTGGTCTTTTTGAAAAGAAATATCAGCAACAAGATACTGTAAATTACCTGAACTGTCATCCTGAATATGCCGGTAAATCAGTTGCTGAAGTGAATTTTGAAGTGAAGAAAAAATAGAATGTGTTATAATTTTTTTGATTTTGGAAAAGAAATCTTTTAAACCGAGAGGGAGGGTCTGAATGAAAATAGTAAATCCCCTGGGAGAAACAAACGTCCATATAAATGTTTTAAAACACCTTGTTTATCAATCGCTTCTCGAGTGTTATGGATTGGTCAAGATGGATGATGTGAATATCATCTCAAAATATCTGGGTGGAGAAGAAAAAGGCATTCACATCAGGGACGATGAAGACGGGATATTTATCGATGTATATCCTGTCATCTCCTACGGAATGAAAATTGATCAGGTTGCTTTGAATGTACAAGAATATGTGAATTATAAATTTGAAGAGATGCTTGGAGTTAAGCCGGTTCAAATCAATATTCATGTATTGGGGATCAAACTCGATTAAATTCGATTTTCCTTGGAGAAAGAGGTGTTAAAATTGGATAACAACCCTTCGAAGGTCGATGCGGCTTTTCTAAAAAACGGATTTAAAAAAGCCTCCGAAGTATTAGTGGCTCACAGGGACGAATTGAATGCCTTGAATGTTTTCCCGGTCCCGGATGGAGATACGGGGCATAATATGTCTGCGTGCGTATTAGAAGCTTGCAGAGAGTTAGATAAAATCAAATACGATACGATCAAAACCGTGTCCAATGCCATCAAAACAGGAACGCTTATGGGAGCCAGGGGTAATTCAGGGGTTATTCTATCCCAGATATTCAGCGGTTTTTTCGAGGTTGTTCTTAAAAACGATAAAATAGATATTCCTATTTTTGTAAAAGCACTCAAACGTGCAAATGAAGTCGCTACCGGTGCGGTGATGAGACCCGTAAAAGGAACCATACTGACCTTGATCGAAGACTTGGCTTCCTATGCACAAAAACATCAGAATGAATTTATTGATTACAAACACCTGTTGGACATGTTAACCAAAAGAGCTTTCAGAGTTGTTGAGAAAACTCGTGAAATGATGCCCAAGTTAAAGCAGGCCGGTGTGGTTGATGCAGGAGCCAAGGGATTGGCATATATCTTTGAAGGCTATTATAAATACGCCAACGGTGATACAAGGATCGCTATTGAAAAAAAAGGTGAACAGCCTCAAGTCAGTATTGAGACGCAAATGGCTGTTGAGGAACTGACTTTTCAGTATTGTACGGAATTTATGGCCCGGCTTTTCCCCGGGGTTGAGGTAGATGACATCGATGCGTTGAAAAAAGCATTGGATCGTCTAGGAGATTCAATGGTCCTGGTTCACGATACGGATATCCTAAAGGGCCACATTCATACCGATCATCCTGGAAGGGTTTTTGAACACGCCTTGAAATACGGAGAACTAATGAAAGTCAAAGTCGACAACATGAAAGAACAGCATCAGGAAATTCTCATCAAACAGAAAACGGTACTTGAAGAACAAACTGAGGATATGAGTGACTATGAAGAAGAATTGAATTCTCAAGAGCATTCAACATTCATGGAGCCTACAACAGAGAAGAGAGCATATGCCTTTGTTGCGGTTTCTCCTGGAGAGGGAATCTCAAGAATTCTGCACGAGATGAATGTGGACAACATCGTGTTCGGCGGGCAGACTATGAACCCGTCAACAGCCGATATTGCCAATGCCATAGACAAGATAGAGGCTCAAACGGTCTTTATTCTGCCCAATAACAGCAATATCATCATGGCCGCTGAGAGTGCGGCAAAGATGAAGCAAAGCCCCGAAAAGAACGTAGTTGTCCTTCCAACAAAATCCATTCAGGAAGGTCTGGCGAGTATCATTGCGTTTGTGGAGGAGGCTTCGCTTGAAGAGAATCTTGAAACAATGGAAACCGCTCTGAAAGAGGTTCTTTCCATATCCGTTACCCACGCTGTCCGTGATTCTGAGATCAACGATGAAACCATCAGGCAGGGAGAATATCTGTTTTTTGCCGGGAAAGACTTAATGGCTCATACAGATACACTGGAGAACGCCGTTTATCGGGGAATGGAGAGGATTAATTTGGATGAATACGAAATAATGACCATTTTTTACGGAAAAGATGTGGAGGAAGAAATGGTCAGCCATCTCGCTGAAACCTTGAAAGAACGATACGAAGACCTCGAAATCAGCATATACGATGGAGGGCAAGCGCATTATCCGTTTTACATTTCCCTTGAATGAGGTTCTAATGGATGAACAAAAAGGAGAAATTGGTTCTCATTGCATTGGCATGTGTATTTGTTTTGGGCGTGGTTTTCAGTATTAAAGACTTGAATGTCCCGGTGTTGAATTCGGAAAGGCAAGCGTATGACGAACAAGCGCAAGCAATCAGGACAGGCATGATAGACCTGAATAAAGCGGATGCTATGCAATTGCAGCTCTTAAAAGGCATCGGTGACACTAAAGCGGATGCCATTGTTGCATACCGACAGTCGAACGGACCCTTTGCCAAAAAAGAGGATGTTATGAATGTTCCCGGCATTGGACCGGCCACTTATGAAAAGATCAAAGACCGGTTGGAGCTATCTTACGATTCAATTCAGTCCATTGCAGAAACATCTGAAGCAGACGGCGAAGGTTTGATTGATATCAACCGGGCTTCACAGAAAGAGTTGGAAAAGATACCCGGGATTGGACCCGTAAAAGCAAAGAACATCGTCGATTATAGAGAGCAAAATGGATATTTTCAAGATATTGCCGATTTAATACTGGTAACGGGGATCGGAGAAAAAACTTTAGAAACCATGAAAACCATGATTACCATCAATCAATAAAAATCAGAAGAAATCATCTTTAGGAGGGCTATAAATGAAGAAAAGAACCATGATTACAACCATTTTGGCAATGTTGTTTCTTTCGTTGATTGTTACTGCAGGAACGCCATTCAGTGCCGGTTCAAGGCAACCTGTGATGGGTTTTATCGATTTTGACATTGCTGGGCAGCAATTTTTGGAATCTAAAAATCTCATGGAAGAATATCAAGCCGATGCCGAATATTACAACAGCCTTTTGAAGCCGTTGGAAGATGAAATTATTCGGATGAGAAATGCCGGTGAAGAGTCTTCAAAGTCTTATCAGTTAAAGGTGAACGAGTATTCCCTTCAAAAGGATAAATTCACCACCCAGTTACAGGAAAAGTACACGGTCCAGTTTGAAAAAGTCAATGAAAAACTCTTGGCATTGGCCGAAGAATACGCAAAGATTAACAACATCGATGTGCTGTTGACCAACAAAGTAGCTGTTTACATTGCGGATGATTTCGATTTAACACTCGACTTTATATCATTTGCCAATGCAAGGGCTGAATTCTGAAACCGTTGAAAAACCAACTCAATTGCAGCCAACTGATCAAAAAATACGGAAAACGGGAAGTGGTCAGGGGAGCTTCTTTAGAAGTCAATTCCAATGAAATCGTTGGATTATTGGGTCCTAACGGAGCAGGAAAGACCACCATATTTCGTATGATGTTGGGGATCGTCATTCCGACAAAAGGGTCCATTCATCTGAATCACGAAGATATCACCCATATTCCGATTCATCTGCGTGCAAAGCGAGGGATAACCTATCTTCCACAAGAAGTATCGGTGTTTACAGGATTAACGGTGAGAAAAAATGTTTCTGTGGTGTTCGAGAACATGAAGCTTTCAACGGCTGCCATCAAGGAAAAAACCCAGCAGTTATTGGAGGAATTCGGTATCGCCCATTTGGAAAATCAAAAAGCAGCCAATCTATCTGGTGGGGAAAAGCGTCGGTTGGAATTAGCCAGAATGATGACCCTTGATCCCAAATTCATTTTATTAGACGAACCCTTTAGCGGGATAGATCCGATGACGGTGAAAGATATTCAGCGCATGAGTGTTCGATTAAAGGAAAAAGGGATCGGCGTTATTGTTACTGATCATAATGTAGACGATATCCGGCGCATTGTAGACCGGCTTTATGTCATACACAAAGGTACGATTCTGGCGCAGGGAAATCCTGAACAGGTTTTTAGTGACAGGAAAGTAATTGAAAACTATCTTGGAGAATAATATGAATATATGTGTAATAGGCTATTCGGGAAAGATAAACAAATCGCCTGTTAAAGAGCTTTATGATTTTACATACAGGCTGGGTTATACCATAGCCGTCAGAGGTCACACGATTTGGTCGGGGGGACGGGATGGCATTATGGATATCGTATCAAAAGGAGCACACGAAGGTGGAGGAGAGATTGTTGGTGTTTTGCCTTGGGATAAGGAAAATTCCCTGTCACGACCTTCAGATTATATACAGAATGTTGTTTATACCGGATTGGATTTTACTATGAGAAGCTGTGTTTTGGTCAATAACGCCGATCTGGTCATTGCCGTCGGAGGAGGAGCCGGAACCGCAACGGAGATTTTCGCATCTTATTCCTATGGCAAGCCTCTGCTGTTATGCGCTAAAAGCGGAGGGTGGTCTCAGAGAATCGCTGAAACTTTCCAAGGGAAATCAGGACCTGTTTATCTGGATTCGAGGGAAACTGCGCCTGTTTTTCTAGTTCACACCATCGATGATATCGAAAGACATTTATAAAGAGAAAAATTGATCAATCATTGAAGCAGTCCAATAAAAACGTGGCCATATCAAACAGTGGCCACGTTTTTATTGTTTTTTTCTATCTTTTGTGTTTTAAAAAATCAAGACACACATAGGCGAAATCAACCGGATTTTCGTATATCAGATAATGGGTGTTGTCTTGAAAGAAAACCAACCAACAATTCTCAAAAAAACCAGCCAACGTTAAAGAATTTTCAGGTTCAAGGATAAGGTCTTCCCGACCATGAATAAGCAGCACTTTATTTTGAACTGTTTCAAAAACCTCAGGATTCACATACCAATCCACCACTATATCCAATTGCTTTTTTACAGGTCCCTCTGACGGGAGCTCAGCGTTTGCGTGTTGGTAAAGATTTTCCAAGGTATGGGTGGTATCGAAGGCGGTGGCATTCAAAATAGCTCGATCAACCCGTTCGGGGTGATGTATCAAAATGTATTGAATGAACACAGACCCCATGGAAAATCCCAGCATATGGGCTTTGTCAAGTTCGATTGCATCCATAAAAGCGATCACATCTTCCGAAAGCATGTCGTAAGTGAAAGGTTTATCCAAATCCGTTGAATAACCCATTCCACGGTTGTCCATTAGTATAACTTGATATTCGTAAGAAAGCATGTCGATAACGGTCTTAGGCCAGTTCATCATCGTTCCACCCAATCCCATGAGTAATAACAACGGTTCGCCTTCCCCCAAAACCTGAAAACCGATTTGAATCTCACCCACATCAACCTGATAAATTGGATTAAGGTCTGAATCATAAGCTACAGGCGCTTCGGGTATTTTCAGAGCAAAAATCGAAATCGAAAAAAGCAACATGACAAAAACAGCGATCTTTTTCATTCTATCCCACCTATTCACGACGAATTATAAAAAAACTCTTGATTGATAACACTTCAACAAACCGGTTATAAGCAAATTGCTATGCCAATGAGTTAATCGCCCATTCAACAGCTGCTTCGGAATGTATCCGGGTGGTATCAAAGACTGGGAGGGATACATCCTTCTGATGTATCAGTAAGGGGATTTCTGTACAGCCTAAAATGACCCCCTGTGCCCCTTTACTGGCTAGTGAATCGATGATTCGGATGTATTCATTCCGGCTCTCGTTGCGAATGTCTCCTTTAATCAACTGATTGTAAATGATTGTGTGAACGATTTGACGATCTGCCTCTTCGGGGATGATGGTTTCTATTCCGTGATGATTTTTCAGAACATCTTTATAAAACGTTCCTTCCATGGTAAATTGGGTTCCCAATAATGCCACCTTTTGAATACCCAAGCGCTTGATAGCCATTCCGGCAGCATCAGCGATGTGCAAGACCTTCAAACCGGTTTCCTTTTCAATATCTGTTGCCATTAAATGCATCGTGTTGGTACAGATCACAATAAAATCCGCCCCGGCTTTTTTTAGATTCATGGCTTGCTCCACCATCTGTTGCGTCAATACTTCCCATTTTCCTTCATGTTGAAGGATTTTCATCTGGTGAAAATCAAATGAATACAACAAACATTGAACAGAATGTGAATCACCCAATTTTTCCTTCACAGCCTGGTTCATATACCGATAATACTCCAGAGTAGATTCCCAACTCATCCCCCCCAGCATTCCGATTGTTTTCATTTCTTCCCCCTCCTTCGATCAGGGCGATTATAACATTTCCCGTTAGCCTTAGAAAAGTCAATAAAGGGAAAAGTAGATCAAAGTCTGATGTGACCAGTGAATTTTCATGTATAATAGACAGGTTAAACCGTGCCAAACTCTAAATGGAGGTGTGTGTAATGATGAAAAAAATGAGTGTTTTTTTGCTGTTTGTATTGATTCCTCTTTTTCTTTTTTCCATGGATATTTCAGAGGCAATTGGTGACACAACACTTTTTATTTATGCATTTGAAACCAATCTGCACAATTTGCGTATCACCATAGATGTCTTGTCGAAAACTCAAGAGGTAAGGTCCGGGGATTGGGAAAGCATGCGCAGTTTGATAGAAGAACTTCAGGTTCAGGACGAATCAACCCTGTATTGGTTTTCAAAGCCGGATGGTAACTATTACACAGTAGAAAAAGGGTTAACGGGGTTTAACCTGCAAGAAAGGGGCTATTTCAAGCAGCTCCAACGTGAAGAGTCTGTTTATGGCGAGCTGATCACCGGGTTCACCAGTTTAAAAAAAAGCATCGTAGTGGCTCGACCCGTTTATCAGGGTGAAAAGCTTGTAGGATATTTGGGAGGATCGAAATTCACC
>DAOTHY010000011.1:0-44040 GCA_035447925.1 Thermotogota bacterium
AAGAGGTTAAGCGATTAAGACTTTCAGAAGAAGAACCTGAACTTGTAAATGAAGATCATGTCCTGGAATTGTACGAAAGTTTTCTCAATACAAGCAAGACAGCTGAAGATGATCTTGAATATCAACAAAGTACGATCGAAGAACATGCCGAAGGGTTCGATTTTATCAACAACTCCCGAAGTATTTTGCATGTTATTCCAATCAGGTATATACTGGATGAACAGAAAAGCGTTTTAAATCCCATTGATATGGAAGCCAATGTGTTAGGGATGGAATCATCTATCATATCAATTGATTACACTGAAAAGGAATCAATGTCTAATGCCTTTGCCAGCTTGGTGGGAGAAAAACCGGTTGTTTATTTGAGTACCTTTGTTTCATCCCAGGCTGTTTTGAACAGTAAAGAAAAAGAGCACGGAGTGGTATGTGTTGATCTGGGACATTCATTCACAACGGTTACTGCGTATATCAACGGATCTATTTTCTTTTTAAAAGCCATCGATCAAGGAATCAAGCAGGTTATCAAAGACATTGCCAAAGTCTTTCATTCCTCCTTTGATGAAGCTGAAAGGCTATTGATGAATTATGGGAAAGTGGCTTTGAAGGACAAAAGTACTGACACGATCAGCTATGTCATGTTGGATGGCAAAACAACCAAACAGATTCCCAGATCCCAGCTCTCAATCGTTATTTATGCAAAAGTTCGAGAGATTTTAAACTTCGTTAAAAAAGAACTGAGAACGGTCTTGAACAAAATGGCAGAAGAAGGCGAAACGAATATCCCGGGGGGGATTGTCATTACCGGGGGTGGTTCAAGGATCGAAGGCATGACGGAATTTATCAGGGACGTTTTTAACCTTTCAGTGAGAGTGGGAACGGTGAATGCTGAGAATATGTCGGCAGAGATCCCTGAAGAGATAGATGTTACTTCTTTCTCCGCTGCTTTGGGGAGCGTTTTTTGGTACAAATTTATCGGTGGTGGAGAGAATGAAGAAGTTGAAAATTCTTCAATGAAAAAGAAAAAGAAAAGAGTTTCGAACAAAAAGGTCAAGGTCAAGGAAGGACCTGGAATGATGGAAAAATTTGCTAAGTTCTTAAAAAAATTAGTTTAGGGAGGGATCCTGATGGCTTTTGAAATAGATGATGGGTCTGAAATACGAAAACCACCGAAAAGAAACCCCACATTAAAGGTATTTGGTGTGGGAGGTGCCGGAAATAATGCAGTCAATCGGATGATCGAGAGTGGAATCCATGGCGTTACATTTGTGGTAGGAAATACGGATTTGCAGGTTTTGGAGGATTCCAAAGCGGATGTCAAGATACAACTGGGAAAGACATTGACCAGAGGGCTGGGAGCCGGTGGAAATCCGGAAGTGGGAGAAAAGGCAACCTATGAAAGCAAAGAGGATATTCTTTCCGTATTAGAAGATACGGATATGCTGTTCATAACTGCTGGTTTAGGCGGTGGAACCGGAACAGGAGCAGCGCCGGTTATTGCCAAATTGGCAAAGGAGTTGGGAATTCTCACAGTTGGTGTGGTGACAACGCCTTTCTATTTTGAGGGAAACAACCGCTGGGAAAATGCAAAAGCTGGATTGCGCAATTTACGGGAAAGCGTGGACACCCTTATCAAAATATCAAATAATAAGTTATTGGAGGAATTTCCCGGGGATATCACCGTAATGGATGGTTTTTTGAAAGCTGATGAAGCTTTGCATCAGGCTATCAAAGGAATCTCGGAAGTGATAACGAGACGTGGTTTGATCAATCAGGACTTTGCCGATATCGAATCGGTGATCCGTGAAGCAGGTGTGGCTTTCCTTGGCATTGGAATCGGAAAAGGAGAGGATCGAGCTCAAGAATCGGCCATCAGAGCAATGGACAGTAAATTATTGGAAAGGCCGGTTGATAACGCAACAGCTGTTATTTTGAATATTTCTTCCAATAAAAACATCACCATGAAGGAAATGAATCTGGCAGCAGCGGTTATTCGTCAAAGATGTAGCGAAACAGTGGATATGAAGTTTGGATTGATTCTGGATGAGGATTTACCGGAAGATGAAGTCCGGGTGACGTTAATTGCCACTCGTTTTGAAGACAACGATGACTTGTTGAGTATGGAATCAGATATTCCCGCAGTATTTCGATTGGGGTTGAATGAATTTTTAAGAGGTGATTGATATTGCCGGAAAAGGTGCAACGATTTCAGTATAAGCGATTGGGAGAAATTCTAACTGAAACAGGGTATGTGACAAAACAGAATATTCAAACGGCTATAACCCTTCAGAAACAAGAAAAAAAACCCTTGGGGCAGATTTTGGTCGAAAAGGGTTTTGTTACTTGGCAGGATATCGCCCAAGCTTTATCTCAACAATATGACATTCCATACATGGAAACGGTAGCTGAGCTTGAATTCAGTTCTGAGCTGTTGTCTTTGCTGGGTAAACAGAATTGCGAGAAATGGCGAATCATCCCATATAAAAAGGAAGACAGTCGAATTACTCTGTTAACTGATGAAGTGATGGATATCAACAACATCATGAGGACTGTCAAGTTCATGACGAATCTGGAGCCTTCATTTATCATTGTTCCTAAGCCGCAGTTGGATTCATTGTTAAAAGAGCATTTCGGAAGCAACATTCAAGTGGCTGAAGAGTTGAAAAAGTCATTGGAGGCTGATGGAACAGAAGAAGCGGTTTTTGATTTGTCAGATCTATCAGTTGAAAATGAAGATAAATCAGCGGAGAGTTCGGGTCCTATCATCAAATTGGTCAATCAGATTATTCTCCAAGCAATTGAACAAGATGTCAGTGATATACACATCGAGCCGTATGCAAAGTTGGTGAGGGTGAGGTACAGAGTGGACGGTATGTTGAGGAAAATCGCTGAATACCCCGCTAAAATGCACCATTCGGTTATTTCCAGAATCAAAATACTCTCCGATTTGGATATTGCGGAAAGAAGATTACCTCAAGATGGGAAGTTTTATCTTAAAAATAAAGGTGAACAATATGATTTCCGTGTGTCCACCATGCCCACAGTGAATGGCGAAAAAGTCGTATTAAGGTTGTTAAAGGTTTCCAATTCCAACAAACGACTGACTGATTTAGGCTTTTCAGATTATAATTATTCCCGTCTTGAATACTTGCTGAATTTTCCTTATGGCATTATACTGGTCACCGGGCCTACCGGAAGTGGTAAATCCACTACCTTGGTTGGTGTCATCAACCATTTGAAAAACGTCACACATAACATCGTTACGGTTGAAGACCCCGTAGAATATAGTATTTCTGGAGTCAATCAATGTCAAACACATGCTGAGATCGGTCTGAATTTTGCCCGATTCCTCAGAGCAATCCTCAGACAAGACCCGGATATCATCATGGTCGGTGAAATTCGAGACAAAGAAACGGCGCAATTAGCCATAGAAGCTTCTATGACAGGTCATTTGGTGCTCAGCACACTGCATACGAATACGGCATCCGCTGCAGTTAGCCGGTTGTTAAACCTTGGAATTGAACCGGATCTTTTGGGAGTATCACTCTTAGGTGTTATGGGGCAAAGATTGATCAGAACCATTTGTCCGGAATGCAAAAAGAAAGAACCGCTTCATAATGCTGAATTCAAAGAGATGGCTAAATTGCTCTTGCCGAACGAACAAGACTATTATGAATATACAGGCTCTGGGTGTCAATCCTGCAGAAAAACGGGTTATAAAGGAAGAACAGGGATCCATGAGGTGTTGATTGTCGATAAAAAAATCAGACAGTTAATGAATGAAAAAGCTCCCGAAAGTCAAATTGAATCCATTGCCAGAAAATCAGGAATGAGAACCATGTTTGAAGATGGTATCATCAAAGCTCTCCACGGTGAAACGACCATCGATGAAATCAAAAGGGTGGCCATCAATGCCTGATGAGGGGTTCCATTCAAAGAATCATGGGAAAGTCGATTTTGAATCCAAGGAGATTCAATACCATTCAAAATCCCCTGAAAAGCTCCTTGAAGAATTAAAAGAGAAAAACCGGGACCGGACTTCAAAATACAATAAGAACCGGAGGACGGCTTTTGTCCTGATTGCCATCAGTGGTCTATTAATTGCTGGCGTCGCTCTTTTTTTTGTCATCTATAACAATCGGTCCGAATATCTACCCGATTACATTAAAACTGTTCATCCTTTTGTTTTTAAGATCGTTGCTGCTTCAGATTATGAGTATGGTAGTGAGAGTGAAATAAAGATCAGGGTTTCAAACATTGAAAAGAACCAAAAGTCTTTTTCGTTTAAAGACTTTCGTTTTTATATCAGCTCTGAGAATGCAGATCGGATTTTCAATTTCACTTTTCCCATTGAAACGACCATTAGTATGGACGCCTTTGATTCAAGAGATGTTTACGATTTCAGGCGGGAAAATCCCAATATGACGTTAAAACCCGGAACTTATACCATTCATGCCCGCTTTGTCGTCGATGAAAAGGATATTGAACTGGTAAAAGAATTTAATGTATTTGAAAATGTTCAGACAAATCTAAACCTTTACAACGATTACAGTTTACCTTCTCAGGAAATGCCCGTTTACCTGACAATTGTTAACAATTCTCCCGACGGTGTAAATTTTCTTTTAGGGACCTATCGAGTCGTTCTCAGCCCCTCCGAAAACACGCTACAGGATCAGATTCTTGGAAGTATCAATGAGAATGAAGAGGCCATGGGAGAATATGAGGTTCTTGCAGGAGAAAAATTGGATATTAAGCTGGGAAGTCTTCAGGCTCCGGCCCAAGAGGGTATCTATCAACTGAAAACCTCCTTTTTTTTAAACGATGATTTGTACGAAGACCAGCAGACGCTCGGGGTAAACAACATAACAAAAATGAACACGATCAAAACACTAAGAATCCTGCCGTATACCATGAAGGTGATTGGTGTTGATCAGAATTACGAAGCACAGATTCTAATAGCCAACGATGAGGATCGGAATATTTATGAGCGGGTTAAGGGCTTTATATTTGAAATCGTCAAAGAGAATGCCACAGTGTACCGATATACAAAATATGACGAACAGGATATCAACATCTTTATTCCAGCCTACTCGAAAAAGGTGGTCTTTGATTCCACACAATGGCGAACCATCCGTTTTCAAGAGCCTGGTAAATACACAATGACGGTGAGAATCATTTTGGAAAACGGGGTTCTGGAGTATTCGGAGGAATGTCTGGTACTTCAGAATTAAGAACCGTCAAAGAATGGGGGAAATCATAATGAATGAATACAAAACCAGGGTGTCAAGAGATCCGGTTTACGGAGAGATCATTTTATCGCCTCTTGAGATTTTATGCGTTGATTCAAGACCCATGCAGCGACTCAGAGAGATTTCTCAGTTAGGGGGGGCAGAACGCGTGTACCCCGGGGCTACGCATACCAGATTTCTTCATTCATTAGGGGTTATGCATCTTTCAGGAATGTATGCGGATCACTTAAAGTTATCGAAAACGCAAAACAGATTGTTGAGATTGGCAGGTCTGATGCATGATATTGGTCATGGACCCTATAGCCATCAGTTCGATGATGTGGCTTATAAAAAGGCGGGTTTGAAAAACGGCCATGATGATCAAAGAAAACAGTTATTAATCGAGTTAATGCCTCAGGAGATGAAACGGGTTTATGAGAAATCCATGAAAGCGGTATGGAAGCAGAACGTGAAAGAGGAGTTGCAGGATATTCTCGGTCAGCCAGTTTCAGAAGGGGATGAAATACAAGACATGTTTCTGGAATTAATGAAACGCCTGTGTGAGGTTTTTGAAGGCGAAGTAGAAGGATCAGCCGATTTTAACATCATTCAAGGTCCTTTAGGGGCAGATCGTATAGATTTTATTTTGAGAGATTCGTATTTTTGCGGAACACCGGAATATGGAACGGTTGATTTACAGAGGATTATTCGCAGTTCCAGACTGATTGAGAAAGATGGCTTGAAGCGCTTGACTTACGACGCCAAGATTATTGATAGCATTTATCGGGTGTTGTTCGGAAGATTCATGATGTATAAGAATGTTTATTTTCACAAAACAGCACGAGCGGCTGATTTAATGATTCAACGTGTTCTGGATCTGTCATACGATTTTCTATCCATTGAAAACTATATCAACGATTACTCAAAATTCTGCGAATTAACTGAAGATTGGCTTTACTTCAGTATTCTGGAAAAGTTTAAACAGATCGAACAATATGAAGATCAACAGAGAAAAAAGATACAGGAAGCATTTCAAATCATGACGGATTATAAAGAAAGAAGATTGTGGAAAAGTATCATCGAACTATCTTTTAGTATCACGGGCATGGATCCCACAAGTGTGGCTATGAGTGTAGGCGAAGAACGCATAGAAACAATCAAGCAGCGAATTGCCGGTTTACTGAATCTACAAGAGGGCCTGCCGAATGAACAACGGATTGACGAGAATGACCGAAAAGAACTAAAAATGATACTAGACCATCCCAAGGAGTATTTCAAAATCGATACACCCTATAAGTTGACTCTGGCTCATCCCAATGAATTTTTGGTTAACGAAGTATACTTAAGAACCGGAGAACATAAGACTGGTCCGAATGCAGAACATGTCAGGTTGATTGATTTTGAAAGTTTTCTCAAATCAAATCCTTTTTACCAATCGGTTTCCGGACAATTGGTTCAAATTGTCAGGGTCTATCTGACAAAGGACAAAAGGGATTTGCTGGATAAATACGCATTATTGCAATTTTCAGATAAAGTCGAATTGACAACCAGGTGGTGAACGGTAAATGCTCAGGCGCTTCTGCCTTTTTTTTGTTGACTTTGTAATCTTTTTATTGGCGGGGATCATATCCTTGTTTATTCGATTTGGCTGGGATTTTGACTCCATCATTCAGTTTTCTCCGGCGGTTTTGATTGCTTCCATAATAGGAGTGATCGCTTTCTTCTTGTTTGGAATTTATAAAGTTGTTTGGGCCTATATGAGCAACAACGAAGTGGTGTTGATATTTAAAGCAACGATTGTGGCCTATTTCATGAATCTTTTGATTGATTTGATCTTTCCCACGGTGATGCCCCGTTCGGTTGGGATCATGCAGTTTTTGGGAGCGGCATTGGTTGTACTGTTAAGCCGGATTTGGTGGAGTTGGTTTATTCATGAAGGTGAAAGAAGGGAAGATAAAGGTCAAATGAAAAAAAGAGTCGGCATTGTTGGTGCCGGCGAAGCAGGGATACTGCTCCTCGAGGATATGAAAAAGAGTAAATCGGATAAAAATGTTGTACTTTTTATTGATGATTCCAAACGAAAAATCGGTAGAAAGGTCAGGGGTATTGACGTATCGGGGCCTATTTCGTGTTTGGATCAGATCATCTCCGAAAAAAAACTGGAAGAAATCGTGGTGGCCATACCCAGTGCGAGTTCGACATTGATGAAAAGAATCACTTCCAAAATCGATTTAAAAAAGGTTAAAATGAAAGTTTTACCTTCCATCAGCGAAATCATGGACAACAAAATTGCAGCCAATCAGATACGTGAAGTTGCCATAGAAGATTTATTGGGAAGAGAACCTGTTCGATTGGATTTGAGTGAAATTGAGGAAGCTAATCGAGACAAGGTTATCCTGGTTACAGGAGCCGGTGGCAGCATCGGCAGCGAGATTACCCGCCAGCTGATTGCCATGAGACCCAAAAGAGTCATCGCATTTGGACGGGGAGAGAACAGCATCTACTATGCCACATCAAAATTTCTCCCGTTGTTGGAGGAATATCAAGTCGAGTATACCCGGATTATCGGTGATATTACCGACAGACAACGGCTGGTTTCTGTTTTTGAGGAATTCTCTCCTCAGGTTGTCTATCATTGTGCGGCTCACAAACATGTACCGCTGATGGAAGAGAATCCCTCAGAGGCATTTAGAGTCAATTCTTTGGGTACGAAAACATTGGTGGATGTATGTTTGGCCTATGGAACGCAGCGGTTCACGCTGATTTCCACCGATAAAGCGGTCAATCCCACTTCCATTATGGGTTTGTCAAAAAGATTGGCTGAAATGTATATTCGGGCGTTGGCAAAGACCGGAACGAAAACAAAGTTTTCCGTCGTTCGTTTTGGCAATGTACTGGGGAGTAGGGGAAGTGTTATTCCTAAATTCAAAGAACAAATCAAAACAGGTGGCCCTGTAACGGTTACGGATAAAAATATGCGCCGCTTTTTTATGACCATACCGGAAGCCTCATCACTGGTATTACAGGCATCAAGTTTTATGAACAACGGGGATCTATTTATTTTGGATATGGGAGAGCAGATCTACATAAAAGATTTGGTTGAAAACATGATTCTGTTAGCGGGGTTGATTCCCGGTCAAGACATCGAGATTGAATACACCGGTATCAGGCCTGGGGAAAAGCTCTATGAGGAGTTATTTTTGGAGATGGAAAAAGCCTTATCCACCAAGCATCCAAAGATTTTCAGAGTGATTGAGAATGAGAAATACACTGCCGATGAGATGGCGTTGTTAATGGAAAAACTCTATCGATTTTCCGTTGAAAAAGAGCAATTGCAATTAAAGCGGCTGATTGATGAATACATACCTGATCATCAGATTCAATTTGAAGGAGGGAGTTTGAATGCTGCTAAACCTAAAGGAGTACTTGAGACCGAAAAGTCTTAAAGAGGCTTGGGATCTTTATCAAAAAAATCCGGAACACACTTTATTTTCATCAGGCGGATTGTCAACGGCCTTGAGGGAAGATGAAAGAACACAAGTGATTCTGGATATTAACGCTGTCCTGCCTAAAATGGTTGAAGAGACACCGGATGCTCTGTTTATCGGCGGTGGCATGACCATTAACCAGATAATCAATGCTTTAAAAACACATGATTTGACTCGGGTGTTTTCAATAGTGGGAACGAATCAGATCAGAAACATGGCGACCCTGTCGGGTTCCATTGCCCAGAAATACGGTTGGTCAGACATCCTAACCGCTTTGGTTGCTTACAAAGCTCAGGTACAGCTGTATAACGGCGAGCAGGCGTTTTATACCTCCATCGGTGAGTACCTTCAATCAAAAGAACCAGCTGTTGTGTTGGGTGTGAGGATAGAAAAAAAATTCAATTTTAGTCATTTTCAACATCTTTCAAGAACTGATTACGATGTTTCTCAGTTAAACTATTGTCTGTGTGTTCACTTGGAGGAAGACTTGATCTGTGAAAGCGGAATGGCTTATGGAGCAGCTCCCGGATATGCAAAAAGGTTGCAAGAGGTTGAAGGTATTTTAAACGGCCTTAAGGTCAGTGAAATACAAGCTCATTTGTCCTCAATCCTGGAAATGACTGAAAATGCGACATTGTCAGATGGCTTTGGGTTATCCGGAGAATATAGAAAAGAGTTATTGGGCGTGTTTTTAAAGAGAGGGCTCAATGCTCTGGAAAAGAAAGGTTAATACAGATCCACTAAATGCTTCTTCAACAAGCGCTGAATCAGCGAAATTGATGAAATACCGATAATGGCTACCGATGCAGCGGTGGGACAGAATCCATCTAAGGTCAGACCCAACGCTAAGGCTGAAGCGGGTGGATGTTCGGTGTTGGTGATGACCATGAGAAACATGGTCAAACCAACCGAAAAGGCTCCTAATAGAGCCATTGTCGTATCCGAATTCACGCCAGGAAATAGTTCGTGGATCAGAAAAACAAGTCCGGCGCAAGCTGCGCCACTGATCACGCCGAACATGTAACCGCCGATCAAATACCGGGGACCGGCGGTTTTATCGTGAGGATTACCAAAGGCGATGGTTGAACTGGCCCCAATGGAAGCCACAACGATGCCGTCCGCCAATAAATCCAAGAACAACAACACGACGGCTACAATTCCCACTGTTATGAGTGATTGCAGAATATATTCCTTTTTGTGCCCCCTGAACTTGCAATCTAAAATATTGAATAGTCTCAAAAAAATCTCCTGCCTTTTTCAACTGATGATGAGAGTGTAAATCTTAAACGGTTCATATTTCAGCTCAAAAGAGTTGTTGGAGAGAATCGGCAGTTTTTCTAAGATTTCCTCCAATAAATTTGCCCGATAAACTTCTTGAATATCGATGCCGTTTATTTGGATTTGTGTTGTTCCCCTGGATCCCGCCACTTCACTAATTCTCAATACCAGTCGACCTTTCTCATCCCGCTTCAGACACATCAGATGCAGATGATCAACCGCAAAAGATAATCCGAAATGCTCCAGTTTATCTATTTTCCCGTTATAAGCCAACAGTTTTCGATTCAGTTTTCTGGCACTCTGGATGGTAGGGAGTAAATCGGATCCAAGATGAGAACGAATGGCATAGCTAAAGCGGTGCTTTCCTTCATCCGCAAAAACCATGGGATTGATGGGTGATCTTAAAAGGGTTAAGGCTACTTCAGACTGATTGGAAGAATAACCGTATTTGCAATCATTGAGAATGGCCACCCCGAAATCTCTTTCGGATAAATCCACCCAGCGGTGACCGGGTACCTCGAATCTCGCTTTTTCCATATCGGTGTTTTTATGTGTGTTTCTAAAGATATACCCCGCTCCCAGATCGAAAGCAGCCCTTCTGCAAAGAACCGTTGTGTCAAATTCAGCCTTCAAAAGCATTCTTCTGTGATGCCAGTCAATCTCATTTTCAACGGTGATGGTTTGATCGTAGTAGTTGAAAAGATACCGTTGAATCATCTGAGTGTCATCAACCCTATATGTAACTTGTATAACTTTTCGAATTGCATTGGATTCAATAACATTAAGATTGCATGGGGATAAAGGACACTCATAGGATTCATAATGACAGGCGATGTCCCAGGCATCCCAAAACATGGGAACATCTTCGTACATTTTGAGATGATTGCCAGAATCTTTGAAAAGAAATCTTTGGGATACTTTATCGTATACTTGTATAGCGCCGGTATTTGTGATGTGTGCTTGGTAAAATGGTGTTTCTGTTGTTAATGAATGATCCGTTACTTCTTGTACTGCCTGAACAATCTTTTCTTTATGGAAGACGAATGTAGAAAAAGGTCTGATGGGTTGAGTGTAATGATATAGAAAATGACCGTTATGGGTTTGATAAGGGACTAATGTTTCGCCGTTTGGCCCTTTTAACAACCAGGCGTCTGGAAGTTTCAATTGGAATGTGGTGTGTCTTTCATACTCGCATGGATTGAAAATACTCAGATATTCCCCTTGATCAGTGGCGTTTTCATCAAGTAAATTGCTCAGGTGATTTCCGGCTTGTAGACAAACATCACCTAATTCCTGTTCGGCTCTTTCATAGACCTGAGAAATAGACGAGCCCGGCAGGATGTCGTGAAATTCATTTTTAAGAAGGGTTTGCCAAAGTACATTTACCTCATTTTTATCGGCCGTCACAGAGACTAAACTCTCCGGAGGGCATTCTGAACTCTCTTTCAGGATGGATTGCATCATTTCCAACTGGATCAAAGAGTCTTCTGCTTTTTTATGCAACTTTTTTGTTCGTGCCTGAGTGGTGTAGCAGCCTCTGTGAAATTCAAGGTATAGTTCATCATCCCAAGTTTCCATTTGATCAACGGCCTCTCGGGTTTTTTCAAAGTGATCATGAGCGGTCATGATTTCAACCTTCGGCAATCCAGGCATTGTTTGAAGGTGTTGATAATTTTCCATCATCTCATCGGAAGGCCCGCCGCCACCGTCACCATAGCCAAAGGTGATAAAACCAAGGGGGATTTTGGCTTTTTCCCGATACTGATTCCAGTTTTCAAACAGCGTTTGAGGATTTAGACGGGCATTATATCCTTCGTGATTTTTAAAGCTGCGATACAACACTTCAGAACCATCCAGTCCACGCCAAATCATCACATCATGTGGAAAGGGATTCTTCTCGTTCCAGGTTAGCTTGGTGGTGAAAAAATAATCCATTCCAGCATCTTTGAGGATCTGTGGTAGTGTCCAAGGGAATCCGAATACATCTGGTAACCACGCTACTTTGTTATACGAACCAAATAGTTCTTTAAAGAATTTTTGACCGTAATAGACTTGCCTGATCAGGGATTCAGGTGAAGGGATATTGCAATCGTGTTCCACCCACGCTCCGCCTACCGGCTCCCATTGCCCTTTTTTTTGGAGTTCTTTAATCTGACTCATGATTTCTGGGTAGTCCTCGGCAATATCTTTGTACATTTGAGCCGATGATTGGGCAAAGATAAAATGGTCATATCGCCCGCACATCTGGATTGCATTTGAAAAAGTCCGTGGAATCTTCCTTTTTGTCTCAGAGATAGGCCACAGCCAGGCATAATCGATATGAGCATGGCCTACAGCTGAAAGGGTTCCCAAGGAAGGAAAATCCTTACATAAAGCCTTTAAGCTCTCAGTTAACTCTTTTTGAGCTAGTTCCAGCTTATCAGAAAAATCAGAACTGAACAGATGACCTTGAGAATAATCAAGGGTTTCGCTGATGTATTTTTTTTGGATATATTGACTCAATGAAGGGTTATCCATCAGTGAGTCTGTGTATATTTCGGAGTTTCTTGGGATTTGTGTTCTCGAGAGGACTTTTTCTAATAGGAGAAAGAGTCTTTCACTGAGAAGAGAGTCTTTTGTGTAAAAGGCTGTTTCTAAAGTTATTTTCAGCTGATGGACAAATTGGCTTATTCTTTCGTCAATGATAAGAAGATGAGAATGATCCATCTGCCTCTTCTGAGATTTCTCGCCGAAAAGCAAATGAGGGACGACTTGAACGGATAAGGTGTGGGTGTGGTTGTCCGTATAGGCATTTACATTGACCTGTTGATGGTAAGGATTGAGTTCTCCAAAAGGTTTGCCATCGACAAATAACATACTTTCTCCACCAAACCAGGCGTTGAAAAAAATCGATTCGTGTTCTCTCCTTTGGGGGATTTGCACTTGCGTTTCAAACCACACGGGTTTCTCACCGGTATTATCCCAAAGATGTCCTCTCAGGCAAGGCTTCCAGCCAGATGTCGGTGGAAAAAGAGTATCAGCCTGTGTAAAATGCCATTGGTCAACCCGTATTCTTTTTTTTATCTTTAAGGCGTCTATTTCATCGATTCTCTGTTCAAATCTGGATTTTATTGCTTCATGCTTTTCGAACATCTTTAAACCTCCGGGGGTAGGTTGTTTTTTTTGCAACTGAAAACGCAAGCGTTTTCGAGTTCGACCTCGATATCCACAGACTGAAATCCGGCCTTATGAAATAATTCAATTTGTGTTTTCTTGGTGAATGGAATATCCACATGGTAATTGTGCATATCTTCAATGTTGTAAGTTTCTTTTATTGTTTTATATTGCTGAAACCTTTGAGCAGCTTCAATCGGGTCGACTACATAATCCCCTTCGATATAAATTCCGCCATTTTTAAGGGATTTATAGATGTTATCATATACATGGCTTTTCTCGTTATAGGTCAGATGATGCAGTGTCATCACTGAAAGGACAATGTCGTAAGTGAGATTAGGAAAAGGTGTTTCAAGATAAGAGCCAACGATTAACGATAGTTGTGTTTTTTTGGAGATATATTTCTCTTCCAGTTTACGCAGCATGTCCTTTGAAAGATCGATGCCTGTTATTAAGGCGTTTGGTGCTTTTTGAAAGATCGCAGCCAGTTCCAGCCCGGTTCCACAACCCAAATCCAGAATGTTGAGGGAGTCATGACTGCTGGGAATGGGGTTGGCGATGGCAGTATAGATTTTTTCAAATCCGGCCACGTTCATCCTCATATGTTCATCGTAGCCATCCACGCGGATATTAAAAAACTGATTCATCTGTTCAGGTTTGAACATAAACTCACTCCTCAAGTAATTTTTATTATTATATCATCACTTGATGGGTGTAGGAATGCCGATTGAGATAATATTCCGGAAAGTAGAACAGAGTTTTTTTGAAAGGGGAGGAGAAGAAATTTGTTTTTGCAGATTAGAAAATGGCATGAAAAAAAGGCGGGATAGACCCGCCTTTTAAAACTTATAGATTACATCATTCCAGGCATTCCGCCCATTCCGCCACCGGGCATACCGCCAGGCATTCCACCATTGTCGTTTTCCTGTGGTTTGTCTGCGATCAGTACCTCTGTTGTGAGGAGCATGGCAGAAATGGATGCTGCGTTCTGTAATGCGCTTCTTGTAACTTTTGTGGGATCGATGATGCCGGCATCAACCAGGTTTCTGTATTGGTTTTTCATGGCGTCGTATCCAAATTCTATATCATCGTTGCTGTTGATCTTTTCGATGATGATTGATCCGTCAACACCAGCGTTAAGAGCAATCTGTCTGATTGGTGCTTCTAATGCTCTGGCAACGATTAAAGCACCGATTTTTTCTTCAGGAACTGAGAGGGTTTCCGCTACTGCTTCAACCGCTTTCTTTGCTCTAAGAAGTGTTACACCGCCACCGGGGACGATACCCTCTTCAACAGCAGCTCTGGTTGCGCTGAGAGCGTCTTCAATACGATGCTTTTTCTCTTTTAATTCCGTTTCTGTTGCGGCTCCAACTTTGATTACGGCAACGCCTCCGGAGAGTTTTGCCATTCTTTCTTGAAGAGTTTCTTTCTCATAATCAGAGGTGGTATTTTCGATCTGTTTCTTGATCTGGTTGATTCTGTCTTTGATTTCTTCGGGATTGCCATGGCCGTCAATGATAATGGTGTCGTCTTTTTTAATTCTGATGACATTTGCTTGGCCCAAATCATCCAATGTTGCATTTTCAAGTGTCAGTCCAACTTCTTCGCTGATAACAGTTCCGCCTGTGAGGATGGCGAGATCCTGAAGCATGGCTTTTCTTCTGTCTCCGAATCCAGGTGCTTTGACCGCACAAGAATCCAAAGTTCCCTTTAATTTATTTAATACCAATGTTGTGAGGCCTTCACCTTCAACATCTTCAGCAATGATGAGTAATGGTCTGCCGGATTGGGCAACTTTTTCCAATAAAGGAACAATAGGCTTGATCGCTGTTACTTTTTTGTCGGTGATGAGGATTAAGGGTTCTTTTAAAACAACTTCCATTTTTTCTGTATCCGTTACAAAATAAGGTGAGATGTAGCCTCTGTCAAACTGCATGCCTTCTGCAAAGTCTACAAAAGTATCCATTGTTTTTGAATCTTCAACAGTGATAACGCCATCTTCTCCGACTTTATCCATTGCCTCTGCAATATAGGAACCGACTTCGTCATCATTGTTAGCGCTGATACTGGCTACATGAGCGATATCGTCTTTGCTTTCAATTTTTTTACTGGCGCTTTTGATACTTGATACTGCAGCGTCAACACCAGCCTTTATACCTCTTTTCATAACCATCGGGTTGGTACCGGCAGCGATGTTTTTCATGCCTTCTTTAGCAATAGCACTGGCGAGAACCGTTGCGGTTGTTGTTCCATCACCGGCTACATCGTTGGTCTTTGAAGCAACTTCTTTGAGTAATTGGGCACCCAAGTTTTCGAATTTATCTTCCAATTCAATTTCTTTTGCGATTGAAACGCCATCGTTTGTTACTGTGGGACTCCCCCAACTCTTTTCAAGAACAACATTTCTGCCTCTGGGTCCAAGTGTAACCCTTACGGCATCTGCCAATTGATTCATACCTGATTGCAATTTTCTTCTTGCTTCTTCATCAAATTTAATGATCTTTGCCATACAATATTCCCTCCTTTAATGAGTTTATCGACTCTTAACCTTCAATAAGGCCCAGAATGTCGCCTGAATCAATTAAGATGTAATCTTCACCGTCAATCTTGATTTCAGTACCGGCGTATTTGGAGAAGATGATTCTGTCACCAACGTTTAAATCCACATCTTCAAGTTTGCCAATGGCGATTACCTCAGCCTTTTGAGGCTTCTCTTTGCTTGTATCGGGAAGAACGAGTCCCCCTTCTGTTCTCTTCTCTTCAGTAATAGGTTTAATTAAAGCTCTGTCACCTAACGGTTTAATTCTCATCGTGACACCTCCTTAAATTTTAGCACTCTCGTGCCTTAAGTGCTAAATGTATGATACTAAAAATCCTTCATATTATCAAATCTTATAATAAGAGATATTAGGACTATAATTATGAAAATACTTAATTATTATTCTTATTCTCCTTATTACTTCAATTATCTCTATCAATATCGAATATACTGCCAATATCGTTTGTCTGATGTAGAATGAGTTGATCTTTATGCTTTTCTATCACTGGTTTTGCGCCACAATCCCCTTCCAGTTGAGATAATTCCTGAAATAAGCTTTTGGGTAAAGCCACCGGAAAACCGGGTTGTGAAAGATATACCGGACGAATAATCTTATCGGGATTTTGTGTCATCAAATCCAACACAGTTCGAACAGTATTACTTTGAATGTCTGGCATATCGGCTAGAAAAAGGAGTATAAACTCAGATTGGCTTTTTTTTGCCTGAGCAACAGCTATTCTTAAAGAGCTGGACATTCCCGAACGAAAACCTGCATTTTCAATGACAAGCCATTGTTTGGAAACTGTTGAAAGGAAAAAGTTCATCAACGTTGGTTTTGTCACGATGAGTTTTCGAAATTGAATTGAGTCATGGCTATTCAAAGAGTTTATTAAATCTAATACATGTTCAACAAGGTTTTTTTTCTTGTAAAGATGAATGAGTTTTTCACCTCTAAATCTCTTTGATTCACCTGCTGCAAGCAAACAAATTGAAATTATCATTTTATCACCATTCATTATTGTGTAATAAAATTATTTTTCTTTCCGTCAATTGCTATGATAACACAATATAAAAACAGGAGTTGATGGAAGTGCCTAATGCAAAATTTTCAGTGCATGCGGAAAGTGAAAATCCCACAAAAGTAACGGTTACAGCGGGAAAATTTAAGATGATTATTGATGAACCACCCAATTTGGGCGGTACAGACGATGGTGCAAATCCGGTAGAATACGTTTTGGCAGCCTTAGCGGGTTGTTTGAATGTTGTAGGTAAAATGGTAGCGAAGGAAATGGGCTTTGCAATTAACGCATTGTCCTTTGATTTGGAGGGCGAACTGGATCCGGCCGGATTCATGGGAAAATCAAAGAATGTCAGACCCGGTTATCAGCATATTCGTGTAACGATTGATGTGGATTCAAATGCTGACGATCAGACCCTTCAAAAATGGTTGGAGACGATCGAAACCCGTTGCCCGGTTAGCGACAATTTGACAAATACCACGCCTGTAAAAATTTCATTAAAATAAAGTAAATGAATTTACAATCAAAAAGCCCTCACAGTAGTGAGGGCTTTTTGTGTTATCATTGAGTGTTTTTTAGAAGAGGAGGACCTAAATGCTGACACTGCCAGAAAAAGGGGTTTACCTTTCCAGCTATCATGCAGGGGGATTACAGCAGATAGCGGATAAAATAAAGAAGAATTTAAAAGAGTGCAGGCTATGTCCAAGAGCTTGTTGTGTGAATCGTGAAACGACAACAGGGGCCTGTCAACAGACAAACATGGCAAGACTTACCAATGCGGTTGTTCATACGGGTGAAGAACCACCTCTGATAACAGGCAGCGGTGCAGGTGCTGTTTTTTTTTCGGGCTGTTCTATGAAGTGTCTTTACTGTCAAAATTTCGCATTCAGTCAAAAAAACAACGGAAAATACTATTCTGTTGAAGCACTGGGAGATTTATTTTTGAGTTTGCAGGAAAAAGGATGCTCGAATTTGGATCTGGTGACTCCTTCCCCTCACTTGATCAGTATTGTTGAAGCATTGATCTATGCGATCGAAAAGGGATTGACGATACCGGTTGTTTACAATACCAGCGGCTATGAATGTGTTGAAATTCTTCGGCTGATGGAAGGGATAGTGGATGTTTATTTGGCGGATATTCGCTATACGGATGATGAAGTTGGTTTAAAATACTCTGGCGTGCCTGATTATTGGACCTGCACCCAAAGGGCAATCAGAGAGATGTACCGCCAGAAAGGGTCTGCCGGTTTGATAGTACGGCATTTGGTACTTCCGAATGAACTATCGGGGACACAAGAAGCCATGGCTTTCATAGCAGAAGAATTATCTCCTTCGGTCAGCATTTCCCTCATGTCACAATATTTTCCGGTACATCTCGCAGGTGAATATGAGACAATCAACCGGAAGATAACCCGTGAAGAATATGCAAAGGCTATCTCAATAATGGACAAATACGGTTTATTCAACGGTTGGACACAAGCACTTGATTGAGAAAAAAACCAATAATGATGATATAATCAATATTGAATTTTGTTTTTTTAGGAGCTGGGAGATGCCTGTTTTTTTAATTGTTGATGATGAGTTGCATATACGCAATATGATTAAAAAGGCCATTGAAGAATTGGAGTATCAATATGATACGGTTGCAAATGGCGAAGAAGCTTTAAAAGCGTTATTTGAAACAAAATACGATGGAGTCTTTACTGATTTAAAAATGCCGGGTATGGACGGGTTTGATTTACTAGATGCCATGAACGAAGAGGCGATGAATATTCCCACAGTTGTTGTGTCCGCTTATACGGAAGCGGAGAACATCATCAAGTGCTTTCAAAAAGGGATCATGGATTTCATCACAAAACCCTTTACGCCAGAAGAAATTAAAAAAGCAGCGAAGGATATGCTGAAAAAAAAGATTGATATCAAAGAAACGGCCCAGTATATCAAAGGACTCATCAAGCAAAATGTCTTAGTTGAAGCGGAAAAATACCTTTCCATGCTTTTTGCGTCCTATCCTTCATCTTCAATCCCCCATTATCTCATGGGGATGAAGTGCCTGAAAGAGGGAAGCGAACTCAAGGCTTTAAAGCATTTAAAGGCTTCGGTTGCACTTGACGAAAGTTATGAGCCGGCGAAAAAAATGATCGAAGACATTCTGACCAATCAAGAGAAGGTTGATGATCAACTTAAAAATGAGGAAGCAGAGAATGGCGAAAAAGAGTAATTTGTACATCATCATCATTGGATGCGGGAGATTAGGTTCCAAGATTGCAGCCAATTTGTCCAATAAAGGGCATAGTGTTGTCGTATTGGATAAAAATGAATCCAGCTTTCAACATTTAACGCAGGAATTTACCGGATTTAGCATAGCGGGAAATGCGACAGAAATAGAGTCACTGAAAAAGGCCAAAATAGATAAAGCGGATATGGTATTGGCGTTAACCAATAACGACAATATCAATTATATGGTTTCTCAGGTGGCGAAGGAAGTTTACCAAACACCCCATGTCATTGCCAGGATATACAATCCGGACAATGTGGAATTGTTTAAACAGATTAATGTACAGGTCATTATTCCCATGTTATTGGCTGAGATCATGTTTAATGAAACCTTTGAAGAACTGTTGGGGGAAGATGCATGAAAATCATACTTGCCGGTGGTAGAAGGATTACCTATAATTTGGCTAAGATGCTCATATCAAAAGGGTCGAATGTCGTCATCATCAACAAGGACAAACCGTTTTGCGAAGAGTTAGCCCGAGATATTAAAGCGTTGATCATCAATGGTGATGCCAGTAAGATCGAGATTTTGCAGCGGGCCGAGATATTTGAAAATGATATTATGCTGGCTTTAACACCCCAGGATGAGGACAATCTCATCATATCCCAGCTGTGTATAAGAGTATTAAATGTAATGAACGTGTACACCCTTGTTAACGATCCGGAGAACGTGGAAGTTTTCAATCAGTTGGGGATAAAAAATGTGATTAGTATGACCGAAATGCTTTCAGGCTTAATTGAGCAACGGGTTTCTTCCAGACTGACCAATATCATGTCATTTGAGAAAGGCAAGGGGTTGGTTCTGCAATTAACCGTTGAAGAGGATTTTCCGGCCAACGGCATTATGCTCAAAGATTTAGGCTTACCAAAAGGAGCCATTATTGGAGCAATCACCAGAGACGAGGAATTGATAGTCCCTCATGGTGAAACGGTTTTAGAGACAGGGGATCGTCTGGCGATTATGTGCAAGCCATCTGTTCAAACGAAAACGGTTAAGATTATAGCGGGGAAAGATTAAAGTGGCATATAAGAGCTACCTGCGAAGCCAGTACCGGATGATCTTGGGAAGTTTGGGCTGGATGTTTATGAGTTTTGCCTTGATTTTGCTGCTACCGGTTCTTTTTTGCTTATTTTATCCAGAAGAATTTCCGAATGCCATTTACTTTGTCGAATCGGCAGCCATTTCTTTTATCCTGGGATACACCCTTTGGTTTTTCTTTGGAAAGGGGTCGCAACGAAATCAATTAACGATTCATGAAGGTGCCATCATCATTTTTTTTGTCTGGCTGGGCTCCGTCTTTTTTTCAGCCCTCCCGTTTGTATTTTCCAACATGTTGAATCTTTCTCATGCCATTTTTGAAAGCACCAGCGGATGGACGACTACCGGTTTAACACTTGTTAATGAGGATAATATTTCGAAACTGTTCTTGGTATGGAGAAGTCTGATGCAATATTTCGGTGGTGCAGGGTTTGCTATCATTATGCTTTCTTCTATCGGGGGTGGTGTTAGTTCGGGGGTCTATACTGCTGAAGGGCGCATAGACAATCTGCAGCCGCATATCAAAAAATCTGCGAAAATTATCCTCCTGATCTATTTCTCATATGCTGTTGCCGGTATCGTATCATATATCCTGGCAGGTATGCATCCTTTCGATGCTTTTAACCATGCTCTTACGGCATTGGCGACGGGAGGATTTTCTACAAGCCATGCCAGCATCGGCGGATTCGACAGCGTTCCTGTTGAAATGATTACAATCGTTTTGATGACACTGGGTACAACCGGGTTTGGTATCCATTATTTACTGTGGTCCGGTGATTTTCGACAATTAAAGAGAAATGTCGAACCTTGGACGTATTTATTTATCCTCATTTTATTTATTCCTTTGATCATCGGAGGGATTTTCGGCACAATTTACACCAATTTGAGTGAATCCGTCAGGCATGGTGTGTTTCAGGCAGTTTCAGCGTTGACCGGAACCGGTTTTGCTACGGCAGATTTACAGCTTTGGGGGCATTTCCCCCTTTTCATGCTGACGCTGTTGATGATTTTTGGTGGAATGATGGATTCTACTTCAGGTGGGTTGAAGCTGTTTAGAATATATGTGGTGTTCAAGGCCATTTGGATTGAAATAGAAAAATTCTTTCTACCCAAAGGAACGGTGAAATACGCTTCAGCTTGTAAAGGAAACATCGAATTCAAAATCGATAGCGCATTATTAAAGAGTATCCTCATCTTCACCACGTTGTATATGTTAAATTTTGTCATAGGTGTCGGCGTTTTGGTTGCGCATGGAAACCCCTTCATGGCCTCGGCTTTCGAGTATGCCTCTGCATTATCAACGGTGGGTCTTTCTTTAGGGATTACCAGCACATCTGCTCCAATGGCGGTTATTTGGACCGAAACCGTGGGGATGTTTTTAGGGCGTTTGGAATTTATCGTCATATTATATGCCATTGCGAAATTGGCAAGAGATTTCAAACAATTTTTGCAGTCAAACACCTGATACGAGGGAAAATTGATCAAGAAAGTGATATAATGGTTTCATAAGAACAAACAGTGAAATCGGGAGGATACCAAATGGTTAGTGCAGCTGCTCAAACGGTTGCTTTTCCTTATAAGCGCTCTGATTACGATAAACGCATACAGGATACCCTCTTGACTCTTTTGTTGAGAAGAATTAATGAGGCGAAGGATTCATCCTCTCTTTTGCTAAAATATCAACAATTTCGTGAATCAATCAGCGAAAATAAATACCATTCAATCAATCAACTCATCGACCATTTTAATAGAGAGTTGTCAAAAACAGCCATTTCAGCTAAAGATCATGTGACTTCTAGAAACAAATTGTCGTCAGGTAAAAAAAACAGTTATGTTAACAGCGTTCATTTCAAGCGATTGTTTCCAAAGGCCGATATCCTGTTTGAAGAAAATGAATACGGTTTGGCAGCGAGAGAAATCTTGAGAGAAAATATAAACGGTGAACGCAAGACGAATATGGCTTTTTTACCCACCTCAACATTTTTTAAAAAACAGTCTTATTTTAACGGAATCCTGTTGGAAACCTATTCCGACGATGCGTTTGACGGGTTGAAAGGGATTAAACTGGATTTTTATTATTAATAAACTCAAGTGTTGCGTGAATATAACCAAGTATTTTTTACAACCCGGATTTTCAAATTTACTGTTCAGATCTTATGAAGTGGAGAGGGTTTGGGGTCTGGGTTAATGAAAAAAATCAAACAAACATAGACGTGATTGAGTTTTTCCTGGCCTTAAACCCCAGAACCTTGATTAAAAATCGTACAGTTTTGAATAAGAATTGCCGTTTATCGAGCAGTTTTAATGACTCACAATTTGAGTTGTTTACAATAGAAGGGAGAGGCTATTGGAACGGATTGTTAAAGTAACAGAAGAAACCTATTTCAACAGATTGGATAAGTTTTTAAGAAAATCGTTTGAGGAATTGAAAATGGCCTCCCTTTATAAAATGATTAGAAAAGGTGATGTAAAGCTCAATGGGAAGCGAATAAAAGATCCTTCAGCGTCGATTGTGGTGGGGGATGAGGTGAGCGTTTGGCTTCCGGGTGAGAAAACTACCAAAGTGTTTATTCAACGCAAGCCATCAGGGAAAAGAGAACTCAAAGCCATTCCGATGGACTTAGATATCATAATGGAAGATTCAGATCTGTTGGTGATCAACAAAGAAGCCGGTATTTCAGTCCATCCTGGAACGGGCGAAGAAACCCGGGCCACTTTGATCGAAGGACTGATGTATTACGCCCGGCAAAGGCGATTTGAACCATATCTGGTTCACAGATTAGACAGAAACACCTCCGGTGTATTACTGATCTCGAAAAAAAGGCCATTAGCCCGCAGCTTATCCCATTTGATTGCAAAGAAGGATGTTTATAAAGAATACACCGTTTTGTTTGTTGGCAAAGCAGATCATGATTTTATTTGTGAGCTTCCTATTGAAGAAAAACCGGCTCTCTCAAGGATCCATCCTTTACGTACGTTTGTTCTTGAGGATGAACCCGTACAGTGGCTGACACTCGCAAGTGTTGTGATCGAGACCGGAAGAAAGCATCAAATACGCAGGCATCTGGCCCAATCAGGATACCCGGTGGCTGGAGACGATAAATACGGAAACAGGGACATCAACCATCGATTAAGACCCTTGGGTTTGAAAAGGCAGTTTTTACACTGCAGCAAGATGTCTTTTTACGATAGGGAAAAGAAAAAAGCCTATGAATTCAAAGCGGATTTGAAACAGGATTTGAGTGATTTTTTAAAAAAATTAAAGGAGGTCGATTAACCTGTGGATAAGGGGATTTTTCTCTCAAAAATTGAGTACATGATGAAAAAACTCATCGATGGGCAAGTCATTTTGACTGCGATTGATGAAGACAAGGGGGCAACCGGCATGACGGTGGCTTGGGGTTTTTTTGGCAACATGTGGAACGAGCCCTTTTTCATCGCTGCAGTCAGGCCTTACCGATACACCATCCATGCCATTCATGATGCCGGTACGTTCAGTGTAAATTTCTTCGATGATGGGTATCAGGATGCCTTAAATTATTTCGGGTCCGTTTCCGGATACAATGAAGACAAATTTGCCAAAGGCCTTATTCATTATTCTGTCACGAAAGACCGATATGCCGTCATCGATGAGGCAAAAATCGTTCTCAACTGCCGTATCATCACCACCAATCAAATCGAGGCCTTTCATTTGGATAGCGCCTATATCCGCAAGCATTATCAACAGGATAACGGTTATCATGCCATGATTTACGGTCGAGTAGATGAAATGATGATCAGGGACCATTTAAAGGTCTAAGGCTTCCATGCAAAGAGATGAACCGTTTATTGTCAGAGAGGCTGAACAAGCCGATGCAAAAGCCATTATTGAGTACATCAAGGATAATCAGGATCATTATCGTTACATGATTTCAAGAACGGCAGAGATGAATTTGGATATAGCCCATGAGAAACAGATGATCCGACTTCATGCGGAACGTGAAAACTGTGTGTTCTTGGTTGCGGTGCAAAACAAAAAGGTTGTAGGAATTCTGAATTTTGTCGGAGGAACGAGAGCCAGAGACAAACACGATGGCGAGTTTGGTTTATCCGTTCACAAAGATTATTTTGGCCGGGGAATCGGTTCGAAACTGGTTGAAAATCTCATGCGATGGGGAGAAAAAAACAAAGTAATAAGAAGGATGACGCTTTTTGTGATGCATTCCAATCAACGGGCAATCCGATTGTATGAACGGTACGGATTTCAGGTGGAAGGGGTCAGAAAAGAAGCGGTGCGATTTGAGGATGGAAGAATACAGGATTTGGTGATGATGGGGATAATGAAAGAAGAAGGAAGTGATGAATGGATAGGCGTCAGGCTATAGTCGTTCGGTTTCATTCAAATATGCTGGATGTGATCGATACCTTGAGCAGAAAAAGATATACGTGCACTTTACGAGGAAAATTCAAACAGCAGGGAATCAGACCTATTGTGGGCGATATCGTTGAATATATCGGATTTGACGATATGAAGGGGAGAATAGAGAATATTCTGCCCAGAAAAAATGAGCTGAATCGACCAAGGATTGCGAATATCGATCAAGTAATCCTCGTCTTAACCATATCACACCCCCCTATCTCGCTTATCACTTTGGACAAGTTTTTGATTATGGCAGAATTACAGGAAATTGAAAGTGTTCTTGTTTTTAACAAACTGGATTTACTGGATTCAAAAGCAAAAATCAATCAGGACAAATTGATGGCTTATTATTCAAAATACCATACCTGCATTCAGACCAGTGCGAAAACAGCTCAAGGCATAGACCTCTTAAAGCGAGTGTTTAACGGAAAGATCTCCACCATGGCCGGTATGTCGGGCGTGGGAAAAAGCAGTTTATTAAACGCCATCGAACCGGGGTTGAAATTAAGGGAAGGTGATCTGTCCCAGCAGCTGGTAAGGGGAAAACATACCACTACCTACACGGAGTTACTGGGTATAGGTGAAACAGGTTTGATTGCAGACACACCGGGATTTGCCTTTCTCGATTTAAAAGATTTTGACAGTGAGAATATCCGATTTTTAATGCCGGATTTAATTGATTATTCTTCAATGTGTTCCTTTGAAAATTGCTCCCATATCGCTGAACCCGGTTGCGCAGTGAAAGAAGCCGTTGAGGAAGGCAAGATTCTAATGAGCAGGTATGAGAATTATCTCAAGATTTTGGATGAAATTGACAATCAATGAGGTTAATCTTAATGAGAAGGGAGTGGTTGTTATGAAAAAGGCATTGTTGACAATTTTGTTGGTCAGTGTCATTGTTTTTGTGTCCATCAGTTTTATGGCGGCAAGTTGTGTTGTTTCACCAGGGCCGGGGCCCGGTTTATACACGATAACCGTTACGAACCAGTCTGGTGTTCAGTTACTTCTTGAGATTCACGATGATCTTATTTTTGATTGGATCGTCAGACAAACCACAGTCGGCAGTTGGTGGAATGCAACTAATTCAATATCTGGTGAACCGGGCTATTATCTGAGGGTGAAAAACATGAGCAATGGTTTGTATTTGCAGTTTCCCTCAGGACATAGTTGGTGGTATATTTCCGGATCGCAATCATTTACAGTAGAAGCCGGCGGTGGCGGTGGCGGTTGGGTCACTGAAGGACGATAAAGAAAGTGGGTGATACCATGAGGAAGCTTTTCTTGCTATTGGTTTTAATAACCTTAATAGTCACTGTTGCGTTTTCAGTTAGATTAGGGGTGCAACTCCAAAATTACAACGGCTATGTCAACGGACAGTATTTGAGTGGTGTTTCTGTGACACAAACCGCTCCGGGATATCCGGCTTATGGCTACTTGTTCCCGGGAGACATTATCAGTGAAGCGATTATGTTGCCCAACAGTCAAATTTGGGGTTATCAATACAATCCGAATCAAGGAGCCTTGATCTCTTTAAACCCTTATTACTCTTTGAACCAACAGTTGGGGCAGTTGGCGCAGTTCAATTATCAATACCACTATACCCCGACAAATAATTACACAACCATGCTGAATTTTATCAACTCGGCTCCGTATTTGTCTAACATCATTCTAAGACTTTACCGGCCACAATGGAACAGCTGGACCTTGATTTCGGTGGTTTTGGATTCTTACGGACAAGGCAGTATATGGGCGATGCCACAACCCCAACAACCCATGATCCAAGTTAATCCAAATCAACCTCAAATACAGATTAATCCGAATTTCCAGATCCGTATTTGGCTTAGGTTTTAACGATTCACAGGCGTGATATTCTTCAGTATCACGCCTGTTTATCAGTTTTTTCTTAAGGTTTTTTCGCAATAACGGTCATGCTGAGCATTTCTGAATCAACACTATAAAAAACATCCAGCAAATACTGATCTTGCTGATCGTTTGAGTTCGATGGTTTACAGCAGGTTAGTGCAATGTCCTTGATATGGATGATTGATTCGAATTCAAGGGATTGGGTACAGTTGATTTTTTTTAATAATTCAACCGAAAGAATATGTGATAAAGTCAATACAAAATAGTCTTTAAAAATTGAATTTAAAACCGTAATGAAGTTGAAAAAAGTTAAAACCAAATTTTCTTCAAAGGAATAAGCACCAATGAATAATTTCCCGTGTTTGATTTCTACTTCTCCGATCAAGGCTCTTTGGTTCACAATGAACTCTTTTTGAAGCTGATAATCAAATCTTTCTTTATTCGTAACTTTTAATTTCTCATCAAGGTTAAAGAAGAGAGTATAATCTATTTTATCCGCTGACTCAAAGACTTTCTGAACTTCCTTTTGTTCTCCTTTCAATGTGTCATAGTCTTTTTCCAAAGTGGTTGCGATCAACGAATCAGCTTGATTGCCGTGTTTTTCGTATAAATGTTGATAAATCTCCGCTTTTGTTTTATGGCTTTGTAACAACTCGCTGATTTCTCTTCGGATAACCATTTCTGGGTCATGTTTTTTCCTGAGATAGTCGTATTCGAAATGAATCACTTGTGAAATGAGATTGTGGTACTGCAGACCATACTGCTGAATCAGCCGTGCAAAGATCTCAGCTTTTGGATACCCATTGGAGATCAATTCTATCATTGCCGTTGTAATGGTTGTTTTTTTCATCATCATAATCTTGATAATCATTGCTGGAAATAATGACTCGGAATCGATCATCACCTCCTTTGTTAGAATAAAATGAAGAGAAATTTATTTCATTATAACATAAAAAAAGCTAATAAACAATAGATTTATTGATTTTTTATCAGATTGACCATGATCATGCCGGTTTCTATGGTGAGTTGTTTCAATTGATAGCGATTTAACAGGGAGAGAAACTCTGGCTTTTTTTCTTTAATGAGTGCATGGAGATTGACGATTAAAATGTCTTTTTGGAAAATAAAGAAGGGTTCAAACCTGTCCTTGAACAGTTTAATACTGGGGAAAGCCATTTTCGAAAGTGTCCCGATGGGTTTTACAGTGAAAACGATCGTTTCGGGTGAGTTTAGATCTTGTGAAAAGTTTTCCAAAAACATTTGAAATTTGACGGTTCCTTTTAATTGTTTAAAACTGCCTGTGATAAACAATTCCAGTGTACGCTGATGAGCTTTTACTGAGAACGCTTCCATGTTTTCATTTGTGGCAACCAGACTGTCATGGATGAAATCGTTGATGACTTCATCGCCAACCCCAATATACAATTCTTTTGACAAAAGTCTCACCTCGAAGTTATTTTACTTTCTCAACAGATCGTTGGCAGGTTCACAAAGGGTGAAAAAAAGACTCGTATGATTTTTGAGGCGATTTAAAAACTTAGATATTTCAACCCGATGCCGTACTGCTTTTTGACTAAAGCTTTTAAAAAAAGTCAAGTACCACCTGAGAACTGGATCAATTATATCATCAACGAGCTCAAAAAGCATTGATTCGTCAATTTGGCAGGGTTGAGCATCATAAAATTAGCATTGATTGTATTGGGAATTTAAGCCCCCGTTATAGAAAGATATAGTGGTGATAAGAATTGAAGAACGATTTTTTATTTTTTGATTTGGGAACTGAGAACATCAGAATATTTTCTTCCAGTCATGGCTTGGTTTATCATGGATCGTCGATCATTGCCTTAAACGATGAGGCCGAAGTGGTTGCTTATGGATCGAGTGTTCATGAAGCATCGTTTAATCAAGACATTAAAATTGTCTATCCTATAAAAAATGGTACCATTGCAAATCATCATGCACTTCTGATTCTATTGCAAACCATCTTGGCGAATCATTATAAAAGGGGATTTAGAACAAGGATTAACGGTGTTTTTTCGATTCCCACTTTTGCCACCAATGTCGAACAAAGGGCTTATTTATTCGTTGCACAATCGCTTGACTTTTCAGATTTGCTGTTTATCCCGGAATATATCTTTTGCTTGACTTCAATTTACGAGCAGTTGGGGAAGTTTGGCTTTGAATTTATTACTCAAACAGGAGCCGGGCGTTTTGATACCTATTTGCTTAACAATGGCAAGATGCTCTATGGCGATACCCAAAAGGGTGGTTTTGAAAGAATGGTTGCCGATATGCTTAAAAAAGTTCGCTTTGAAGAAGGTGTTCAAATAGGTAGAAAGATCCTTTTTGATGCCTTTTCCAATACCGAGAACCAACACTTGGTGGTGAAGGGAAGGAACAAGGTAACTGGCGAAGTTGTTGAAAAAACGATAGAAAGAGCGTATTTCCAACACCTCTTGGAAGAAAGCCTGATCCGTTTTTCGGGGATGATAACAGAAGTCTTTAAACGGTTATCGCCTGATTTGAGCGCAGAGTTTTTAGAGAAAGGCCTTCGTTTAACGGGAGGGCCGATTAATGAGAACTGGTTTATCAGGGCGATTGAGGAGAAAACAGGCTTTTCGGCTGTAATAAGTGATACGCCTGGAGAGGACATCTTAAGGGGATTTAAGTTAATTTCTTCAGATCTTCAGCGGGATCAACTAGAAAAGTTCAACCTGCTAAATAATGGGAATGAGGTGAGGGGATGATTAGGGGCATATACACTGCTGCAATGGGCATGCTGGCTGAGGAAGCACGTGTGAATACCACGGCGAATAACCTTGCTAATGTTGAAACGGCCGGTTTTAAGAAAGACACATTAGCTTTCAGCACCTATTTAAAACGGGAAATGTTCAGGACTGAATCTTTAACCGATGAACAAAAGCGATATGCCATCGGGAAGATGGAAAGCGGCGTGGTATTGGATGAATCCCAAACTTATTTCTCCCAGGGGTCTATCGTCCAGACAGGAAGGGAGTACGATTTTGCCCTGAACGGAGAGGGTTTTTTTACGGTTGAAACCACTGATGGTGACCGTTATTTTACAAGAAATGGACAATGGCATCGAAATCATGAGGGTTATCTTGTGGACGGTTCGGGAAATTTCCTTCTGACGGATAGCGATGAGAGGATTATGATAACCGATCAAATGAGGGTTTCTTCCAATGGTGCCATTACCCAAAATGGTGTGTTGACGGGTCGGATAGCAGTTGTTGAATTTGAAGAACAAACGGGTTTGAGAAAGGTCGGGGACAATTACTATGCTCAAACATCCTTCTCTGGTGAGCCCGGTCAGAATTTTACATCTCAAGTGATACAGGGTGCCTATGAACGGGCAAATGTCAACGCTGTCAGAGAAATGCTGAATCTGATAACAGCACAAAGACACTTTGAAATTACACAAAGGGTAATCACAACTGAAGATCAGCTGCTTGATGCGGCTGTTAACAGAGTAGGAAGAGTTTAATCAATAAAAAAATAGAATTAAACAGGAGGGGTTATTTTGATTACAGGTATGTATAGTGCAGCTACCGGAATGAATGCCCAACAGCATAAATTGGATACCATTGCGAATAATTTAGCGAATGTAGATACCACGGGGTTTAAAAAGTCTCGTAATGAATTTGCGGATTTGTTCTATGTTTACGCAAAACAGACTGGGAGCCCCGAAAGTGATATCAGTGGATCCGAGGGTCCTGTATATACCGGCTTAGGGGTTCGTGAAGTGAGGACAACCAGATTGTATACACAGGGAAATATCGAAAAAACTGAAAGACCACTTGATGTTGCGATTAACGGTCAGGGTTTCTTTCGGGTAATTTTGGATAATGGCGGGCCCGCTTATACAAGAGATGGTGCCTTTCATGAAAAGGATGGTACATTGTATACCAGTGCGGGTCATGCTGTGGATGGGGTCAGTGTGGATGGCGTTGCTTCCGTGTATGATCTCATTATCACTCAGGATGGCTTTGTGACCGATTCTGCAGGGGTGAATTACGGCCAGATAGCCCTATATGATTTTACTAATCCTGAAGGACTGAAGTCCATCGGGGATAATTTATATTTAGAATCAGATCAAAGTGGTGAAGTAAACGCCCTCAATCTTGGTTTGGTTAATACAACGTTGGCTCAGGGATTTTTAGAAAAGTCTAACGTCAACGCCGTGCAGGAAATGGTGAATATGATCTCTGCCCAGAGGGCATACGAGTTGAATTCAAAATCCATCACAACAGCTGATAATATGCTGCAGACTGTAAACGGTCTCAAGAGGTAAACTTAGAGTATTGGATGTGATGTAAATGATCGGATCACTTTATTCCGGGCTAACCGGATTGATGGGATATCAAAGCGCAGTCGATGTCACCGGTAACAATATTGCCAATCAACAGACCATCGGGTTTAAATATTCGCGAACAGCTTTTAGTTCTCTATTTACAGAAAAAAGATATCTGTTGAAAAACCAAACTTTTGTTAACGATGCATCTCCTGTCAATGGGTCAATCAGCAGACCGGGTATGGGAACAAATCTTTCTTCAATTGATACCATCATGACCCCTGGGTTGATAGAGAATACCGGTGTTTTCAGTGATGTGGCTATCGGGGGTAATGGGTTCTTCTTTGTCGGTCCGAATACTGCAGATCAAGGTTCTCTTTCAGGCAGGTTGTATGCTTCGAAAGTAGGTAATTTTGAAAAAAATATGTTTCCCGATATCATTCAAACAAGCACTGGCTTGTCATTATATGGGTTTTTGGGAAAAGATGATGGAAACGGCAATATCGTATTAGACAATATTCCCAGTGAAGCTGAGATGATCGCAGCAGATCGTATCAAAAAAGGGGAGTTTTTAAGCAAGCTGGAACCGATCACGTTGGAGAAATTACAAAATATTTCATCGAAAAAAACCGAGTCAGTTTCGTTTACAGGAAATATAGATATTCAAATTGGTCCCAGTAAATTAATCAAACTCAGTCTGCAAGATAATCTTTCAGACCCATATGAGGTATATTTGGAAACACGTAGAGATTTCTCGATGCTGGATAGTGACCTGGGAACCGATTACGAAGAATATGAGATAAACATTACAGTGAAAGACATTCACGGCAACACCATAGACGGGATTTTTCCGGTTTCCCAAAAGATTGTTTTTTCCCCTACCGGAGATTTGGTTACCTCCACAGGCGATTCCCTTAACAACCTGGCCATTACACTGAGTGGATCGAATACCATTAACATTTCGAAAGAGGATTTACTCGAGAGTTTAAACTATTCTTCTCCGAAAGTTTCAACGTACACGGATGTTTTCTCAGATCAGGGATACCAAGACCGAGTTCCATTCATTTTTGAAAAGGTGGAATACAATCAATGGTTGATTACCCCGGATTTTCCGGTATCTGGAAACATTTCGAAAATAGGTTTAAAGGGGCTTCTCGGAGAATACGATGTCAGCGATACCAACAGAATCGGATTAACCTTTGATGCCTCGGGAAAGGTTGATTCCGTTGCAATCTATGATTCATCAGGCAACCTGGTTGATCAGATGGATGGTATTGTTTTTACCTATCCAGATGGAACCACTACAGAGGTGGGTTTTGACGTACAGGATCTTGTTGGAACGGCATTGATCTCAAATGTAATTGCCAGTCAGGAGGGGGGAAGAAGAGCAGGTTATTTGACAAACATTGAGTTTAGTTCAGATGGTTATTTATTGGGAAATTATTCCAATCAGGCCCAGCTAAGATTAGCCTATATTCCATTGGCAAGATTCAGATCATCTGAAGCTCTTAAGTCAACCGCTTCCGATCCATTGCTATATGAAATTTCTTTTGACAACGATAATCTTCCGGATACTAATTTTTATGGTTATTTTCAGCCCGGTCAAGGGATGTCAGGAAACCTGGTGCCTTTTGCCTTAGAGATTTCCAATGTGGATATATCTAAAGAAATGGTTAATCTCATTAAATATCAGCGAGCCATACAGCTGAACGCCAGAACCGTTCAAACCGCAGATCAAATTTTGCAGCAAGCTGTACAATTGAAAGGTTAATAAAATAAATGGTATAATCAAACACCCTCTCCAACCTTTTTTTTAGGTTGCCGGGTGTTTTGTTTTTTTTAAAATTGATCAAGGGAGTGTATGGTATGGGTATAATGTTTAGAAATCGAGATTTTATAACGACTCAAGATTTTAGCAAAGATGAATTGGACTTGATGCTGGATGTATCCTATGATTTGAAAAAGAAATTTGCACTTGGAGAACCAACCAGATACCTTCCCGATAAAACGCTATTCATGATTTTCTACGATGAATCCACTCGGACGAGAAATTCTATAGAAGCCGGAATGACGCAACTGGGCGGCCATGCACATTTTTTGGCTCCTGCTCATATGCAACTTGCTCATGGTGAGGCAGCGAGGGATACCGCAATCGTGTTAAGCCGTTTTGGACATGGTATTGCCATTCGACATTGCTTGCATGGAGAAGGAAACAAGTATCTCAACGCCATTGCAAAACACTCCAAAACACCGCTTTTAAATCTTCAAGATGATGTTTACCATCCCTTCCAGGTTCTTGCCGATACCATGACCATTCAGGAGAAATTTGAACGGAATCTGAGGGGATTGAAAGTGGTTATTTCCTGGGCCTATGCGGAAAGTCATCTCAAACCGCTGTCAGTTCCTCAGTCTCAGATCCTGATGTTTCCGAGATACGGCATGGATGTAACGTTGGCATATCCAGAAGGATTTAATTTAATGCCAGAGATTATGGAACAAGCCAAACAGAATGCTGAACAAGCCGGTACGAAATTGGCGGTATCTCATGATATGGCCGATGCCTTTCAAGATGCTGACGTGATCATTGCCAAGAATTGGGGCGGTTTTTACGTGGGAGAGACAGAAGCAGCTATCAGAGAGGAGCAGGCAAAACACAAAGACTGGATTTGCGATCGAAAAAAGATGGAAATGGCTAAAAAGCATGCCATTTATATGCATGCGTTGCCGGCGGATAGAAACCGTGAAGTTACCGATGAGGTTCTCGATGGGAAATGGTCCGTTGTTTACGACGAAGCCGAGAACAGATTGCATACAGCCAAATCCGTTATGGCATTGACCATGGGAGGGAGGCCTTAATATGCCAAAACAACCGGCATACGATTTGGTAATTCAAAACGGGACCGTCGTTCAGGGTTCAAGGAGTTTTCGGATTCACGTTTGTATCAAAGATGGGAAAATAGCCAGTATTGTTGATGCGAAGATGATGATCCCGGAAACCAAAGAGATTTATGATGCGGGACACATGTATATCTTTCCCGGTTTGATTGAGCCCCATGCCCATTTTGCACTGGATTTGGGTGAACACCGTTCTGCAGATGATTTTGTTTCCGGTTCAAAAGCAGCCGCTTTTGGAGGATACACAACCATATTTGATTTTACCGATGTGGTTACAGGCGATAGTGATCAGTTACAAAATATCGTGAATAAGCGTAAAGCAGAGGCTTCGAATTCCTGTTTAAATACACAGCTGCATTTAACCGTTGCCGATCCGCAGATCTCGCCGGTTGAATTGGTAGAGCTGGCTGTTCGAAATAAATTGAGATCGATCAAGCTGTTTACCACGTATAGTGAATCAGGCAGAATGACAAATGATGGTTATATCTACGATCTGTTAAAGGCTATTAGGGGGACCCGGGTAATGTTGATGGTTCATGCTGAGAATGATGCCATTATCAGATACAAAAGAAAAGAGTATGAAGCCAAGGGAAAAGTGCTGCCCTCGCATGCCAACAAAATCCACAACTCTTTCACTGAAAAAGAAGCCGTTCTAAGAGTTTGTCAGCTTACCGTTGATACCGACAGCAAGGTGTACATTGCCCATGTTTCAAGCGGAGAAACGGTGAAACGGGTGAATGAGTGCTTTGGAAAACAACTGGGTAAACAGATCTTTCTCGAAACATGTCCACAATACCTGTATTTGAATGACACCTATTTGTTAGGCGAACAATCTCATCTTTACACCGTTTGTCCTCCTCTTAGAAGTGAAGAAGAAAGAAGGCTTTTAAGGAGATCGTTGGTTGAAGGGCTTATCAACACCATTGGTTCCGATCATTGTCCTTTCCCATCTTATGTAAAAGAAAAGTACAAGGAAGATTATTTAAATATGCCAAACGGTTTGCCGGGTGTAGAATTAAGTTTCCCGCTATTATACAATGTGATGATGCTGGAAAACGACGGGATTACGGTGGAGGATTTAACCAGCCTGTTTAGCACCATGCCTGCAAAGATATTTGGATATTATCCCCTTAAGGGAACGTTGTTGCCCGGTTCTGATGCAGATATCATGATCTATGATCCAAATTATGCGTGGAAGGTGAATTTGGAAGAGATGCATATGAATACCGATTATACACCTTATGATGGTTTGATGCTAAGGGGTAAAGTAGACTCGACCATTTGCGGTGGACAGTTTGTTGTTAAGGGAAAAGAGTTTGTACACCAAGCGAACCCTAACATAACAGAATAAAATGATATGATGACAGATCAATTTGATTCGTTGATTGAAAAATATGAACAGTTAGAGTACCACCTTCTCGGAAAACCGGAAGACGGTTTTCCGAGGCCTTCGTATGATGAAATGTACATGTCGATTGCCCAAATTGTCGCCTTGAGAAGCACATGCCTTCGTGGCAGAATCGGTGCTGTTATCACAAAGGATACCCGAATTGTTTCAATCGGTTACAACGGGGCGCCTTCAAAATTAGCCCAATGTGATCAATACGGTTGTATCAAGGACACTGAAAGGGGAGGCTGCATTCGAACCATTCACGCCGAACAAAATGCCATTGCTTATGCTGCCAGAGTTGGTATTCCTCTCGAAGGAGGCACTTTATACGTTACCATGAGTCCGTGTATTGATTGCGCCAAACTGATCATTGCAACGGGGATTAAAAAGGTGATTTATTATGAGCCTTACCGGAAAGGATATGCCCTTGATTATCTGAAAGTATCGGGGATAGAGCTGGTTCATTTGCAGACCGGACTGAATGAGATTTATCAAAAATACATTGACTTGGCTCCATCGGAGTAGTTGACTATCCATCAGTCCTTTCAAAAAACAACCGCATGCCGTGAACATTTCTGCTGATGGTCTGGATCAACAGTTCGGCGGTTGCGTTGGAGCCCTTCCACAAACAGTAGGCGTCGATGGTATTCTGGTCGGTTTTTTGAAAATCTTTGGACTCCACGATAGATTCTTCTCCGAAAAGTTGATTCATATTCTTCATGAATTTTTTGTAGGTCTTTTCTGCATCGGCCACATTGACAAAGCTAAAGATATAGGCAACGGATTTGATGGTTGCATCCTCGTTGAAAAAAAACGTGAGCAGGCAAGACTCTCCATAAAGATCACTGATATATACGAGTTTATAATCACGTTCCTCAATAAGCTGTTTGTTCATTCTGTACCAAACTTCAGGCTTTTTCATCTCCCAGCTGACGATTTCAAAGCCCGCCGGTATTTCATTCAACGTCTTCTGTTGAAGGTCTCTGGTTGTCTTGATGTCTTCTACTTCAGTTTTTATGATCTCCAATTCATTTGATTGTAAGGCGAGAAAAATCTCTTTATAGGTGTAATCATAATCCAAAGGAAGGGCGTAGCCGTTGATGATTAAAACGGCATTCCAGAGAACGGAAACACTGTAATACTCATAAATCTCGTCGGACCAGATGTAAGCCTTTTTAAAGCCTTGTTCATCCTCTTCTTTCCCTTCATAAGAAAGGTAGACGAGGTTGCCTGCCATGTTTTCATGTAAAAATCGAATGGCTTCATCGGGATAGAGCATGTCTAGCCCGATGAATTTCACCCTGGAACCGTCTGCAATATGTAGAAATACCTGTCCAGACGCATCTTGATTAACGGAATTGACTTTGACCTTTTGAGTAAAGATGGGTTCAAAACCAATCAGATCACTGTCATAGAAGAATTGGTTAATCTGAATATTCTCGGCAAACGACAAAGCACAAATCAATAAGAGCAGGGTTATAAGAAAGTATTTTATTTTGGAAAACCATTCGGGATTCCCCCCGATTTCCGGTGATCGTGTCACTCGGTTTTTCATGTAATCCCCTTTTACGATAAACTTTGTATAAAGAGTCTGATGACTTCTGTTCCTCCGACAAGCGTTCCAACGGTTGAACCGATGTTAGCCAAGATAACCACCAGCAGGACCTTGGTGACTTTGTTTTTCCAGAATCCTTTGAAGCTCATGACGTCGTCAGAGAGCGATTCAAAATCCTTCACATTCGGTTTTCTGATCAGTGCCTCCACTAATCCTGCAAACCAGCCAGCGGCTAATAATGGATTCAAGGACGAGATCGGGGCAATGGCGAACGCCGTCAATATGGATAAGGGATGTGCCAATGCTGCCAGTGTTCCTAATGCCGCAAGGCTACCGTTCCAAAGAACCCAACTGATAATTTGAGCCCATCCGGAAGGTGGATTCATAAAAAACGTCGACACAATGAGTGCGATGATGATGACCGGGATGGCCCAGAGAAAAACCTTCCACACATTGGAACCTTCCGGTATGGTAGTGATTTTCTCCACATCCTGTTCTTTTTCGATTTCTCTTTTGATACCCGGAATATGTGCCGCACCCAGTACGGCACAAATTTTTTTACCCGGTGCCGTTTTTATCTTGTGAGCCAGATACTGGTCTCTTTCATCAACCAGCGTCTCTTTTAATTCAGGAAAGGAATCACCTAATTCGGATAGTGTAGATGATAACATATCTTCCGTTTTCATCTTTTCAAGCTCCTCTTCAGTGATTTCTTCCTTGGAAAAGATACTGCCGATGATCATGACCAGCAATTTCATCTTTCCCCAAAATTTCATGCTGCGCCATATCCTTAAAAAGGTTGTTTTAATATCACGATCCGCCAACACCAAATGGGCGCCGTTTTCTTTGGCTGCATTGATGCCTTCTATCATTTCCGCTCCGGCATTGATTCCAAACTGTTCCGCAATCCTTTTTTGATAGGACGACAAAGCAAGATTAACCAGTAAGAACGCTGCTTGTTTGCTTTTCACGATTTTGATGATGTCCATTTTTTCCCACTTGTTCTTATCGACTACTGAATTGTATCGGCCCTGATCCAACTCGACGCAAACGGTATCGGGTTTTTCTTCATTGATCAATTCCCTTACTTCTTGTGCACTTTGCTTGGACACATGTGCAGTACCTAATAAAATCAGCTGCTTTCCTTGGTATTCAATCCGATGAATGTTATGATTTACTTCTGTTTCCACAAATTCACTCCTCTCAAACAATGACGATAAAAGGGTAAAACAATACCAGAATCCATTTTAACAGTCTATTTTACCACATCGTCTTTCATAAAAACTTTATTTTTTTAGAAGCGTAACGGTTGTGAAAAAGATGAGTGAACGCTGATTGGATTCACTGTATAATCACATGAGGTGAGAAATGGACTCCTTTTACGGACTGCCGATAAGCATTCAACATTCTGAAAGAAAAACCGTTTCATTACAGGTGCTATCAGACTCTAATCAACAAGTCTATTTGTTGATTAGAGCGCCGAATCACATCAGTAACGGGCAATTGGAAATGGTTTTACACGACAAACGTTCCTGGATAGAGCAAGCGAAAGTCAAACTCTTAAGGAGGCAACGCCATCAAAAAGGATTATTGTCGGATTATGCCCTAAAGGAGTCGGGATTTTTACCTTTTCGGGGGGAAGCATTAAAAGTCCAGTTGATCACACAAAAATCCATTCCAAAGTTGGCGGTCGAAATCGACGATCAACATATTTGGATTATAAGAAACCCAAATTATCACGGTTATCGGGAAGAATTGCCCTTTTTATTAAAAGAGGCATATAAACAAAAAGCATTTGAGCTTTTTTCGCAGATTATTCAAAGTTATTCAAATCAATACGGTTTTACGGTGAACCGCTTGCATATTAAAGACACAAAAACACGATGGGGTAGCTGTTCCGCCAAGCTGAATATCAATCTCAACTGGAAATTGATCATTGCTAACCATCGTGTTTATGAATACGTTATTGTCCATGAACTCAGTCATTTGGGATGTTGGAATCACAGTGCGCTTTTTTGGAATCGCTTATCATCCATTATGCCTGATTATCAAGACAGAAAAAACGAGTTAAAAGAAATCTCCCATTTTCTTTCAGCATTTGAATTTTCAACCCTGGAGATGAACTTTTAACTACTTTATTCCAATTCATCGATTAAACGGCCGATATAGTCAAATCCGTTTTGCCAGAAAGAGGGATCTGTCAAGTCTATTCCCAAATAGGCTAACAACCTGTCTGGCCTGTCGCAGCCACCGCTTTCGAGTAATTGAAAATATCCTGGAATCATCTGCTTACCTTCCTTCAAATACTTTTCATAGAGGGCAATTACCAGTAAATTGGCAAAATTATAGGCATAGACATAGAACGGGACGTTGAAGATATGGGGAATTGTGGCCCATTCCCATTTGTACTCATTGGATATTCTCACACTATCACCAAACATGATCTTCAATTCACTTTCGTATATTTTTGACAAATCATCCCAAGAGGCAAAGCCCTCTTGTGAAATCATATGGTGGCTTTGGAGTTCAAATCGGGCAAACATATTTTGTCTGAAAGTGGTTGCAAAATTGCCTTCAATGGTAGAGGCCAGGAACAGTTGTTTTTCTTGGGCATTTAAAGTGGGTAACAGTCGATCGAAAACCAAAAATTCACCAAATACCGAGGCAACTTCCGCCATCGTCAAAGGGGTATGGTAATTCAGCATGGTTTGTTTGGATGATAGCGTACCATGTAATCCATGTCCCAATTCATGAGCCATTGTCAGAACATCGTTGATGGAATTGTTGTGGTTAAGTAAGACAAAGGGCTTACCATTTGGCACATAGTAGGAGCAAAAGGCTCCACCGTCTTTTCCGGGAAGAACGTCAGAGTGGATTCTTTTTTCGTCAAAAAAGCTTTCCACTATTTTTCCAGCCTGTTCATCGAACTGATAATAGGTATCTATTACGATATCTTTCGCCTGCTCAAACGAATAGTCTTTTTTTACTTCTTCCAGAGGGGCGTAGATGTCTGCCAATTCTAGATCAAGGGACATCTTTTTCGCTTTCCAAGCGTAATATCTGGAAACCAAACCGGCGTTTTTAACCGTCGTTTCGATTAATTGTTCAACGATCGCATCTTCGGTTTCATTTGCCATGTTTCTCATTGAAATAGGTGTTTGGTAGCGCCTGATCTTGGATTCGATGTCGTAATCTTTTGCGATATTGTTGTAAAGTCCAGTGATCACAGTTTTGTCTTTCTCATAACCGTTCAACAATCGCTTCATGGCTTCACGCCTGAGAGTGGAATCCGGGTTGTATCTGAGATTACGCATCTGAGAGTTGTTGAGTTGTTGGATTTGTCCGTTTATTTCCATTTCAAACAGATAGGCAGAAGTTACTTTACTGTACAGTGATCCCAGGTTGTCCCTTCCCGTTGCGCTTTTTGCAGCTAACACTTGTTCAGTTTCAGTGGTAAGTGTGTGGGTTTTGCGTTCCTTGATCCTTTCGATCACCCAAGAGTAGCCATTTGAGGTTTCTTTAATCTGTTGAAGCTCTTCATCGCTGTGTTGAAGCAAAGCAGGGCTGATAAATGAGAAAAGTTGTTCCACTTGAGCCATCACCGTTTCAATTCTTCCGGCAAGCTTTTGAGCTTCTATGTTTTGTGTGTTTTCCGAGAAAAGCAGGCTGGAAAATTGAGCTACTCTTGAACCAAACGACTCGATCGATTCCTGTTCTTTGAACATCTCATCGACCATTTGAGCTCTGAGAGGTTCATTCAATTGTTTGGCGTATTTTTCCTGAAATTCCTGAGCTTTTTTTAATACCAGTTGGATATCCTCTTCAATTCTTGGGTCGTCCACTGAGCTATAAAAAAATTGTAAATCCCATTTCATTATTTTACCTCCATTGTTAATGTGTTCATTGATTATACCATCATTGCTTTTTCTTGAGTGCCTTTGGTCCGGTTTTTCCTATCAGTACCAGTCGATAAAGAGGTAAAAGGTACAAAAAACATGCAAAGGGAATAAACCGGGCATCAAAACCAAGCATTTTTGCAGGAATCAACCCCGCAACATTCCAGGGAATTAGAACTGAGATCACCACAGCGCTGTCTGCTATGTCCAGAGCCAAATGAACGTTTGTTTTTTGTGCCAGCATATAGGGTTTTCTCAATAACTGTTCACTCATGATAATTGCCAGTGCCTGAGTCACACCCAAAGAGGATGTAATGATACTGGTGAAAACTGAAGCTAAAAAGGGGAAAGTCTTTTGTGATAATTGTTCAATTTTCCTTTCAAACGATACAATCAGATCGGTGTGTTCGAATAAACCCGCAAAAGCGGACGATGCCAGTACAATGAGCATAGCATTAAACATAAAGGCGATCCCGCCGCCTTTAAAGATTTCAAGCAACGGATCTGCTTCCTCGAGAGAGAACCCGAATAACATGGTTTTGAACAGTTGTATTGAACCTATTTTCTGCATAAAGATAGAGATTGCCAGGGCGACTAAGCTGGAGGCGATCATGGCAATCTTGACTTTGATTTTCAATAGTACCAGAACAATCAAAACCAAAACCGGCAGTAAACAAACAATCGAGAGGTTGAATGAGACCGGGATTTGAGAGACCAGGGTTGTGCCGGAGGGTTTAAACGGATAGAGAAAAGATAAAACAAGATAAAATAGAGTAGACATAAATAAAGGAACAACAGATGTTTTGAACATGTTATTGATGTTGGAGTAAATGTTAGTTTTTGTCACCGTTGCTACCAAATGGGCACTAGAGGACATGGGAGAATTTCGATCCCCGACATAAGCACCGCTCATGATGGCTCCCACAAGGGGAGCTATGGAGATGTTTCCGGTTCTTGCCATGATCATCAAGATGATTCCGATCGTGCCCACCGTTCCAAATGAGGTTCCCAACAGAAGCGAGACCATCGTGCTTAGCAAAAAGGCAAAGAGTATAAACAACTTGGGGACGATCAGGGAAAGGCCGTTGTATACAATCCAAGCAATGGTGCCGGAGGAAAACCATAAGCCGATCAAGATACCCAACAGTGTAAATATCTGAACCACCGGCCATGTTTTCATCGCCCCCTTGAACAACATCCCCAATACCTTGATCAAAGGCCACCCTCTTTTAACCGCTATGGCTGAAAAGAGAAAAAGTGCAAAAAGCAATGGATAAAGAATGAATACATCCAACAAGGTACTGATAATCAGCAGGATAAAAACAATGATAAATGCGTAAATGATCATAGCAAAATCTTCTCCTTCAAATAGCCTTTTTCAACTTATCCAATGATATCATAATTGTTGAGTATCCTAATCAAACATCAGGAGAGAAAATTATTTTAAAAAAAGTTTAACCGGTAAGGCTCAAGAACTATTCAAAACAAAACATTAACCCATTCAACGGCTATTCAGATAGATGAATAAAACAACCAGAGTGATTGCAAAAGGGAGTGCTTGTACCAATTCTGTTGGGATATTGTAGATTTGCAGTGAATAAGAAAAAGATTCGCCTGTTGAAAACAAAAGCGTACTGGCCGTAACTGTCCAAACACCTTTGCCGCCTAAAGCCTGGGCAGCCAGCGCAATCCATCCTCTGCCTCCTGTCATTTCCTTGGTAAACCATGAAATACTCCCCATTGAAAGAAACATGCCACCAAACCCAGTAAGCAAGCCGCTGATAATGAGTGCGGTTGTTCTAATTTTATTAACAGATAGACCAACCGAAACAGCTGCTTCTGGGTTTTCGCCCACCGCTTTGAGATGATTGCCAAAAGGAGTTTTTTTCAACAGGATATAGATCAATAACACACAGATATAGGCTAAATAGGTCAGCAGGTGATGGTTGTTTAAGATTTTTCCCAGAAAAGGAATATGATCGAGAAAGGCTATATGAATTTGTGGAAAAGGGATGGACTCTAAGCATGTTGTGCTTCCCGTTTGTCTGGATACAACGGGCAGTAAAAAACCCGTCAAGCCACTCGAGAGAATGTTAATGGCGATGGCTGTTAAGATGATGTTTGCCCGGTATTTGAGTGAAAAAACGCAAAGGATGACCGATAAGATCAGGGCACTGCTCAACCCTCCGATTACTCCCCAAGCCAGCGAATGGGTAATGGCACTCACAACAGCTCCGGAAAAAGCCGACATGAGCATGATTCCCTCTAACGCCACATTGGGTGTACCGGCAACACCGGCTACCAAAGCTCCCATGGCAGCGAATAGGATGGGGGTGCTGACCCGGATGATGGATGCGTAAAAGGCGCTGTCTGAAAAGATGTTCTTCAGACTAAACATCTTGAATCCCTCTTTTTTTTCTTTGATAAGCGCTAAATGGACGGGATTTGAACAATCCTTCAGCTGCCAGAAAAAGAATGATAATCCCCTGAATAATCTTAACCAATTGAGGGGAAACGTCACTGTAACGGCCCATGTTCTGCGCACCTACTCGTATGTAGGCTAAGAATAACGCTGAAAAGGGAACATAAAAGGGGTTTTTCGATGCCATTATGGCAACAATGACACCATCCCAGCCGTAACCGGGAGTAGTCTGCCAAAGAAATCTCTGATGATAACCAATCAGTTCAAAGATGCCTGCGCTGCCGGCAATGGCGCCGGAAATGAGTTGTACTTTGAATAGTTGCCTTTTTACGTCTATTCCGGAATATTCTGCAAAATTCAAATTGGAACCGATCATTTTGATTTTTAAGCCCCATTTGGTCTTTTTGATGAGAAAGCCGAAAAGGACAGCTGTCAAACAGGCCACGATGATTCCCATATGGAGTCTGTATCTTTCGTTGATGAGGGGTAAAATGGCACTTGGTGAAAATTTGACTGACATTAAGCCACCTGAATCCTGGTCTCTAATCAATGTTTTTATGAGGTAGATTCCCAAATAGAAAGCAAGGTAATTCATCATGAGTGACACCAAAATCTCCGAATCCTTTTTTTTAATACTGGCATAGGCCGGTAAAACTGCCCAAAGGCTTCCGGCGGCTGCGGCAGCAATAAAAATGATGATGATGTGAATAAAACCGTTGATATTTGGGATAACGGCAAATAAAGATCCTGCAACGGCACCTGCAAATAGTTGTCCCTCAGCGCCCAGATTTAGAATACCGCTTTTTAAAATCAAAGCGATGGCTAGACCCGTAAATATGAGGGGTGTTGCCGAATTTAACCATTGAGTAAAAGACATCATGTGAAACTGAAATTCACCGGAATATTCTCTGATCAAAGGGCTGGTTAAGAAAATGAAAAAGGCATGATTGGTTTTTTGAAAACTTTGATGAAAAGAATCCAAACCCGATGCAGGGGAAAAAGGCAGGAGTGATAACAAGGTTAAAATATAAGTCATTAAAAAACACAGTATGATAATCAGTACAATTTTCATGAGCGCATCTGTTCCTTTGAACCCAAGATAGATTCGCCTAATTGAAAGGCATTCAGTGAACAGCCTCTCTCAAAGACCTGGATGAATCGGCCTTCGTATAGCGAGATGATTCGATCACATAAAGATATCAATTCATCCATATCCTGACTGAATAATAGGATGGATTTTTCTTTCTTCCTTTCTTCTTTTAAGAGGTTTTGAATGGTGCGCATGGAGTG
>DAOTHY010000012.1:0-42521 GCA_035447925.1 Thermotogota bacterium
TCCAGGCTTCTCTTCCCGTCGCCCGTTTTCGGCGCAGCGGATGTATATTACCATTATTTTGAAATTTTGTCAATTAAAGGCGGCTTTCCTATGCGTTAACTATTTGTAAAGAGGTTTTCTGGCAGAAAAATGTAAATGTTCCGCTTTCCCAATAAGTTCTTTTGTAAACGCATGTTGTTCTTCAAATTCTGCAATGAGATCCATTTGATCGATGATAACTTCTTCTTCGTAAGGCCCAAAAACCACTTTCCCGGCTATTTCAATTTCTTCAAATCCAACTTTTTTTAATAAGGTTTGTAGGTCATCGGGTGTGAATAAGGTTGTATCAAACATACGGCGGCTGATTTCGTTGTTTCCAATCCGGCTTTTTTTATCTTTTAGTAGTTGCTTGAAGGCGTTAAAGTCACCTACACTGATACTGTCGTTTAAAAAGGCATAAAGACTATCTACAGAACCGATAAGCAATCCGCCGGCTTTGAGAACCCGATAGGCTTCGCTTAACCCTTCGGTAGGCTTGAGTGCATAGCTGAAGACATCTCCCTGGGCATTTACCAGATCATATGTGTCATGATCCATTGGCAGTTGTTCACATATTCCGGATATGATATTTACTTCTTTTTCTAAGGCTTGCGCTTTGATTTGCATCATCTCAATCATATTTTTGGAGGGTTCCAAGCAGGTCACCCGGTCTCCTCTTTCAACAAAGTACTCCATCCATATCCCTGTCCCGGAACCCAGATCTAACACATCCAGAGTGGCAGGCATTTTGTATCGGTCTATCAAGCGTTCAATCAGACGTTCGGTCAAAATTTGGTATAGTTTCCAATAGGGTTCTTCATATTGAGAATCGTATAAATGTGCAATATCATCATAATAATCCCAGGATCGTCCCATGTTAGTTTTCCTCTGCCATCTTAGCCATTAAGGTCTTGTTGTTGTTATAAAATTGCAAATAATACTGATAGTATCTTTGATATATCGTGTGATGTTTTGGGTTCACCTTCACCGGCTCTTTAAATGCAATCAAATTTTTGATTTCTTCCGGCTTTGAAAAGATGCCCACACCTAATCCGGCTAAAAAGGCATCTCCCAAGGGGGCTTCTACTTCGTTTTGAATGAGTTTCATATGAAAACCGGTTACGTCAGCGAATATTTGAACCCACGGTTTTGATTTTGCCACTCCCCCGGTGATCATGCAATGATCGTTTAATTTTATCCGGGCTTTTTTTGCCTGTTCGATATTATGTCTCAGAGAATACGCTGCTGCTTCCAGCCATGCTTTATAGATGTGTTTTTGCTGATGATGCAACGAAAGGCCGATTATCGCACCACGGGCATCGGGATCCCATATGGGAGACCTTTCGCCCATAAAATATGGTAAGGCGATTAGGCCTTCGCTTCCCGGTGGCACGTCTTTGATTTCTTCATCCAACAGTGTAAATGCGTTTATCCCTGTTCTTTTTTCAATTTCCTTTTCCATGGGGGCGAACTCATCTCTGAACCATCTTGCAATCGCTCCGTTGGTTGAACTTCCACCAAAAGAATATATTTTCTCATTCTCATAAACTACATAGGGGAAATTGACTAATCCTTTATTCAAATGTTTGCCGTCGTGAACCGTTCCCCAGCACATTGACGTTCCCGCCATGGCAACATGCTCTCCTTCTTCAAGAACACCGGCACTGAATTGTGTGACTGCTGCATCAATTCCCCCGGAAATAACCGGTGTTCCTGCTTTGAGACCGGTTATAGCTGAAATGTGTTCTGTTAAGTTTCCGGCAATTGAACTGGAAGGAATAATTTTTTCGGGCAGTTTTTCTTTTTCAATCTTTAATAACCGACACATGTGATCCGACCATTGTTTCGTGCTGATATCAAAAACCCCTCCGATATTTCCGGCAGAGGAAAAATCGATGGACTGTTGACCTGTTAATTTGTAGATGACGTAGTCTTTTGGGGTAATCAATTGGTATGTGTGTTGCCATATTTCGGGTTCATTTTCTCGGATCCACATCATTTTTGTGAATCCAAAATATGAATCTACACTATTTCCGGTTATACTGAATAATTCATTTTCATCAATCTGTTGTTTAACCCATTCGGTTTGCTTTTTTGCCCGTCTATCCATCCAGATGAGGCATGGATAAATCGGTTCATTTTGTTTGTCCACAGGAATTCCTGACCCACCGTATAAACCGCTGATCCCAATCGCAGCAATCTCCTGAGGCTTCAAAGCTGACTTCTCAAGAGTTTCTTTCATGGTTTCACACACCGCTTTTACCCAAATATCCGGATGCTGCTGAGCCCATGTAGCTTTTGGCGTTTCAACAGCAAGCTCTCTGAATCCGGTTGAGACAAGTTCACCTTTTTCAGAAATAATGATGGCCTTTGTTCCCTGCGTTCCAATATCAATTCCCATCAAATACACTTGAAAATCTCCCCTTTTTAAAAACTTCTTATCAAACCACCTATTAACAAATCCCATCCGTTGATGATGACAAAAAGCAGTATTTTAAAAGGCATGGAAATCAGTACCGGCGGAATCATGATCATTCCCATGGCAAGCAGTATACTTGCTGTTACCATATCGATGACGATAAACGGAATATACAGCAACACACCCATTTTAAAAGCAATTTCCAACTCACCCACGATAAAGGAGGGGATAATGATTTCTAGTCCGGCATCTTCTATTTCCTTAACCGGTTCTCTTTTAGTGGCTTCCAATAACATGTCCACGTTGTCTTCGTTGTGGTGAATCTTGAGCTGCCTGATCATGAATTCTTTAAAGATGTCTCCCGTTCTTGAGAACATCTCTTCATAGCCTATTTGTTGATCCCGATATGGAATGTAGGCATCATCCCAGGTTTCGATAAATACCGGCCACATGATAAACATCGTTAAAAACAGGGACAAAGCAATTAAGACCTGATTAGGCGGGGACTGTCTTGTTCCCATGGCATTTCGTAATATCCCCATGACGATGATGATCCTGGTGAATGAAGTAAACATGATCAGAATGGACGGAGCGAGGGAGATAATGGTTAATAAAAGAATAATTTCAAGCGTGACTACCAGATCATCGGGATTTTCAACCCTGCCGATTCCCAGTTCCAAAGACGGTAAAGGGATTTGAGTCTCTGCCGAAGGAGCGGTTATACAAAAGGCCAGCAGTATCACAAGAATGATGATTGGTATCTTTATCTTAATAAACAAGGTAAAAACGCCTTCCTTTATCCATCGTATTGATCCAACCGGTTCAATTGATCTTCAAATATCTTTCGATTCAGTATCTTATTGAAAGCGGAGTGTCTCGAGGAAGCATATTTTAAGTTTAATTCTTCTATTTCGTTCTCATCTTCTATTTTCTCTAACACTTTGATGGCACCTTGAGATGTGATGATGACATAAAAGTGATTAGAATATTTGATCAAATGAATATTCGAAAACTGATCAATGGCCTGAGAAGCCAATAATGTAAAAAAACCGCCTTTGGCTTTGATCCCCTTCCCGTTTTTTAACAACCAGTAAACCAGAAAAAGAACGGCAAATAAAAAGATTGCAGCTAACAGAAAAGGCAAGAAAGCCTCAAAAAGATTTCCTGCCTGAATACCATTTGTCACGGTTGTATTTGTAGACATATATGAATGAATCTTATCCGGTTACTTTATTTAAGGCCTCAATGACTCTGGAATGTTGAAAAGGTTTGACAATGAAATCCTTAGCCCCGGCCTGGATGGCATCGATAACCATTGCCTGTTGTCCCATGGCGCTGCAAACGATTACTTTTGCTTCAGAATCTGTCTCTTTGATTTTCTTGATGGCATCGATCCCGTTCATCTCAGGCATGGTAATATCCATTGTTGTCACATCGGGTTTTAATTCCTTATACCTTTCAATTGCCTCTAACCCATTGGCAGCTTCTCCTGCAACTTCATAACCGTTTTTTGTCACGATGTCTTTTAATATCATTCTCATAAATGCAGCATCATCGACAATGAGAACTCTCTTACCCATTTATCATTACCTCCCAGTTTTATACATTCTGATGTACAATGTTGGCTATTTCCAAAATCAAAGAAATGCTTCCATCTCCCAATATCGCCGCACCACTAAATTCATTCACGTCTTTCAGCAATTTACCCAGTGATTTGATTACGATATCATCTTGACCCAGCAGACCATCAACAACCAATCCAAACTTCTTATTGCCCACTTTTACTATAACAACATGAATATTTTCTTTTTCATCATCAACTGATAACTGAAAGACTTCCTTCAGCCATACAATGGGAATGATTTCGCCACGAATGACCACAACTTCTCGGGATTGAACAATTTGTATCTCCGAAGTAGGAAGATTCAGTGTGCTGTCTATTGAGGCAATCGGGATGGCATACACAAGATTGGAAACTTTTACCAACAATGCCTGGATAATTGCCAAGGTAAGTGGCAATCTGATCGTTACTTTTGTTCCTTTTCCCTTTTCGCTTTCAACTGATATACTCCCGTTCAGGTTTTCGATGGATGTTTTGACCACATCCATTCCCACTCCCCGTCCGGATAAATCGGTCACTTGATCATTTGTCGAAAATCCGGGCATGAAGATGAATGAAAAGATTTCTTCGTCGTTCAAGCCGGCAGCAGACATTTCGTCTATGAGGCCCCGTTCTACGGCTTTTGCAATAATCTTTTCCCGGTCAAGCCCTTTGCCGTCATCCTGTACATCGATGACAACGTTGTTCCCCTCGTGTTTGGCATCCAACCGGACGATACCCGTGGACGGTTTTCCATATTTCATCCTTTCCTCCATGGACTCAATACCGTGATCAACGGCATTTCTTAAAAGGTGTACCAGGGGATCACCAATTTCTTCCACAACCGTTCGGTCAACTTCCGTTTCCTGCCCACTGATAATCAATTGTATTTCTTTATTGTTCTTTCTCGCCAAATCCCTTACCATTCGCGGGAATCGATTGAAAACATAAGAAATCGGAACCATTCTGATCTTCATCACGATATTTTGAAGATCAGATGTATTGCGGCTTAATTGCGCAAGACTTTCATCTACTTGCTTTATTTCATACTTTTTCAAGGTTTCGTTAATTCTGCTTCTGGCAATCACCAATTCTGCCATGAGGTTCATTAATGTATCCAATTTTTCGGTATCGACTCTGATGGTTCTTGTCAATTTTGAGGATGCGGATTGTGGCCTCCTAGAGGCTTCAGCTTCCTCCTCTTGAATGAAATCACTGTTGTTCATCACCGGGGTATTTTTTACTTCACTTTCGATCTTTTCAATGGCTTGTTCGCTGTTTTCCCTTTCATCCATTTTTTTACCTCCGGAAGTAGTATTGACGGTTAAAACGAAGATTTTGACATTTTCAATCTCAGAAATTGAAGATATCGCCTGCACCAGTTTTGCCTCTGTCAGTTTCGACAAGAAAATAATTTCTACTTCTCTGTCAAAGGCTTCATCTTCTATTTTCTCAACGTCTGGTTTACTGTAAAGAACCTCAGAGTTAAGTTCCTCTAATTTATGAAACACCATGTACATTCTTGCACTTTTTAAGAGCGTTCCTTCTTCTAATTTTATTTTGGCATAATAAGGTTTAAATCCGGTGTCTTTTCCCTGTTTTAAAACATGCAGTATTTCTTGGGGAATATCTATTGGCGAATCGCTTCCCGTCTCATCGTCTTGCTCCGGTTCAGTCTCTTTTGTTTTTTCGACCGGTTCTTCTTCCATCCCCTCGCCACTGATCACCCTTTCGTACTGGGCAACAACCTGGGAAATATCCACAGATTCATCCGTTCCTCCGGCGGTGATGGAGTCCGTCATTTTTTCCAATAAATCAACACCTGCAAACAACAGATCGCTGTTTTCATGCGTAACGTGAATCTTTTCTGTTCTGATCAAATCGAACACATTCTCCATCCTGTGCGAAAGCTTTGCCATATTTGAAAAGCCCATTGTCCCTGACATTCCTTTTAACGTATGTATTGTTCTGAAAATTTCATTAATGGCTTCCATATTATCGGGTTCGTTTTCCAACAATAGCATCTGTTCATTCAGGGTGCTCATATACTCTTTTGTCTCATCAATAAAGGTACTTAGATATTGATCAAATTCGCTGCTCATATTGGCACCTCCACAAATTTTCCATGTTTATCAAATTATACCATATTTTTCTTTACAAAATAGCAGCGCCTATAGAAGCAAGCTGGGATCTCTCTCCCTTAGTCAGATGGATGTGAGAGGCAATCTTTTGACCGTAAAATCGTGATCCGGCATACATCAAACCGTTACTCATATCATCCAGATAGGGATGATCAATCTGTTCAGGGTCCCCTGTCAAAATGATCTTGCTGTTTTCTCCCACTCGGGTTATGATGGTCTTGATCTCGTGTGGGGTAAGGTTTTGCGCTTCATCGATAATGATCAACTGATCGGGTATCGATCGTCCCCGGATATAACTTAGCACTTCAATCTCAAGCAAGTCCCTCTTTCTCAAGTATTCTTCGGCTTTAATGCCCTTTTTCCCAAAGAGAAATTCCAGATTATCAAAGATGGGTTGCACCCACGGTCTTAATTTTTCTTCGGGTGATCCGGGAATGAATCCGATGTCATTGCCCATAGGCACAATCGGCTTGGTTACAATCATCTTTTCGAAAGTCTTTTCCTCCATGCACAACTTCAATCCGGCAGCTATCGCGATAAGGGTTTTTCCCGTTCCCGCAGGACCGGTCAGTGTAATCAGCGAAATCGTTTCGTCCATCATAGCATCCAATGCAAACAACTGTTCTTTGTTCAAGGGAAAGATACTGTAAAATTTCGACTCAAAATTGAATTTCAACGGGATAATCGCATTGTTTTCTTTGTTCACTTTTCCAAAATGTTGGTCATTGACACTGATGTACATGTTCGGATGAACTGCTTTGGGGTTCAGCTCCAAAAGATCCAAAGGAATCATTTCTCCCGAATCGAAGTGATCGATGGCACTTTGCTTAACATGATCATTATCAATTTCCAAATAACCCATGTATTGTTCGATCTCAGATTTGTCCTTTAGATAATCTTGGGAGTTGATGCCTATGGCTTCGGCTTTCAGCCTGAAATTTATATCCTTTGTCACCAAAATGGTTTCAAGCCCATCATCGGCTTCCTTGGATAATCTCAAAGCATACAGTAAAATCCAGTTATCCTTCAACTCTCTTTTTAAAAACGGCGGGATCTCAAAGTTATTCTTGTGATAGACCAATACACGCAATGTACCACCGTCATCAAGGTTGATGCCATCTAATACGTTTCCTCTCTCTCTGAGTCGATCCAGATTCCTCACAACTTCACGACAGTTTGCTCCTAATTGACCAGGTTTGCGTTTAAAATTGTCCAATTCTTCTAAAACCGGCAGTGGGATAATCACATGATTATCAGCAAAAGCAAATATTGAATTGGGATCGTGCAGGAGAACATTTGTATCCAGAACATAGTTTTTTACCATCTCATTCACCAACCTTTTTTGATTATCTCAATTGTTCTTTCTCATGTGATAAAAAATACTCCGCTATTATCCTATCCTTCTGATCGGTAATTTTAAAATTCATTTGATCCCCTTCCACGATAGACGGCTGACACTTTTGAATGGCTGTATATAAAGAACCGTCGTCTGTAAAGGTCAATAATTTTTGCTGAGCAGCCTTGACATGGCTTTCAAGAATCAACGGAAAAGAAAATCCCTGCGGAGTCTGAACATTGAACAAATAATCTCTGCAGGGAATATCCACTATCTTATTCTTTTGTATAACATAAATCGTATCCTTCGTATTGATCACAGGCACTACCGCTTTTTCAGTCTTTAATTTTTCCATCACTCTATGAAAAACAAATTTTGCAAACGGGCGTGCACTATCATGAATCAATACATTTGACGCATCTGAAAAAGAACGCATTTCCTTTATTCGCTTTAAACCCTTATAAACAGATTCTTGCCTGGTCGAACCACCCTCACATATCGCAATGGTCTTGCTGTATTTTCTTCCTATCTCTCGGATCGTCTGCTCGTAGTCGGGATGCGTTACAATCACAATCCTATCTATTTGTTCCATTTCTGCAACAATGTCCAGTGAATATTCTAAAACCGGCTTCCCATTCAAACTTGCAAATTGTTTGGGGATATTTCGATCAAACCGCTGACCTTTACCTGCTGCGAGGATTAAAGCAATATTCATTGCTGATAACGAATGGTTTGAATCGTGTAATGATGAAGGGTTTTTTCTTCCGAGAAAAACTCTTCTTGATCGGCAACATAGTCGGTTATGGTATCAGTGGCAAATTTGCCATGAAACTCAACTGCACCATCTACATCACCGATTGTTCCAATGCTGCCTTGGGCAAAAAATTCACCGGTGTTCATATCGATTACACCATCGGCATTGAAATTCGTAAAACCCGTTTTGATATTGACGAATTTCATATATAACTGCCCATTGTTAAACACCTGATGGGTCACTTTATAGGTTTGAACAGCGGAATTATCCGAATAAAATTGATAACTCCAATCCCCTGCAAACACATTTTGAATATACCAGGAAGTTGGTGTGGGAGTCGGTGTTGGTTCCGGTCCTGGTACTTGCCCTCCCGTTTCGGTTATGATTCCCGGTCCCAGGCAAGAAACCATAGAAACAAAGAAAAGGATTAAAAAGAGAGAAAACAGGGTGTATCCCATTGTCTTTTTCATCCGTCACCACCTCCCGGTCACAAAAAGACTGTATTTCGTTTCACTGAATGAAAAGCCATGCAGAGGAATCGAAGCTGACATCCCCAGTAAAAAGTTCTCAAAATCCAATAAAACCATTCCATTGCCGTATGCCTGAATATCTGAGGCATCCCACTCCATCTCCACGTTCATTAACGATAACGACAAGTCAAAATTGAAAAATCCAACTTTAAAGCCGCCACCAAAATTCGTCGACATCTTGGGATCTTTTTCTTCGGTATAGCCTTGTAGCGATAAATATGCCCTGGCATTTTCTGTAGAGGAAATGATTCCGCCGCCACCCCAAAAAGATTCTGGCCTATTCTTCTCAAAGAGGCTGGCATCAGATGTGATAATCTGAGGAGCACATGCATTGACCATCAAATGAGTATGCTCGGCTACAGTGTACATCAATCCAAAATTAGCTGAGCCATAATAGGCATCTTTGTCATCTTTTTTGTCGAATCTGCCTCCCAAAACTCTGGCTCCCCATGCAAGATCGTTAAGCTTTCCGGCCAAACTGTACCCAAACGACGCATAGCGATCGTCTTCAGTAGGATCGCTCAGTGCACCGTACAAAATGTCCAATGAACCGGCAAAACCGTTTTGAAACGGCTGGACCACATTGACGCCAAAAATGCGGTACGCCTCTCCCGCCTCATTTTGCCAAACGGTTGAGAGAAAATTGGCTTCCCATTTTTCCTGCAAGACCAATGCTGCTGGATTGGTGTAGACACTTAATGAACCTCTTGAACAAGCTCCTGTCCCGTAAGGAGCCTGCATAGACCAATAGTCAAGATCCACAGAAAAAGCTGTCATCAACAAACAACTCAAAACCACGAATAACCACACTTTTTTATTAAGCAAATAAGACACCCCCAATTGTGGGAATCTTCAGCGATATAAACTGAAGAACTGTTCCTTAAATTCCCTGAATCTTCCTTCTTCTATTGATTTTCTGATATCCCCCATCATTTTCGTGAGAAACCTAAGATTATGAATACTCCCCAGGATCATTGCCGTAATCTCTTTTTTATTGTAAAGGTGATTCAAATAACCTCTTGAAAAACGTTGGCAAGTGTAACAATCACATTGTTCGTCGACAGGATTGGGATCATCCTTGTATCTGGCGCCTTTAATCCTTATTTTACCCTCCCGAGTGTAAAGGGTAGCATGCCTGGCACTTCTGGTGGGTAAAACACAATCGAACATATCCACGCCTCGTTCCACACTGTTAAAAATCATCTCCGGTGTTCCTACACCCATCAAATATCGTGGCTTATCCACGGGCATATGCGGGGTTGTCACTTCCAGTGTGCCGATGGTTATATCAAAAGGTTCGCCAACACTTAACCCCCCGATGGCATACCCGTCAAATGGAATCGAAGTGATCTGCCGGGCACTTTCCTTTCTGAAATATTCAGAAGTTCCGCCCTGAATAATACCAAAAACCATCTGGTCGGGCCGTGTATGGGCCTGCTTAAATTGTTTGGCCCATTTAAAAGTTCGGTTAACCGATTCTCGGATATAGGATTCATCCGCATTGGGATCAGCACATTCATCAAACACCATGGCAATGTCCGATCCCAGTGCCTCTTGAATCTCTACCGTTTTTTCCGGGGTAAAAAAGTGTTTTGAACCATCGATGGGCGAACTGAATTCAACCCCCTCATCGGAAATTTTGTTAATCCTGGAAAGGCTAAACACTTGAAACCCACCACTATCTGTTAATATAGGCCTTTTCCAGTTCATAAAAGCATGCAAACCGCCAAAAGACTTCACACGATCATGTCCAGGTCTGAGATAAAGGTGAAAGGTATTGGATAATATAATTTGAGCTTCCAACTGAAGCAGCCGATCGGGTAAAACCCCTTTGACATTCGCAGACGTTCCGACGGGCATAAAAACCGGCGTTTCTATTGTTCCATGGGTGGTCGTTAATCGGCCTCTTCTGGCACCGCTCTTTTCACCATTAAGAAGTTCAAAACCATTCTCTATTTGAAAACACATCCTTCAATCAATCTGTTATTCTTTGATATTTCTGTTCAACTGCTCACGCAGCTCTTCACATCTGACTGTTATTTTTTTGGCATAGGCTTCATCCTGAATGGAATTTAGATTAATATCCACATTTTCCATTGCCATATTAAAAGCCGCCTGGCATAATTCGATAGCGCAATAAGCATCCGAAACTGCATTTCTATTTCCGTGCTTAACCATTTTCATGGCATACCCTGAACACTTTACTACCGCTTCAGCTGTCATGACGGGGGTATTTGTCGCCTTTTTGAAAGCTTCCTGAAGTGTTTCTTTACGCAATTGCTTTTCTTCTTCCGTTTTTTTCGGCATTTTGAGTGCTTCCATGACTATATCAAAGGCTTTTGCATCCTCATCCATCAAATCTTGTAACTGTTCAGATAGTTGTTTCATCTTGCCGATGGTTTCTTCATATAGGGAATCGTAACCTTCATATTTTTTTCTGCCGACAGTCAAAGAAGCAACCATGCTCACCAGAGATGCCGCTAACGCCCCGGAAAGTGCAGCAACCGTTCCGCCGCCCGGCGTAGGACTATCCGAAGATAATCGATTTAAGAATTCAGAAATCTTCTTATCGCTAAACATAAAACCACCCTCGCATTTATTAAAATCAGTCTAAACCATATCAACAAGCTATTTCAATTATATCATATCATGTTGTATTTTAAAGCGATTACAAATACATCCTTTCCCCTGTCAGACTTGAGATGGCGTCCTATTTTTTTATGACATCTGTATTGGCATGGGTTTCAAATCATCGGATAGGGTCAATTTGGCAGAAGTGGCCTGAATCACCTCTTCCAAAGTGGTATCCGGGCCAAGCTCCTTCAACAGCAAACCGTTATCCGTCACCTCAATCACCGCTGCTTCCGTGACGATTAAATCAATTTTCCTGATTGAAGTCAGTGGAAGTGTACATTCCGGAATGATTTTTGCACTTCCGTCTTTTTGCAGATGTGTCATGGAAACAATCACCTTTTTTGCTCCGGTTACCAAATCCATCGCACCGCCCATTCCGGGGATCAGTTTTCCTGGAATCATCCAGTTAGCCAGATGCCCTTTCTCATCTACTTGCAATGCTCCCAATACAGTTGCTGCTACATGCCCCCCTCTGATCAGCCCGAAAGAGGTTGCTGAATCAAAGGCTGCCGCACCGGGAAGAAAAGCTGCCGGCATCCCTCCTGCGTTGTTCATGTCCTTATTCTCATGACCAAGCTTGGGGGCACCTCCCATTCCCAGAACGCCATTTTCCGATTGTAAAAAGATATGTACACCTTGCGGCAGATAATTGCCAACTAATGTGGGAATACCAATTCCCAAATTAACGATGTCTCCATCATGAAGCTCAAGTGCTACCCTTTTTGCAATAATCTCCCTGACTTTTACCTTATCAGTAATCATTGGCAATCCCCCTTCACAATATAATCAATCACAGCATGCGGTGTCCGAACGTCATTGGGTGATATGCCGCCTCTGGGTACCAGCTCTTCCACCTCAACAACGGTCATCTGAGCTGCAAAAGCCATTAAGGGATTGAAATTCTGAGCTGTCAAATTATAAGTCAAATTGCCAAGTTCATCGGCTTTTTTCGCCTTCAATAAAGCGATATCCGCCTTTATTGCCGGTTCGATCAAGTATTCCTTGCCGTCAACTACACATCTTTGTTTGTCATCCTCAACAACTGTCCCCAATCCGGTAGGTGTCAATATCCCGCCCAAGCCAAATCCGCCTGCTCTTACCTTTTCCGCCAGTGTTCCTTGTGGAACAAGTTCCACTTCCATCGTTGAATCAATCATCATTTTTTGCGTTTCAGGATTTGTTCCAATATGCGAAACGATTGCCTTTTTGACTAACCCGGCTGAGATCAGTTTGCCAATCCCCTTTCCGGGGAATGCCGTATCGTTGGCAATCACCGTTAAATTCTTTTTACCCGCTTTCACGATTTCATCGATGAGAAGCTCAGGGGTTCCATCACCCAGAAAACCACCGATCATGAGAACGGCACCGTCAAAGATCTTCTCTGCGAAATCTTCTCTCTTTAACAATTTGTCAATCATAAAAAACCCTAAATGGGTTCTCCACCTCCCGTATATTTTGGTAATGCAATAATAGCACGATTAAGACTATAAAACAACATTCATGTTAATCTTTTTTTTGATGTTATGATATAAATACATTTAAACATCCTCAGATTCCTTTGAATCCAGTCAGGATGAAAGGGTGTTATCCATTGTAATGGAAAAAAGCGTAAAGAAGGAGAAGAAAATGAGAAAAAGATTGTTTATCTTTGATATGGGTGGCGTGATGTGCACCAATACCAATGTGGTAGAAGCGATTTGCAAGAAACTGGATTTAGAAAAAGGGGATTTTTTTCATTTTGCCAAGTCAGAGAATTTTCTGAAAATTCAATCGGGAGAAATGAAGATGGATGAGTTTTGGCAACGTTTTTCTGAAGAGTCCGGGATGGATGTAAAAGAAGACTATTTTGAAATCTTATTCCAACCACAAAGAAATGAAGACATGTATCAATTGGTTAACCAGCTCCGTAAAGAAACAAGAGTCGTTGCCGGCACCAACACGATCGACCCCCATTATCTGAAACATTTAAAAAACGGCGATTACGATGTATTTGAAAAGGTTTATCCATCAAACCTGATCGGCATTGCCAAACCCAATCCGGCCTTTTACAGAACCATTCTGGAAAAAGAACAGTGCCTCCCCAGCGAAGCCGTTTTTATCGATGACGATACACAGAACGTTGAATCCGCCGCCGACATTGGTTTAACCGCCATTCATTTTACTTCATATGAAGAGTTGAAACAAAGGTTGACCGAGCTATAACAGGAACAAAATGCCCCCCCTCAAAAGAGGGGGGGCATTTTGCAAAGTTTTTCAATACTATTTCTTTTCCCTATTTCACTGCCCCCACCGTAACGCCTCTTAAGAAATATTTCTGGAATGAAAGGAATACGATAATCATCGGTATGGCTGCAAAGGTCGCCCCTGCCATTAAGTAGGCATATTCCATGGGGACTTCTTCCTGAATCAAAGCCAACCCTGCCTGCAGTGTTTTCATCTTGGAAGATTGGGTGACGATCAAAGGCCAAAGGAATGAGTTCCATTCTCCCACAAAGGTAAAAATCCCCAATACAGCCAAAGCCGGTTTGGACATGGGCAATACGATCTTCCAAAACGTTCTGAACTCCCCGGCACCGTCAATTCGAGCCGCATCAATAATCTCATTGGGCAATGACAACATGAACTGACGCATCAAAAAAACACCAAAAGGCGCTGCGATACTGGGTAGTATTAAACCGCCATAACTATCTACCATCCCAAAATTTGCCACCATGATATATAGGGGAACAATCGTCACCTGTTTCGGAATCATCATGGAACTGATATATATCCAGAAAAAGATCTTACTTCCGGGAAATCGTTTCTTGGCAATGGCATAACCGGCCATGGCACACAGAAAAATTTGGGTGATTGTTACGGTTCCGGCTACAATCACACTGTTCAGTGTCCATCGGAACAAATCTCTCCTTTTAAACAACGCCTCAAAATTCTGAAGTGTGGGATTTTTTGGAAAGATTTCGGGGGGAAACTTCATGGTCAAAGTCGGTTCCTTAAACGCCGTCACGACCATCCAATATAATGGGATGAAAGCCAATAAAGCTAAAATGCTGAGAATAATGAGGGAAACCGTCTTTTTAGAAAATCTTTTCATCTTCATCGTGTTCATCAACAATCATCCCCTTTAATATTCCACATTGGAACTCAACCACTTGAACTGAATGAGCGCAAGAGCTACCAGTATGACAAACATAATCATGGACATTGCAGAAGCCAGCCCAAGGTAATAATTCTTAAAGGCCGTTTCATAAACCAAATAAGCCACCGTAAGCGTGGAAAATTCCGGACCGCCTTCCGTCATGATGTAAATGTTTGAGAAGGTCTGAAAATTGGCAATGGTACCCATAACCAATGAGTATAATATTGTGGGCTTTAACAAAGGTACGGTAATCTTCCTGAATATTTGCCAGGAAGAAGCTCCTTCAATCTCAGCCGCTTCAAATAAATATTCAGGGATGGATGACATGGCTGCAGATAGCAGTACAATCGTCGAACCACCACCCATGATGACTTGCATCATGATCAAAGAAGGCAATGCCGTTGCCTTGTTTCCCAACCAAACCACCGGATCTAAACCAACGGATTCCATAAAAAAGTTCAATAACCCAAAGTTAGGGTTAAAGACCCAAAGCCAAATCATGGCGATTATAACCGTAGAACTCACATGTGGAAGATAGAACATGGCTTTGAAAAACGTTCGAATTCCTTTTCTGAATGGATATATTAAAACCGTCACCAAAAGGGCTTTACCTAACCACAGTGGAACGACACCGAAGGTATAAAGGAACGTATTGCCAAGAGCCTTCCAAAAAAGATTATCGCTAAAAATTTCTTTGTAATTATCAAATCCGATAAACTCCTGAGAAAAAACGGAATAGTCAAAAAGGCTTAAATACATCCCCCAGCCCACGGGAATCAGGAAAAAGGTTAAAAACAAGGCGAAATGAGGCATGATAAACAGGTAAGCCGCCTTGTTTTTCCAAATTGATTTTAATAGATTCAAATCATCCACCTCGAAAAAGGCCGATGGAATCCATCGGCCTCAAAGTGTTGTTCTCTTTTTTTATTTTCTTTTTTCAAGAATTTTATTGGCTTCCACATTGAAATAGTCAAGAGCCTGTTGGGGTGTCTTTGTTCCGGAAAACGCTGCTTCCAGAGAGGCTGTAAAATATTTCTCCATCTCTGACCAAGGGAAGGACTGGGAACCGAAAAATTCCATTCCGTAATCTCCCATGATGTCACCGAAAACATCAACCTGGGCTTTCATGTATTCGTCTCCCTCATAAAGCATGGCGTTCACTGATTTTCTTGACGTCAAATAACTCAACGATTCAAGCAAAGCCATATTTTCTTTGTTGGTTAAAAATCGGGCGAACTCCATGACCATATCTCTCTTTTCCTTATCCGCTTGCTTAAAGACAATGAAACCTCCTGTGGCGGCATAAGCAACGGGGTCTTTGCCTTCCACATGGGGGAAAGGAGCAATCACAGGTTCAAAAAGTTCTGAGAATTCCCATTTCTGGGATAAGTAGTATCTGGTAATTCTTCCGATCTCATAAGGTCCGCCAAAACCCATACTGGTTCTGTGAGCGTGAAAATTCCCGATGACATCATAAACGCCCATTCCCTCAACACCGTTTGGAACGACACCGTATTTCTTAACCAAATCGATCAGGAATTGGAGTCCTTCCACCGCTTGGGGAGAATTCATATAAACTTCCGTTTCATCTTCATTGGAGAGCTTTGCACCGTAGGCGTAAATGAAATTCATGATATTGTGAATATCCTTAGCACCGAAACTCAAGGCATAGTGATCTGTTTTTCCGTCCCCATCACTGTCCCAGGTGAGCTTTTTGCAGATCTCCAAAAATTCCTCCATCGTCCATCCTTCTTCGACTATCTTGCGCCAATCCACTCCGGCCTTTTCAAAATCCGGGGTGTAAAGCAGCATGGATGTTCCCATGCCATTCGTTCCAAAAGACCAAGGGAAAACGTAATGTTTGCCGTTCACTTCAAAATCATCCAAAGCGATTTCGTAAAAATCCTCCCAATCTTCTTCTGTCAGATAATCATCGATTGGTTCAAGCAACCCGGCCTCTACCCATCTGCTGTCCCAAATAGGTCCTTTAAAAAGGTCCGGCTGTGTACGTGTTGCAATGGCTGCTGCCATCTTTTGAGAATATTCTGTGTTTCCGACGACTACGTATTTAACTTCAACATCCGGATGTAATTTCATAAATTCTTCAGAAATCCATTTTGGAAAATCTTCACTTCCCGCAGCCTGGTCCGCAGGAAATCCCGGAGGCGCAATTCGCCAAGGGTTAATCCACCAAGTAATGGTCATCTTTGCACCAACTAAAGAAACAAGAAAAAACATCGCTAAAACAACGAACAAGAGCACTTTCGATTTCCTACTCATCTTACCAACCACCTTTCTTTTTGTTTGATTCTTTGGTTTTTTGGTTCAGAAGAATCCGGTATCGGAACAGATAATTGTTATTATATTATACCATTGAAAGGTGAAATATTTACCTATAAATAATTAATAAAATATAAAAAATGAACCCGTTTGTTTTTTTACAAAAACAACGGGTTCATTTCGTTTTCATTTTTCATCCTTCAATTTGGTGAGTTGGATTCAAACGCATTGATCAATTTCTGAGCGCCGGTTGCAGGCGTTATATCTCCTCTTTTAACAGATTCTCTCACTACATGATAGACCGCTTCAACGGCTTTATTTTCGTGAAAAATCCTTTTTAAATATTCTTCTATCATGGCATTCATCCACTCAATGGCTTGAGAATGCCTTCTTTCTATGAAAAAGCCATTGTCTTTTGTATGCTTCAAAAACTGCTGTATGACATCCCAGATTTCAGGGATCCCAACACCGCTCAATGACGAACAGGTGTAAGCCTTAGTAGGCCACCCAACCGTTGCCGGTTGAAGATAATGCAGAATCCGATTAAATTCCGATTGAGTCGTCTGGGCCTTTTTGATATTTTCACCATCGGCTTTATTGATGAGGATGGCATCCGCCAATTCCATAATCCCTTTTTTCATCCCCTGTAATTCATCTCCAGCTCCGGTTATTGTCAGCAAAAGAAAGAAATCAACCATAGACCTTACCGTGATCTCGCTTTGCCCAACACCCACTGTTTCCACCAAGATGACATCGAACCCAGCTGCTTCACAGATGATCATAGTTTCACGACTCTTTCGTGCCACCCCTCCCAAAACACCCCCAGAAGGGGACGGGCGAATAAAGGCTTCGGGCCGGGTGGACAATTTTTCCATCCGTGTTTTATCTCCAAGGATACTTCCCTTGGTTAAAGAACTTGACGGGTCCACTGCCAATACAGCTACCTTATGCCCCCGGTCACACAAATGGTTTCCCAATGTTTCAATGAATGTGCTTTTTCCGGCACCGGGAACTCCTGTAATTCCTATTCTTACAGAATTGCCAGCATGAGGAAGTATTTTTTTAATCAACTCCTCTGCTGTTTCCCGATGTTTTGATGAATGACTCTCAACCAGGGTTATTGCACGAGCCATAATGGTTCGATCACATTCCAAAACACCTTTAAAGTAATCGTTCAGATCCAGTTTTTTTCTTCTATGGTATGACTGTTTTTCTTGATGATTGCCGTAAAACCCGTCGTGGCTGGCGTGAATTCCGTCCATAACCGATGTGGTGAACTCTTCCCGGTTGTCTTCTGGAGTCCATTCGGGTCTCTTTTTAGATGATTCATTCATCGTTGAATCCGAGTCTCTCTTCCAATTCTTGAATAACTTTTTGAGCAGCGACCGGCAAAACTGTTCCCGGTCCAAAGATCAGTGAAGCGCCATTTTCTTTTAAAAAGGCATAATCGGGTGCAGGAATGACTCCGCCCACAACTATCATGATATCTTCACGATTGTGTTTTTTCAGCTCGGCTACCAGCTGGGGCAGCAATGTTTTGTGACCGGCCGCCAAAGAGCTCATGCCAATAATATGCACATCATTTTCGACAGCCTGGAGAGCGGTTTCTTGAGGTGTCTGGAAAAGAGGGCCGATATCCACGTCAAAACCCATGTCTGCAAACGCCGTTGCGACAACCTTGGCTCCCCTGTCATGGCCATCCTGTCCCATTTTGGCTACCAGTATGCGAGGTCTCCTTCCTTCTTTTTCCTCGAAATCATCAGCCATTTGTTTGACTCTTTCTATCTCTTCACGTTCCTGATATTCGCTGCTGTAAACACCGGATATGGATTTAATGATGGCCTTATGCCTCCCCGAAACTTTTTCAATGGCATCCGAAATCTCTCCCAGCGTTGACCTTTCCCGGGCAGCTTCTACAGATAATGCCAACAAATTACCTTCTCCGGTTTGAGCTGCATGCGTTAAAGCATTCAAGGCTTTTTTCACGGCTTCGTTATTTCTTTCTTTTTTCAATTTCTTCAACCTCTTTATCTGGGATTCCCTAACTGCCGTGTTATCCACTTCTAAAATGTCAATGGGTTCTTCTTGCTCCAATCGGTACTTGTTTGTTCCGATAATGACTTCGCCTGCTGAATCGATTTTTGCCTGTCTTCTCGCTGCAGCTTCTTCGATTCTCATCTTCGGAACACCCGTTTCAATGGCCTTTGCCATCCCGCCTAACGCTTCAATCTCTTGAATGTGCGACCAGGCTTTGCGTGCCAGTTGGTCTGTCAATTTTTCCAGATAATAAGAACCACCCCAAGGATCGATAATATCGCAGATTCCGGTTTCGGTTTGCAAGAATATTTGCGTATTTCTAGCAATTCTGGCCGAAAAATCAGTCGGCAATGCAATGGCTTCGTCCAAGGCATTGGTATGAAGGGACTGGGTGTGCCCCAATACGGCTCCCATTGCTTCAATACAGGTCCTGGCAACGTTGTTGTACGGATCCTGCTCTTGAAGACTCCAGCCGGAAGTCTGGGAATGAGTTCTCAAAGACATGGATTTGGGGTCTTTTGGATTGAAGTCTTTGATGATCTTCGACCATAAAAGCCTTGCCGCTCTCATTTTTGCCACTTCCATGAAATAGTTCATACCGATCCCCCAGAAGAAGGAAAGCCTGGGTGCAAAAGCATCGATATCGATACCCGCATTCACCCCTGTTCTGACATATTCAAGCCCGTCCGCTAAAGTATAACCCAGTTCTATATCCGCGGTAGCACCTGCCTCCTGCATATGATAACCGGAAATACTGATACTGTTGAATTTGGGCATCCTTTCGGATGTATATTTGAAGATATCTGCAATGATTCGCATGGACATTTCAGGAGGATAAATATAGGTATTTCTTACCATATACTCTTTCAAAATATCGTTTTGTATGGTTCCTTTCAAGTCTTTTTCCGCTACCCCTTGTTCTTGAGCAGCAACGATGTAGAAAGCCATGATAGGCAATACAGCGCCGTTCATCGTCATGGAAACAGACATATCCCCCAGTGGAATGCCGTCAAAGAGTGTTTTCATGTCAAGGATACTGTCAACTGCGACGCCTGCTTTTCCCACATCCCCAACAACTCGCTCATGGTCAGAGTCATAGCCCCGATGTGTTGCCAAATCAAAAGCCACCGAAAGACCTTTTTGTCCCGCTGCCAGGTTTCTCCGATAGAAAGCGTTACTCTCCTGCGCCGTTGAAAATCCGGCATATTGTCTGATTGTCCAAGGTCTGATCACATACATGGTGGCATAAGGCCCCCTTAAGAAAGGAGGAATGCCAGCGGTAAATTTCAAATGCTCCAAGGTCTGATAATCTCCTGAGTGATAAAGGGGTGATACTTGAATCTGCTCGTTGGTCATCCAACAATACTCGTCAACCGGCTTCCCTAGTTTGTTACCGGCTGATTCTTTCCATTCTTCGAAAGAAACCGGTTTGTTTTGAGTTGAAAAGGCTATCTTTGTAAAATCAGGTTTGTTCGCCATCATCTCCGGACGATTAACGTCCTTCACCTCCTTGATCCACTACCCAATCCTGAGCTTTTTTGAGGAACTGATACACATCCGTTTTAACGAATATAAAATCGTCCAATCCGGCATTTCTATAGTCTTCTTCCAGCTCTTTCTCCGGTTTACCCGCCAGGATAACCTTAATCGTGTGATCTTTTTCTTTGATCAATCGGGTAAAGGGAACTACAACCTGCGGATATAGTGCATCCGATGAACAAATCACCACGATCCGGGCTTTTGAATCAATAGCCTTTTGGACTGCTTCCTGGACCGTTTCAAAGCTGTGCTGAGTAATCACGTTAAACCCGCCTACCTCGAAAAAGCCCTTGGTAAAATCAGTTCTGGGCTTGTGAACAGCTAATTTTGAAAAATTCGCACAGAACACTGTCGGCAACTCGCCTGATTTTTCCCTGATTTCACAAGACTTTTGTCTCAACTGTTCAAACAACTCGGCATCGGGGTGAACTGCCAGTGGCGTAAGCTTTGTACGGCCTTCGAAAATAGCACAACTTAGCTCCTTAAGTGAAGTCCCCGCCTTGAGTTTTTCAGCTAATTCATTGATTTGAACGGGTTGGTTTAAGGATAAAGCCTCATCCGGAGCTTCTTTTTTCTGTTTCAGCCCTTGAAACAGTCGCTCTTGGATGTTGCGTTCATAGACTTTGTCGATACACACAGGAGATTCCGACAAATTGGGATACATGTTGTTACCCACAATCCCTCGCTTTCGACTGGTGAATTCCTTTTGCCTGAATTCTCGGCTCTTTTTGATATCCGCATCAACCAAACCCGCTTGATAATATGTCATTATTGAGCCATTTTCCTGGATGAGCTGGAATCTTTCCCAGGTTTTATGACATAACTGATCGGTCATCTCCTCGATCGACCATGTCCCACCCACGGGATCAATGGGCATCGTTAGGTGACATTCCTCCCTGAGAATCAGCTGAACATTCTTGGCGATCCGCTTGGCAAAAGCACTTGATATTCCCTTTCTCTCGTCAAAAGGCGAAACATGAAGGGAATCGACCCCGCCCAATACGGCTGAAAAAGCCTGTGAAGTATCTCTAAGCATGTTGACATACGGGTCGTAAATGGTTTGTGTTCGAGCAGATGTTTTGGCGTGAATGTTGATTTTCGCAGATTCTGTATTACCGCCATAAGCTTCAACAATATTCGACCAAATGATTCTTGCCGCCCTCAGTTTGGCAATCTCCATAAAAAAGTAGGAAGCCACGGAAAAAGAAAATGTCATTTCACCGGCGATTTCGTTTATCTCAAGACCCCTGTCCAATAATTCATTAATATAAAAAACTGCTGTTGAAAAAGCTATAGCCAGTTCATCGACCGCACTGGCACCGGCGTTATGATAAGGGGTCGTATCGACGATCAGGGTTTTCACCCCTGGCATTTTTTCTCTTTTCCACTTGATCAGGCGAGCCGCTGAATCAAAAACCTCTTCCAGCGTAGCCTTAATTTCTCCTGCTTCAACCAGTCTTCCCATCGGATCCATCCCAATGGTCCCGGTGACGGATGGCATTTCATTTTGTTTGTTTATCTCTGATTCCATCAGGGCATAATACATCGCCATGTATATTTCCGAGTGAATCCCGCAATTCATATAAATGGGATATTGGGACAGTTTTACAGTATTCATCGCCTGTTTAAAATCCTCATAATCTGTCAACGCCAATCCTGATAAACAGATTTCTTCAGAACTTGCAGGCTGTGTACAATCTTTACTCTGACCGTTTAATCGGATGTTAATGCCATCCACACCCTTTTCCAAGCTCTCCAGGCAATTTTCATTCCACTTTTTGGGAACCGGTTCAGCTTCCTCTTGCATAATCGTCCAGGACGGCTTGAGATACCCCTGTTCTTTTGTAGAACGTCTGAATTTTAAGTAGCCCGGAAAATTATCATGCGCTTCCGAATAATCCTCTTTCAGATTGTAAATGGGTTCCAACGTGAATCCCTCAGGTGTGTCTGTGTACATCTTTTTCTCAAAGGGAACCCCTTTCAACAGCTTTTCAGCTGCACTTTTCCACTGTTCGTACGTTGAAGCTTCAAAGTCTTCAAACAATTTTTGATTCTCTTCGTTGACCATTCTTACCTCCCCCGTTTTCGGTGTTTTTTTGTGGATTTCTTTCGATGTAATTATAACACTAAGATTTTCACAGTTGATAAAAAAAGCCGGCAACAAATAATGAGTGCCAGCCTTTTTTCCTCTTCTTTCTATTCGCTGAACATAAACTAATTGACAAATTCAACAAGTCTTTCCACCATCTTACTCAATTCTTCAGCAGTCTGACCGCTTTCTTCGACCGCCCTTGACTGTTCCTTTGTCGCTTCACCGATAAGCTCGAATCGTCCGGAAGCATTGAGAATGTTGTTGGCGGTGCTTGCATGATTTTGCACGTTCACGCTGACTACGCTTATTTGATTCACTTCATTATTCGACCTTTTTGTATCTCATCTGCAACAACGGCAAATCCTTCAAATTGTTCAATTTGCTGTTTTAAGTGCCCCAACACCGTTAGAAATGCTTTTACCGAATAACAGCACCAACAAAAAAGATATTCCATTTCCTAAGATTTGTTTAATACAAACCATTATACCGCAAAAGATGGTAAAAAGATAGTCAATATATTTAATAAATTTATTAATATGTGAATTTCAACACGTATCCATTCAATTGTTGGTTAAGAAATGCATTGAATCGGTTAAAATCTTTCTTCTGAGGACAATGGAAGATTTATGACCAGTAGGGATGGTAACAACCGTTTTTCTAGGAAGCAAAACCTCAAGGTCATGGGTGGCGTTCTTCGGCATGATCTTATCAAAAGTGGCCTTAAGAAAGAGAACTGGTCGATCAATCAAAGGGGCATAGCAAATGGGATCATAATGATAACATCTGATCGGCGCCTTTTCAAAAATATCATCAACATTTTTGACATTTTCTCGTACCCAATTGACCGGATCGGCCCGAAACCGCTTGATACAGTCAGCTTCATCCTGACATCCATAGGGATTACTGTTTTGATAAAGATCTTGTCGCACCGCTTGTGAATAAGGGGAATAAAAATTAATCCAGCGCCAATTTCCTCCTGTAATGGCCAATATTCCCTTTTGAATGCGTTGATCAATCCCCATTGCCATAGTGGCAATCATACCGCCAAAAGAAAATCCGAAAATATAGCATGATTCCGGGAGAAATCCCTTTTGATCCTCAGCAAAGTCCAATATTGTTCTGGTGTCACGAATGGCCATGTGAAAACGCTTGACACAAATATCGGGATTGGCGGACAAATAGGGCTGGCCTCCATACATTTGAGGAGGCTTTTGCTTGTAATGATATGGCAAGAGCTGATACCAGGTTCTGATCCCTCTTTTGCTGAATTGTTGGGCAAACCATTGTATATAGGGAATGTTGTTTTCTCCAATACCATGTATGAGTATCAGATCGCCTTTTATCTGCCCGTCAGGGGGATCGAATCGCCTAACATAAGAAAGTCTGTTTTCTTCAATGGGATCTACATATCCGGCGTAATCCGGAATGAATTGGTATTCTTTGTAATTGTCTGATTGCGTAACTTGATATTGAAATTTGGATTTTGCATAATGATCGGCTCTCAATGGCTGTCCTTCCTTTCAAAGATCATTGTTGACCAACTATTCCATATTTTCCAAGCTTTCTCCATACATCTCCCGTAGCTCTTTCTCACGCATCGAACCATCCACAATATCTATCGTTGATACGGTGCTGTCCCCGTCCTGGAACTTGCCCACCTTAAAATGCCGTTGGGCAAAAGCGGCAACTTGTGGCAAATGGGTAATGACAAAAGTTTGAACCCCGTTATCGGCTAAAAGTGCTATTTTCTTTCCAATCAGATCACCCAATCTGGCTCCAACCCCCGAATCGATTTCATCAAAAACAACGCTGGGAACATCCATTACCTGTTGAATGACCATTTCCATCGCCAAAAATATTCGTGACATTTCTCCGCCTGATGCAATTTTCGATATGGGTAGAAAAGGCGTGCCAGGGTTTGTCGAAGCAGTAAAATAAAGAAAAGTTTTTCCCTTGCTTTGAAAATCGGAATCTTGATAGACGTCGTGTGAAATCTTTACCTTATCCATTTTCAAATCCTCAAGCTCCTCCATCACCTGTTTTCCGATGATTTGGGCGCTTTCCTCTCTGATTTGAAATAACCTCTGGTCCAGTTCAGCCAACACTTTACGGGTTTGCTCCAGTTCTTGATCCAAAGTCCTGGACCTGTCCATTTTACTTTCGATAGTTTGCTTTTGCCTTTTAAACTGATCCAGATTGTGAAAAACATCTTCCAGTTCGGGGCCATACTTTCGTTTCATGGCATCAATGGTCTTCATTCGTTCATCCAATTCACTCATTCGCTCTTCATCAAACTCAAAATAATCCAGATAAGAGTAAATCTCCCTGGACAAGTCACTTAACATTTCCTGTGCATTCATAGCTGATTGAAGCCAATTCACCGAAGACTCTTCCATCTCACTGATATCTTCAAGATTTTTGCAAATATCACCTATTCTGTCCATCACACCGGGCATTTCGGGATCGTCATCCAAGGTGCTCAAAACGCCCGAAAGTCTGTTCCGAATAAAATCGTAGTTGCTTAACGCCTTCAATTCTCCGGATACTTGAACATCCTCGTTATTTTGCAGGGCACTTTCTTCAATCTCCTGAATCTGGAAATTGAGAAAATCCAACGTTCTCAGCATTTCGGAGGAATTACCGGGTAATTCTCTTTGAAGGGTTTTCAACTCATTGTACTTTTTAAAAAGCCCGATGTATTGCTCGTAAACCTGTTTGATGCGTCCCTCAGCATAACGATCTACCATGTCGATATGGAAGGAATCCGTCCTTAATTTCTGAAAGGCATTTTGAGAGTGAATCTCAAAAGTCTTCGGTAGAAATTCCCTTAAAACCCTCGATGAAACCAATGAGCCGTTGATCCTGGTAGTAAAACGCTCACTGGTTCCTGCAATTTTTATGACCATGGGATCATCTACCGGTATGTCTGATTGAAGAAGCATTTGAACGATTTCAGGATCGTTGTCAAAAACAGCTTCAATCCAAAACCCCTCCTCAAAGGGGCCGATCATTTCTTTTGCTTTATAGTCTCCAAATAAGCTCCTGAGGAGTCTGATGAACATGGATTTACCAGCACCGGTTTCTCCGGTGATGACGTTAAACCCGGCATGAAAAGAAACTGATACATCTTTAAAGAGTAAAAAATTGCGAGCGTGAACCTCACGAAGCATTTAACCCCTCCTGCCCCACAACAGTTTAGATTCAACGAGTTTTAGAATCTCGTCACTTTCAGGGTACATCAAATGGAAGGTTTGATCCGAAATCCCCACCTGAATCTTTTTGGCATTTTCCATCGGAAGCCCGTCCACTGAATACTTCATTTCGTCGTTGTTATCCAAACATACCGACAGTTTCTCTTTTGAATTGAACACCAAAGAGCGGTTGGCAATGGTATGCGGTGCAATCAAATTGAGCTGCATGGTCCGGCATTCGGGAAAGATAATCGGGCCACCCAGTGAAAGGGAATAGGCTGTGGAACCGGTCGGTGTAGAAATGACCAGACCGTCTGCTGCCTTCGGTTCAAACGAAAAATCATTCACACAAATTTTGTACATCTCAACCTGACTCAAATTCAGTCGTTGAATCACGATATCGTTCAAGGCAAGACACGTTTGCCCCAAATAATCATCAACTGTTTCTATTTCCAAAAGTGCCCTTGCAGACACTTTAGAATTAAAAAGAATCTGAGGATTTCGGATCACTTTATCATATTCATAGCGGGTTAGAAACCCGAATTTTCCAAAATTGATGCCGGCTACCGGTACTCCCAAATTGACAGCAAAAGGCATAGATCGCAAAACACTCCCATCTCCGCCTAAAACAATCATGATGTCCGGCTGTAACAAAGCCTCGGAATACTTCTCCTGCGTTGAAAGACAAAAAAGAGATTCTATTCCCTGTTTTTTAAGCATCAGCTGAAGTTGTTGGGTTTTTTCTTTAATTCCGGATTTATGGGGATTGTAAAGAAATCCGGCAGAATGGATCATCTCAATTTTGCTCCAATATCAAAAAGGGTTTGAACCAAAAATGAATTTAAAAATATGATAATCAATATGGCAATATACGGTGTGAAATCGATTTGTCCAATGGGTTTAATCAGGCGCCGCAGTGGATTTAACACCAAATTGGCCAAAGATGAAATCACCTGTCTGAATGGACTGTAATTCATCTGAGGAATAAAACTTAGGACGGCATCCAAGATCAACACAAAAACATATGCGTTTAAAACAAAGCTTAATACATTGGCTATTGCTTTCAAGAAATTTCCTAAAACAAACATCTTTCTCCTCCGAATTCTCTTCAAATTAAATACAATAAAAAAGCAATTGTATGCGCCTTACTTCACAATAGGGTCACAACTACCTTTTTTGCATCATTGCGCATCATCGTCATCGAAAATCCCCTCAATTTGATACGCATGGCTGTTTCCTTTGCATCGTTTTCTTCCAATTTCAACGTCATTCCGGGCAAAATCCCCATTGAAATCAACTTGTCTTTATCTTCTTTGCTTCCGCCAAGCTTTCGAACTTTAACTTCCGAACCCGCTGCAGCCTCGCACAAACGCTTTCCCTTTAGTGGACCCTCTTCGGCAAGGTAATCTTTAAATGCCTTTTTAATGGACGGATTTTCCTGGAAAAATTCTGACAACTCCTCTATTTTAGCAAAGAGTTCCGAATCCAAATGATGTTCAAGGCCGCAGGCCAATTCTTCAGCAACCTGTTCGTTTTTCATGAACATGACATCAGACAGAAACGTTAACATGGACTGATGTTTCTGATAGATCTTTAAAGCTTCGTAAATCCCCTCTTTCGTCAACTTGATATAACCGTATTTTTTATGATCAACCAGTCCCATATCTCCCAATTTTTTCAGCGCATCGGCAACCGAAGCCGTTTTAACATTCAGGCGTGATGTGATATCCTTTACCCTTGCAAAATCTTTTAAGGACTGTACCTCGTAGATAATCCTCAGATAATTCTCCAGACTTTCAGAAAGTTTTTCCATGACTCACCCCTTGTTTAAAACCACCTTTTAATGTGGTATGATCAACCTATATAAAGAATAGGTCTACCTATAAATAGTATAGCATAAAAATCAACCCCAGAGACCCAAAAGGAGAAGAAATGAGTTTTTTTTATTACTGTGATCACATTAGCGGCCCTTCAGCTTATTTTGACGCCCATGAAACCGGACACTTAAAGGTGATGAAGAAAAAGGAAGGGGAAGCAGTCAATTTTACAGATGGAATGGGAAGCGTTTTTCAGGGTACAATCATTTCCCTGAAAAAGAATGAGGCAATCATCAGCATAACCAAACGAAGAGAAGATTCTTCAGTGGAAATAAAGAGGCAAATCCATGTAACTGCCGGGCTTTCCAGATGGGACAGGCTTTCGATTCTGATCGAAAAAGCGGTTGAATTGGGTGTGAAAAGCATCAACATCGTTCATTGCGAACATTCCAATTATCCAAAAATCAACCTTGAAAAGGTTGAAAAAACAGCCCGCAAGGCCTTGAAACAATGCGGAGGGACAGTCATGCCGCAACTGCATGCCTTCAAAACTTTGAAAGAAACCCATCTCGATGGGGTAGTCCCCGTTCTTCTGAATCCGGGGGCAAAAAGCGCTATCAACACCGTTGAATTCCCATTAAAGACAAATGTCTACATCGGACCTGAAGGCGGTTTTACTCATAGAGAGTTACATGAGATTCGTTCGTTCTCCGACTTTACGATCGAGATTTCATTGGGAAAGAGAATACTAAGGCTTGAAACAGCCGCCATAGTTGCTGTAGCCTATATTGCATTGAGCTGATTCAACAAGGGATTTTTACACTGAACTGTGTACCGCTTCCCGGCTCACTTTCCAATTCAATTTTGATCCCTGTTTTCTTTGCGTATTCTCTGACGATGGACAGTCCCATGCCTGATCCAGAATGATCGTGTCTGCTTTGATCCACTTTGTAGAACCGTTCAAAAATCCGTTCCTGCTCATTTTTAGGGATACCCGGTCCATAATCTTTTACTCGAATGATGATGAAGTTCTTACTATCCTCTAATCTGATCTCTACCGGTCTTTTTTCAGGAGAAAACTTGATGGCATTTTCAACGATATTACCCATGATCATCCGGATAATGTTTTTATCCGTTAGCGGTTTCCTTTCTATGTTTCCCAACACAACCAATCCCACTGCCTTCTTTTGAGCATAGACCTCATATTCAGCTGCTAACTCAGCAATCATGTGATTCATGTCAATGCGCTCTTTGAGAGATGTATTTTCATGGTATTCCTGCGCACGGGCCAACTGCAACAGTTGTTTAACCAAACGGTCCATCCGTTGGGTGGCGTTGTCGATGGAAAGCAGTTTTTTGGAAACCGATTCCTCCAAATCTTCTTTTTTTGACAACAACATGCCTGTGCTCATTTGTATGATGGCAAGGGGTGTTTTTAATTCATGAGAAGCATCAAAAGAGAATTTTCTCAAGAGATTATAATTCTCCTTGACCGGCTGCAACACCATGCCTGCTAATAGATACGCCATTATAAATGAAAGCAGAGGGAAGATCAATAAAAACGTGATGACCCTGGTTCGAAACACTGCCTTTTCTTCATTAACACCCTTCACATCGATCCCAGTCCGTACGATGATATCTCCCATTCCGGGTAATTTGGGGTTAATTACCCTGGCATAGGTTCTGACCTCTCTCGTGTTTCCATCCTTATCCACAAATCGGATGGTTTGAAACAACCGTTCTTTTAACCGTTCACCTTCATCATCTTTGGGCAACTTAAGGTTTTCCGGCAGTCTTTGTCCAATCGTGAATCGTAAATTCCCTCCAGGACCGTAAACTTGTATCGATTGCCCCTCTTCAAATAAAAAGGACGGAAGGGATTCCTCGCTCTGAATCCTAAAAAGATCCAGGTTTTGTGAGAGGTTTGTCAATTCGATTAACCTGGAATCCAATCTGGCATCGATCGTGGTATGTTGTATGCGGATGATGAAGATCGAGAAGAACAAAACAATAGCAAAAATGGACACCGTAAAAATGGCTGTCCATTGAAGTCTGGCTCGCTTCAGTGTTTTTGGATAATTGTTCATGTTTTCTTTTTTCTTCTTACCCCATGACATATCCTTTTCCCCTTATGGTTTTTAAAAAGGTTCCTTTTTTATCCCCAATCTTTTTTCTGATGTTCTTAATGTGCGTCCTTAAGACATCAGACCAAAAGGATTCGTCCTCATTCCAAAGGTGTTCCTGTAACGCATCCTTGGTAACAATCTCCCCTTTGTGAATACTCAAATACTCGAAAATACTGTATTCTTTGGGTGTAAATTGAATTTCCACACCATTTTTTTCAACCCGTTGAGCCGTCATATCCAATAACAGGCTACCGATGGTTATTTTATCTGTTTTTTCCGAACTCATTGAAGCCCTTCTGATAGCTGATTTAACCCGTGCAACCAATTCTCTGGGATCACAAGGCTTGGGCAGATAATCATCAGCCCCTTTGTTCAGTCCTTTCACCCGATCTTCCACCTCACCCAAAGCGGTCAGCATGAGCACCGGCGTCTGAATCCGTTTGTTTCTGATGGTTTTGAGGATCTCCCAACCGTTCATTTTAGGAAGCATGATGTCCAGAATGATGGCATCAAAAGGGTATTCACAGGCATAATACGCCCCTTCTTCGCCATCATGGCATACGGTGACTTTATAATCAATCTCTTCAAACAATTCACGCATAAGTTCTGCCAGATCAACTTCATCTTCAACAATCAGCAACTTCAAAACAAGTTCCCCCTTTTAAGAAAAACCCTCCCCGTTAAAGGGGAAGGTTTCACACCACTTAGTTTACCACTATTCAGCCGGATTTTGTAAAACGACAGCTTCCAAATATTCTTTTAACAAGTCCAAATTTTCATCCATAAGAAGCAAATTAAATAATCGGTTGGAAATAGTTTCAGTCACGACAGTTCTGAGGGTGGGTTGAGCTCTCATCTGTGATGTCCTTTGTGGATTCCTTTGCTCTTGAACCTGACTGACAACCTTGCCCATTTGCTGCATCTTTTCCTTCATTTCATCCGACAATCGGTTCATTCGGGTGTTTTCAACAACTTGTTCTCTCACCTTGTCCATAGCGTTATTCATCGTCTGCGAAAGATACGCCACAAACTTTTCCTGTTGCTCTAGAGTTATGATGCCCTTTAAAGTATCCATGTAAGTCTGTCTGATTTGAATCACTTCTTTTCCGGCAGCGATTGCCTCATCATGTTTTTCCTTCGCTTTTTGAACATCCCCGGTTTTTGCTAACTCAACAGCCTTTTGCATATCTCCTTGTACTTCCGATTCAATCGAAGCCATTGATTTTTTTGCCTTTTCTACCGCTGTTATCAATTGCTCCAACTGGGTTTGTGTAAAACCAACATGATTCAAAAGGGAATAAAACTGATACGCTTTTTCCATTTGGGCCATCTCCTGAACGTCCTCAGATAAAGCCCCTTTCGGATTAAAAGACAATCCTCCTGCAAACGACATTAATGTAACCATCACCAGCAAAACACTGATTCCAATGATTCTTTTCATGTCCATCACCTCCAAAGTTTTTGATGTTCAATCCCATTTTACAGATACAATCGTGAAGAATCCGTGAAGCATCCATCACTTGTTATGTTCACCTATAACAAGAGGCTTCAAGTGTTTCGATTCGAATTTCAAGAGTCTCTTTATGCTTTATTAAAAAAAAGGGCCGCAATCTGATAGAATATTAAAAACATCGAAAGGGTGAATCCTTATGAAAAGACAAATGATTTTGATGATGATCATCATCATTCTCTCCGTTTCAGCGGCACTTTGCACAAATCTAGTTCAGCCACATGCTTTTGAACAATTTGAATTTACCATCGGCACCCAATACATCATCCCGGCTGCGCTCACCATCCCAAAAGACCGGGATTCTTTCCCATTGGTGGTGATTGTACAAGGATCGGGTGATAGCGGAATTGACAATCTTGTGGGAGAAAACGCCACTATCAAGGATATAGCCCATGGCCTTTCTGACAAAGGCATTGCCACATTCCGATACGCCAAACGCAATGGCTTATACCCTGAGCAGTTTAAGCTGTTCACGAGCGAAACGGTTGAAAAGGAATACATGGAAGATGCCTTGATTGCAATGGATTCTGCTTTGAGGATTCCCGGTGTAGAGAGTGTTTATTTGCTCGGAGTCAGTATGGGAGGGTATTTGCTTCCTGAAATCGCCGATCGGATAGAAGAAAGGTTTTCTCTGTCTATTGAAGGCTTAATTCTTTGTGCCTCAGGAATAGGAAGAACACCCGCTCCTCTTGTGATGTTCCAACAGATCCAATCCCAGATGGAAGCAGCTGGCTATACACCGGAACAAATCATAGCCGCTCGGCAAGTATGGGAAGATATTGCCGAAAACAGATTAAGCGAACAAACCATCATTCATCCTACCATGACCGCTGGATATGTGTACCGAATTATGGTCTCAGACCCTTACTCCCGGTTGAAAAAGAACTCATGGGATGTGTTAGTCCTACAAGGGGATGCCGATCGTATCAATTCAGCCAGATTTTTTGAAGAAATGCGAGAGGATTTAGAGTCTTCAGAACAGGGTACTTCCCGCTTTCATTTTGAACTGTTTGAACAAATCAATCATCGGTTAATGAAAAAAGAATACGATGATCTCTACACCGATTTAGTAAAAAAAGGGACGGTTGATCCCCAAATCATTCAGACGATTGTCCAGTGGGTTCATACCCATGAAGAAAAAAAAGGCGAGAAATAATGAGCAATCTAACCCTGTCCGATATCATCGCCATGCAACAGGAACTTCAAGAAAAATACAAAGGCCATTGGTCAGATCTAACCCCCGAAAACGGAAGAAACAGCCTGCTTTGGATGATGGAAGAAGTGGGTGAGGTCATCGCCATCATCAAAAAACGTGGAGAAGAGGCCATCATGAACGACACAGCGGTAAGAGAACAGCTGGTTGAAGAAATGGCGGACATCATGATGTATTACAGCAAAATATTGATCTGCTACGGCATCTCGTCTGAGGAGTTCTCCCGTGCCTTTTTGAAAAAACACATGAAAAACATGAAAAGGGATTTCGTGGGTGAATATCAGGCTTATTTAAACGGGTAAACCATTGCGGTATAGGTCTTTTTAACCTCGAAGCTCTCGCTTTTGAAAAGCGCAATCCCCGCTTCGTTCTCTGCATTGACTGAAAAAGCGCAATGGGCATTAAATTCATCGGCAAGCTGCAGGCATTCATGAAGCAAAGCCCTTCCGATCCCTTTGGAACGATACTCGTTCATCACTCCAAGTTGGCTGATCCACAGTTCATCTTGGGCTTCAAGCGAACAATAGTAAAATCCAATGGCTTGACCTTCAAGATAGGCTATTCTTGCACAACCTGGAAAGGTGCCGTCTGTTTCGATATCTTCTTTCACCATATGGGGGGTATAGGGAATATGCCCTGGGACATCTTTATAGACACTATTGATGAGATCACACCAAAGGCCCATATCTTTGGATGGCTTAAAATCCCTGAGTTTGAAAATTGGTTTGGTTAGTCGATGTTCACCACAGGTGTTTTTATCCCGCCTTAAATACAGTGTTTTTCTGCTTTCATGAAAACCCAATTTCAGAAAGACTGCCTTCTCTTGCTGTTCATGGTCTGGCAGAAATGCAAAAATGTCTTTCACATTTTTTTCAACGGCAAAAGGTAAGACTTTTTCTAATAACATCTGATAAATCTGATCTGCCTTTTTCCTGGAATGCAAGATCATCAGCCGTCCTTTTGCATTTTTGGTAAACGAATCATCCAACAACAAGCATACAACACCTGTTAGGATCCCTTCGTCATAAAACAAAAAACCGGGCCGGGATTTCGCTACCGGAAATGCCTCATTCAGAGGGAAAAAAGACTGGTCCAAATGGGAAGCGTATAACCAGCAATAATCGTGGAATTCCCTTTTATTTTGATCGTTTAATCTTTCCATTATCATCATGTTTTTGACTCCTTATATTCAATGAAGGCTTAGCCGTACACGCCTTTTTATTGTATGATAAAATGGAATAAATCGGAGTTTACCCCTCAGGAGGTCAAAGATGAACCAAGAAAACCACGATCATTCGCATCATCACACTCATCATCACGATGTTTCAGAACTATCAGGCAAAAAGATATTTTGGGTCACTCTTTTAAACGCCACGATTACCATTGCAGAATTCATTGGCGGACTTGTTTCTGGAAGTTTGGCACTGCTCTCGGACAGTATCCATAACCTCAGCGATACGCTGGCAATTGCTTTCAGCTATGTGGCCCACCGCATCTCACTGAGGCCGAAAAATTCAAAAAAGACCTTCGGTTACAAGCGGGCGGAGATCATTGCAGCCTTTGTCAATGCTTCGGTACTGTTTGCCGTTTCAGGGATGCTGATCATTGAAGCCTTTAAGCGATTCGCCAATCCCGAACCGATCGATGGAACACTCATGATGACGGTGGCCATCATTGGACTATCCGCCAACCTTTTTTCCGTGCTGCTGCTTCATAAAGATTCGAAAGGCAATTTGAACATTAAGTCCAGCTATTTGCATCTGTTAAACGACACGATATCATCCGTGGGCGTTGTCGTCGGCGGCGTTGCCATCAACCTTTGGGGGATTACTTGGATTGACCCGGTCATTACCCTTCTGATTTCAGGCTATATTCTGCGTGAAACTTTTCTGATCATCAAAAAAACAGTGGATATTCTCATGCAATCATCTCCGGATGTTGATTATGAGCAAATTAAAAAGGACGTGGAATCCATTCCCGGCATTGTCAACCTTCACCACGTTCACGCCTGGATGATCAACGAGCAATCCATCTATTTCGAGGCACATGTGGATATGGAGAACATCAAGTTATGCGAGGCTGAAAAAATCACTCAAGAAATTGAACGCCTCTTAAAAACCAAATACAGCTTCTCCCATACCACGATTCAAGCTGAAGTTAACCGTTGCGAGAATAAAAATTTGTTTGCTTAAACCTTACCCTGTACACTTTCCAATTGGTTTAAAATCATAGCGTTTTATGTGTTTTGTTCGACAATGCTTTTTATAGTCTGTGGATCCAAACCAGATTTTCTTAAAATTCCAATAATAAAAGGGGTTTTTTCAGCCACATAGGAATCAATGTCGTGGGGGTACTTTTTTGACAGATCCTTTTTTAACTGTGAATACTCTTTGACGGCATCGGGGTGTTTCTGAAGAAACTCTTTCAATTTTAAATGGTTCTTGAGTGCCTCGATACCTTCAACACAGCAATACAGGTGATGATCCCGCCAAGAGTTGACCGAATCATCGTAGGGAACTCGATTGTTCTTTCTCTCAAAGGTTTCCCTTCCCATAATTCCCATTTGACCTTTGTGAACATAACCCAATTCTTTTAAGAGCTCGATGCACTTGAGAACATCCTCTCGGGATTTGACAACGATATCCACATCGATGATGGGCTTTGCAGCCAACCCCTTTACGCTGGTACTTCCAACATGGATGATCTGACAATTGATACAAGATAACTTTCTTTCATAGACCTTTTTTAAACTCAAAAAATCCTGTTCCCATTGCGGGTCATACTCCTCGATGACAATCGTTCTCATACCAAAAACACCCCGTCTTCCACTCGCCTGATGGATGTAACCTTTTCCATCAACTCACGTCCATAAGCATCCGTTGGCGAAAACACATTGTCTACACTGACTCCCCCGTGATAAATATTGGCATGCAGCATCAAATCTCCACCCAGGTACATGCCCACATGTCCGGGGAAGTAAATGAGATCTCCAAATTTCCTCTCATCCGGTTGAATTTCTTTCAAAACTGTTTCCTGCTGATCGGCATCCCGCGGTATGATTTTCCCAGCCAAATGATACAACCGGCCCACAAGTCCGGAACAGTCCGTACCAAAAACAGTGGAACCTCCCCACAAATAAGGAGTTCCCATGAAATACCGGATATTATCTTCAAAATCTTCCTGAGAACGTCTGGCAACCCCCAGTCTTCCTTCTATTAACTCGTAAAACCCATTTGCCGTTTCAAACGCAGGGTTTTCGATATCCTCTGTATAGACATGAGACCCAAGGGCAATCCACATGCTGTTGGTGATGTTTTCAAGACTTTCAATTTGAGCAAACCGAGAATGTACTTGATACAGCGGCTTGGAACATATTTCTTTCATTCTATCAGGCGTGCAAAAGGCTATGCCTTGATTTCTGGCATATCCAATGTAGCCATGATTGAAATCTTTGATCAGTGAAAATTGAGATCCGATTTCCAAAACCTTCATCCATTCCCCAAAAATCAACTGCCGAACCCTTTCACTCCTGAAACGGGGATCCTTACGAACATCCAATACGGGGATTTGGACCTGAGCAACTTTCAACTGTTCGGGAAGGTCATCCCCCAGGATCTTGACCTGAATCGCCGTGTTTTTGGAAAATGATTGAACCGCTTCCAACAGCCTTTCTTCTGCTTGGGGACTATCAACAAAAGCAATCACACGCATCCCCTTGTCTTCATATACCTGATAGCGACAATAAGCCACCCGCTCATCCCTAAAGAGCCCTTTAATCAAATAATCCAACTCTTCTTGCCTTGTGTTAAACATTGATTCTTCGCCTCCAAAATAAAATATACACATCTTCCCCATAAATGGTATAATAACCAATAAACTGTTTAAGGATTATACAACATCAATCGAGAATCAAGCATTGCATATTGGAAATTAAACTGAAAGAGGTGATCATGTGATAAGAAAAGAACTGAAAACGATTAAAATCGAAGGCCAGGATGTGTTTGAACTGGCACAAAAGTACCAAACACCTCTTTATTGCTACAGTGAGAAAATCATCGCAAAACAGATTAAACTGATTCACGATGTCATGAACTCCCTTTGTGAATTTCATTTGGGATTTGCATTGAAAGCCAACAACAATATTCATTTGGTCAATTTTCTGGTCAAAAACGGAACATGGATTGACGTTGTCAACAAAAATGAATACCGACTCGCCAGGGAAGGGGGAACACCTCCGGAAAAAATTGTAGTCAACGGCAACGGCAAAACCCGGGAGTTTCTTAAGGAGATGATCGAAGCAGGAGTTTTCTCAATCAATATCGATTCCAGAGAAGAGTATGAAGTTATTCGAGAGATCATTCGCGAATTGGAGAATACAGAAAAATTACCTTTATTCATGCTTCGTGTAAACCCCGATGTAGATCCTCATACACATCCGTATATCTCAACGGGCTTGAAAGAAAACAAATTCGGCGTTCAAATGGAAACGGCCAGAGCCCTTCTTTCATCTGACAATGGTCTGATCACCGGACTTCACACGCATATTGGATCCAACATTTACGATATCGGAGCATATCAGGAAGCATTCGAAGCGTTAAAGCGCTTGAAAACAGATTTCCCCAGGCTAAACACCATCAACATCGGCGGGGGCTGGGGGATTGACTACAAAAAAAACGGTGATCACTTAGATTTAGACACCTACTCAAAACAGATCATCCCCATTTTGAAACAAATGGACTGCCCCATTATGATGGAAATCGGACGATTCATTTTAGGACCGGCCGGCATACTACTTTCAAAGGTTTTGTATAAAAAGGTCACCGAATTTAAAACATTCGTGGTATGCGATGCCAATATGTCCAATATGATCAGACCCGCCCTTTACAACGCCTATCATCACGTTGAACCCCTTCATGTCAATCCTTCCCAAGACCAAATCACAGTAGATGTCGTGGGGGCTTTGTGCGAAACGGGTGATCGTATCGCCGTTGATAGAGTCATAGAAGATGTGAATACCGGGGACCTGTTAGCCATTTATGATACCGGAGCCTATGGCTATTGCATGGCATCCAACTACAATGCCGAATCCAAACCGGCTGAAGTTCTCATCAGTGGCGATGAATGCAGGCTCATCCGAAAAAGAGAAGACGTCAGCGACCTGTTGAAAAAGATGACAGTGTAAAAAAACTCGATGATCCTTGTAAACCATTCGAAAAACAATATTTCTCTTTCTTTTTAGGCGGTGATCAGATGGCGATGCATTATGATGCGGTTGATTCAGCTTCTATCGGATTTGCTCATATTCAAATCATGACTGACCAATCCGGTGAACCTTATGATATTCGATTTCTCCATGTCAATACCGCTTTTGAACAACTGTTTTACAGAGAACCCGGATATTATGCCAATCGGACGCTTCGAGAATTGGTTCATGAAAGAGAAGTGATCGAAGAAGCGATCAAAACATCTACGGCGCTTTTGAATGACGTCGAACTAAATTTCAACCAATTTTTAAGCGAACTTGGTATCTGGATTCATGTTCATTTGATCCCTAACAAAGACCAAAGCTTCAATGCCTGGATCACCGATGTCACTGCCGAACATATTTTAATGAAAAATTCCCATGATATTGTCTTCTCAAAGGCGATCAGTCCGGTAGAGATGGCTAATCAGTTAGTAAAGATATCCCATTCGCCTTTTTCTGCTCTTTTGTTGTTCTCTCATGAAAAGGATCAAGCGCATCGCTTTCATTTCAACACCATCTCAACGGATACGGATGAAATATATTGGGCCTTGAAAAACAACCTCAATCGTATCACTATAGAATCAAATCCCCGTTACCTACCCTTAGAAGACGTTTCTTTTGAGTCCATGAAACCAATGATAAAAAAAGATGATGCCTTTAGCAGGCTTGATGATTTTTTAAAACGACAAAACGACCACACCTTCTCAGTTTTTCCTATTCAAAGCGCAAATGCATTAGAGGGTTTGTTTGTCATTTACAGAGAAAAGAACAGGACACCTATTCAATTAAAATTAATCACTACCTACTGTGAACAAATTGGCATGTACCTTTTTACTTTAAGAAAAAACGTGATTGAAAAACAAATTGAACAAGAACTCCTTAAAAACAGGGAAATCTATCAGCTGCTTACCGAAAATACGACGGACGGTGTTGCCCTTTTTCGAAATAATATTTTTGAATACGTATCCCCCTCTTATTCCAAGATGCTGGGATATCACCTAAACGAATTAACGGGAATCACTAAAGAGCAATTCTTCGATATGGTTCATCCGGACGACAGGCGTATGATTCAGACGATCATCGAAAACGTCGTCAAAGAAAAAAGAGACTTTCAAACCTACTCCTATCGAATCAGAAGAAAGGATGGGGATTACATTTGGTTTGATGACCGCCTAAACAACAAATTCGACCAAAACGGTCATCACGTTGCCACGTATATCAACAGCCGAGACATCACCAATCAAATCTATTACGAAGAAGTGTTGAAAGACAGCGAGGAACGATTCCGTGAAGTCTTCAACAACACCTACGATGCCATATACATCCACCAAATCGACGAAAATGGCATGCCGGGAAGGTTTCTTTTAGCCAACAAAGCCGCTTTAACCAGACTTGGCTATACCCTTAAAGAATTGAAGCAAATGATCCCCGCTGACATCGACAGTCACAGAATGGTCATCAACATTCCCCATATCATGGAAGAACTTCTGAAAAACGGGGAGCATATTTTTAGAGGCGAACATGTGAATAAAGCCGGTGAGATTATCCCGGTTGAAAACCGATCCCATTTATTTCAACTTAAGGGTGAAAGGGTTGTCGTGACAATCTCCAGGGATATCAGTGAGGATTTGAAGGCTCAGGAAAGGGAACGACGGGACAAAGCTTTATTGCAAAGTATCTTGGATGCACTGCCCGGAAAATTAGTGGTCGTCGATCGTCACTATCGAATTATCACCGCAAACAGTGAAATACTGAATCGGATAAAAGCTTTCCGGTCAAACGATCAGGTGAAGGGGCTTCATTGTTATGACGTCTTTCACGATCGAAATCAGCCTTGCGAAATATGCAGCTTGAAAGAATTAGACAAATTAACGGATATTCGCACGAGAATCTATTACAAAGATGAAAATGGAATCAAAGACAAAAAGGCGTATAAATTGTACCTGGCTCCATTGAAGGATGATGAAAACAACAAAATCGGCATCATTGAATATTCCATCGACATCACAGAGTTGAAAAACGCTCAAAGGAGTGCAGAACAGGCCAGCAAAGCTAAAAGTGAATTTATGATGAACATGAGTCATGAGCTGCGTACTCCGTTGAATGGCATCATTGGTTTTTCAGGCATCCTTGAGGAAACCGGATTAACCCAAATCCAATCGGAATTTGTCAAAAACATACAGATTTCAGGGAAAACTTTACTCGGCATTGTGAGTGATATTCTGAATTTTTCCAAAATTGAATCAAAAAAGATCACCTATAATCCGGAAAAATCAAACTTACCACAGCTTTTGTCCAACACTTTTAACGGAATAAAAGATATAGCGCTAAAAAAAGGCCTACAGGCGCATTTAAAGCTGGATCATTCCATTCCTGCTTTTGTCCTCACAGATCCTGTCAAACTCAGCCAGGTTGTAACCAATCTGCTGATGAACGCCGTCAAATTTACCGAAAGAGGAAGTGTTACCTGCCAGGCGGAACTGACTTACAGAGAGAAATTGAAAGCAGATGTTTTGTTCTCAATCTCCGATACGGGCATCGGAATACCCGATGACATGAAAGGGAAGATATTCGAATCCTTTACCCAAGTTGATTCCTCACTAACGAGAAAATACGGGGGCACGGGATTAGGCCTGACCATCGCCAACAACTTGTTGAAGATGATGGGCAGCGCCATTAGCCTTGAAAGCATTCAGGGTGAAGGCAGCACGTTCAGTTTCATCATTACCTTTGATCTGCCTGATGACGATGAAATACCCGGCTTAGTCAAATCAACAGAATATACCATCCTTCAAAAAAAATCCTACAAAGTCCTGATCGTTGAGGATAATCCAATTAATTTAAAACTCAACAAAATGATTATGAACCGGCATTTCCCCGATGCCCAGATTTATACCGCTGAAGATGGCCGTCAGGCCGTAGAGGAATTTGTTAAGCATCGACCGGACTTGGTCCTCATGGATATCCGTATGCCAGAATTGAACGGATTTGAAGCCACTGAGAAAATCCGACAGATAGAAGGGGCGAATTGGAAAGCAAAGATCATAGCATTGTCAGCGGATGCCAGAACGGAAAACGTCCAAATCGGCATGCTGTCAGGTTTGGACGGCTATATCACCAAACCCATTGATCCTGAGAGACTGATTCAACAAATAAAGGGGATCATTGATAAAGAATCATGATGATCTACGTCAAAAAGCGTATATCAGTCCGATGTAGTATGTCGTATATGTAAATTATATCAATTTGCCGTCAATATACATTCTTTATTATTGTAGAACTTATTTTAATTAGTTGCTATCAATTTGCATTTTCTCCTTTCGTTCTGTTATAATAGGATGTCAAAAAGACCTCTACCCCGAGGTTTTTTTTAGCCCCATTTCCAAAGACCGGTCAAACTTTTGAGGCCTTATGAAGATGACATGGTCTGTTTTTAATAATCGGGTGAGCATTAAAGGAGAGATGATTCAAATAAAAAGAAGCGATATAGATCATTCACCCATTGGATTTGCCAAGGGAAAGATTATTTACGATATCCATCATCAGCCCGTTGATTATGATATTTATTATGTCAACAAGGCCGTCAGTCAATTGACGGGTATCGTTCTAAAGGAAGAAGGGCGTTCTCTTTTTACGCAGGTTTTTCCCCGAATCAACCAGAGCAATCTTTTTTGGCTAAACCGTTCAGTCAAAGCAGCATTAAAAGATGGAAGAACTGAATTGCAACTTCACTCATCCACATTGGACGGGTGGTTTCGCTTTACCTTCGAAATTCATGAGGATGACATCATCACCTGCTGGACTGAAGACATCACGGCGAACATCCTCCTGGAACAAAAATTGGAACAAATCCAACTATATGAACACATTTTCTCATCCGTCCAAGATCCCATCGCTCTATTGGACAGAGATTATACTTTCACAACCGTCAACAAAGCTTATAGTCAGTTATATGACAGTGATCAACAAGGTCTCATCGGGAAAAAGATATGCGATTTTTTTAAAAACGACGCCACATTTCAAACCACCATCAAGCCTTATATTGATGAATGCCTCGAGGGAAAACCCGTTCATTACAGAATGTGGCGTGAATTTCCAAACAAAGATTTAAGATATCTGGATATCCGTTATTATCCTTATAAAAACAAAGCGGGAACCGTTACAGGCTTTATTTCACAACTCAGAGATTATACCCGTGAGAAAATCCTTCGCAATCAGTTACTTCAATCCCAACGGGATTGGGAACAAACCTTTGAATCCCTCAACGACATTCTGATCATTGTGAATAGGGATCTGGAGATCGAGAATGTGAATCAGGCGGCACTGAATCTTTTCAACGTAAAAAAAAGGGATCTTTTAGGTCTGAATTCAATGGACATTCTTCAAGCCTATGAGTTTGTTTTAGATCGCTGTCCTTTTGAGGAGGCAAAAAAGAGTTCTGATCATTATATGGTCAATACCCATCTAAGGGAAAAAGATCTTTATTTTTCGCTAACGACTTATCCGATCTTTTCCGATTCGGGCGAATTATTGAGTATCGTAGGAATCTTTACGGATATTACAGAGTTAAGAAAGGCCAAAATCGCAGTTGAAACAGAAAAAAAGAAAAAAGAGATGCTGTTCGCAAGCATCGGCCATGATTTGAAAACCCCACTCAACGGCATCCTGGGTTTTACATCGATGCTTGAAAATGAATTGAACGAACCAGAGCATCTTGAATACGTTGAAATAATCAAGCAATCCGGTCAAAACTTATTGAAATTAGTAGAGGACATTTTACTCTTCTCAAAAAGTGAAGCAGGAAAAATAACCTTGCAGGAGGAAATGACTGCAACCAGGCAATTGTTTGAAGAAAGCTGTTCTTTGATTAGTCCAATGCTGAAAGACAAAGATGTTCAGTTGA
>DAOTHY010000013.1:0-15675 GCA_035447925.1 Thermotogota bacterium
TTTTTAGTGTCATTTTTTTACCTCATTTTTTTAAAGATTTAGATTTTCGTTTTTTTGGCCTCCAATTTTTGGTTTTTGCTGATTCTAAAATACCAAAATCTTTAGCCTTTTTTCACCATTTTTATTGATCACTTTTTGGCCGTTTTAGTATATCACTTACATTATTCTATTGTATATAAAAATAACTCTAAGAAATATTGTATTTTGCATTATTTTCAAATATTTTTCGTTCTATAAAATATTTTATCAAGTTTTTTTCAAGAAAAACGTGGTCTTTCTCAGAATTTGAACCATAGAGTTTAGAAACATACAGATTTTCATGTTCTTCACCACAATTAAAGAACTCATCATCTCTTGGTTTATTTTGTGCCATTTCTTCACCTCCTATAATAACTACAAAAAGTCGCTCTCCTTTTCTACAGAAACACCTATTGTTGGAATTGGTGGGATTGAATCTGTTTTATCTCCATCATTCTCTCCACCATCCGCAAATACAAATAGAGATAGAATCACCAAAATCATTAATAAAAAATACTTTTTCATTGCCATCCCCCTTATGTTATTTATTAAAGCTCATGATATAATTATAAAGGAATCCATATGACTTTCAAGTCATTGCAGTTAACATGAAAAGGCCATAAATAAAGGGTTTTATTTTTTAGCTTTATTGTTTTTAAGACATTCGTGGTACAAAACACGATCAAGATCATTTTAAATAGACCGTTTGAGTAGAAAAGCATAAAACATCAAGAATCAGTAACAATATAAAGAAATTTAGTTTATATTAAAGGTTGGTTGCGATGTATACAAAACATATTGTTCCAATCATTTCTTATGGAAAATATGCGAGAGTTTTCATCAATTTTCTTTCGGAGTCTTCTTATAATTCTGATATTCTGTGTTATTTCAGAATTCTAAAAAAACGATGGCACTTAAAGTCGGAAGAGTTGTTGACTGAAATTGATTCAGCTTTGGAAATGTGTCAAAATCAAGGCATTTATTATCTGTTGTTGTCAAATAAATTAGAGGTATTAAGAGCTTTAGACCGTGCGTTATTAACACAGCAAGTCTATGAAATACTAAAAAAGGAATACCACAAAATTCCTATACCCTATCGGGTAATCATTGGTCAATCCTTGGATATGACAACATCTTCTTATACTCAAAATAACTTAACAAAATTCCGAAGCTGGAGTGACCTGCATAGGGAAGATGAGGTAGATATCGCAGTTTCTTTAAAGGCAAAGGCGAGGGCATTTTTAAAACGGGGTGAAGTAAAAAGGGCTTCAAAGATATTTCTTGAAGCATCCGAACATGCTTCAAAATATCCTCACCCTACTTCTATCGTTTCTGGATTCAACAACGCCAGCTGGTATCTGAGAAAAGAGGATTTGGAAACATCTTATCAAATTGCCAAACAGCTTGCCTGGCATTGTGGTTATTGGTTTGATGATCCGGTTGTTTTGATGAACTATCTTGATACCATTCTTGTTATTGCCGTGATGGCAAAGGCTTACAAGTTTTTTTAAGTACAGCAGAGATGCTCTGTAATTATTATAAAAAGTTGCGGATAATTGAACCGGCATGCAAAAAAGAATATCATGATAGTATACAACTGGCAAAAAAACATTTTAAGATTGCATTTAACAAAGGAAACAGAACGGATGAGGTTGCCAACAGAAAAGGTCTACAAACTTTTCTTAATGAGCAGATTAAAATTCCCAGACGTTTTTCCAGAATTCATGGACTTTCGCACACCTCTTTGTACAGAATTTTAAATGGGGATATGAAATTTGTCAAAGTTGAAACACTCAAAGGTATTTTTACTGCTCTTAATGTTACTTTTTCCTTCAAAAACCCAAAGGTTGTCAACCATATTCTTTCACTTATGAATGAAAAAGATTACTTCCAAAACCATTGGCAAAGGATTAACCGGTTTTCTGCCTTTAAAGTAAAATCCCTCTTTCTGAAGTCTTTTATGACAAACGTTGTTCTCAATGAGATTAATCTTTCAGAATGGTTTGATTTGACAGATTCAGATCGAAAAAAACTTAATGAATTCATCAGAAAGGATGTGGCAAGAATTGCCTTTTTCAATCGAGCCTTTCAACTTGCATTTGATGATGACACCATACATCCATTTTATAAAGCCCGATATACTCTTGTCAATCAACTCTTCTCTGAAATGGGAGCCATGCGCCATATCACACTGTTGATGAGGCTTTACTCTTCTATTAAATCTGCTGAGAAACTCGAACAACTCAACGTTTATTTCAGGCAGTACGTTCGCTATTCAACCACTCCCTGGCGTTTTGATGTTGAAGATGTGCTCAGCGAGCGGTTTTCTGATCCCAATTATGCAAAGATCAGCCGTTTTTGTAAAAAGATTAATATTTCCGAGATGTTTGGATATTTATGCACCTGGGAGTTTGAGGAGGAAGAAAGAAAGTCTTTTTTAAAGATGTTTTTATCCTGAGTTTTCTACCGAGATTAGATAACTGTTATTACTTCTCCAATCTACGAATTCTGTTTCTCAACAGACGTATACATACGACTGAAAAATGAACTCTTTTAAGTTTTACCAGAACAAATAGGCGGATCAGCTGGAATTTGTTATACCAGAAACAAAACCATACTCATCATATCAAATTGCAGTATATTTCGTTATCCGGTGAACCTACACAGGCAAAAACGTTTTTAAGTCATGGGTCAAAAGATTATGGGGATAAGCTCTTATACGAGATATCAAAACAGCAGGAACGGAGGTTTTTGATGTTTATCTGAATGCTATTGGTTTTTTTAAAAACACATAAAAGTCAAAATAATTATGCTGCTTTTGATTTATCATACAAAAATTCCGGATCCAGATCTGCCTGATTGCACCATTCAATACTGTCAAAACTAACTCTCACACTTCGAAATTTCTTTTCATCTTTTAATTCACTAAAAATGCCCTTATCTAAATAGGGTTTCATATCAAATATCTTTTTTTCATTATTTTCAAATGTCAAAAGCAATTGATAATTCTCTAATGGTTTAACATCAATGATTGCTAAATACATCATTTCACCTCTATTTCAACGGTTCAATTTTAAAAGGAAGTTCACCATTCATAGCTAATACCCAATCTGCTAACAGTTCCTCTTGCCGAAGTTCTGCCCACGCCAAAACAAGTTTTTTCTGTTTATTCGGTAAATAACCTTCTTTGATTTCACAAGTTTTGATATCAATAATTGCCCTATGTTCACCATAATAAGCATGAAAATGCGGAGGATTATGTTCTTCAGGTGCACAAAACATTCTAATAATTATCCCATAAAACATACTAATTGTTGGCATTTAGACAATCTTCCTTTCAGCTAAAATCTTGATTTTGAGCAGTTAAATTATATCATATCACTAACGCTCAACTTATCTCTGCTGTTTGTTGTACTTCTATTTTATTGGAAACAAGAAAACCTTGTCACTGAATATTAGTGAGAAGGATTTTTCACAATAATCCATATCCCTTATGCTTAACTTTTTAATGCTCCTCCTAATCTTCAAAAACGAATCCCTGCACAATATCTTTGAACAACAGGGTCGGGAAAATAATAGATTTTTTTCTTTTGTCATACTCTGCATCAATAATACTGTGCTTTTGAAGAGAATTTAGAATATTACTAAGGGTTGAATCATAAATACCGCCATAATTGGCTTTTATAAATTTTTTAATCAGAGAAAAGCGATTCATGTTAAGCGTTATGGCATTTGAGCAATTGAAGGAACTTCATATTCTATATTTTAGCATATAAAGTTGTTTATCCATAGCCTTTGTATCTATTTTCTGAATAGAAAACCCATAGAGTAATAGTTGCTGTTATAGAGTAAACAGTTCTGACTATGGTTTGTTTATCAGAAAATCATCACCCCACCATCTTCAGATAATTCCCGTGAGACCAGAGCAAAGGGACTGCTATTTCTCCCCATTTTTGGACCCATTTTTCATAATAGTCTTCAAATAAAAGGTGTTCTTTGACTTGCTCAGGGAGTTCTTGCTTGTGTGTCGCCTGTCTTTCGATCCAGTCTTTGATCTGTTTGTGTTTTTCCGTTTGATCGGTTTGCCGATAGTAGTCTCCCAGATTTGCAGACAGGAGTATCCAGCTGCCACCACCGTAATAGGAGTCTTTTAGATACCGCTTAACGCCACCGTTGAAATTGAGGTCATGTTCGATTTGTTGGATGGTTTTTTTGATAAGGGGGTGTTCTTTGTCCCAGAGCTTAAAGGGGCAAATCGCCCATATAAGGCTGGCATCTACCCCGTCATTCAATGTTGATTTGATGAGTCGTCCATCTTTGGTGTGTTTTTGTTCAATATAACGGTAAACTTGTTCCCAAGCAGTTTTCTTTTGCAAAAGCTCTTCAGCGGCTTTTAATCCGGCCGCTACTGATATCAACGTGGAGGTGTGAACGGCTGATTTTTCCTCTTCCCAGGCATCATAACAGGGGAGCTGCCATAATTTTTCCAGGTATTCGGTGATATATTGAATGGGTTGAACCTTGAAGGGAAACCCCGCTTTTTTGGAATACGCATTCAACGCCCACAAATACGTGCCATATCCGTCAATTTGAGCATTTTCCCAGTTATCATTGTTCAGCTTGCCATCCAATCGATAACGAGTGGGCAGGTAATCTTCAATGCTAATCGCTTCAGTTTTTTTGGACAGGGTTGTGATAATCTTCTCCGAATATCTTTCAAGCACCCCTTCTACCCATTGAAAATACCGATAAGCGGATTCTCTTTCACCGGTATAAAGCATGGCTTCGGCAATAAAGGAGCTGTCTCTTAACCAGCTGAATCCGTATTGAGAAAAGTTGGGACTGGCAATATAGGCACCGCTTTCATGTTGATTATCTTTAATGATCTTAATTGAGCTTTCGACGAGATCCATATTCTTCCTTTCCTGAGCCTTAGATTTTTTCCCAGTTGATGTCAATAATACCGTCACTGGAAGAATGGGTGATATAACCCAACCATTTTATTTTAGCATTTCCATAATCTTGAAAGTGTGATGCCTTTTCTTTGGGGGCAAAGATGATGGCCCCTGTCTCTTCCAAACCCCACTTTGGGGTAAACAAATCTTTGCTTTCATCCACGTTCACTTCGATTATGGCATTTTCCCTTACAAAAACCAGCGGGTATTTGTCCATCGTGTAGGTTAATGGTTCATTTCCTTGCACCTTTTCTCCGGTCCAGAGGTTGATCCACCCTCCTGCAGGGAGTTCAACGGACAGGACCGTTTTTTTATCGGAAAGATTTGGAAAGACGATCATATCCCGTCCGAAATAATAACATAATTGTGAATCGGTTTGCTTTTCAAAAACGGGTGTCGTTAATGGCACACCCTTTTCAGCGGCATAGACGGCCTCTTTATAAATATATGGCAATAGTGACATTCTTAATGACACAACTCGCCTGTAAATATTAATGATCTCAGGGTCTTTATAAACCTCAGCCATATTCCACGGAGAGCGCTCTGCCGATGGAACGGGATCGCCCGGATCTTCGGAATGGAATTGGAAGATGGGCACAAAGATAGAATTCCAAAGGGCCGTTAGATAAAGGTTCTTTGAGGGTAGTTCGCCACTGAATCCGGCAATATCCCAACCCCAAAACGGATTACCCGAAACAGAAACATTCATGCCGGCAACAAAATTATCACGCATAGCTTTGTAATCGGAATCTTCATCACCTACCCAGAAGATACTTGATTGTGGAGAACGGCTGTATCCTGCCCGGCTGAAAAGAAGGCTGTCTTCACCTACCAGCTCTTTGGCCGCACTAAAATAGGCTTCTGGGTAAAGATTACGCATCTTGGCAGCAGATTCATGATTGCCCACCATGGTGTCTCTTCCCCAAAGATGTTCGCCACCATCGGTCTTTAACCCGGCAATACCGATTTCTTCAAACAAATATTTCCGTTTGGACTGCCACCAACGCTTGGCCCCCTCTTTGAAGAAATCGACAACGTAACTGTGCTCAAACCATTTGTTTTTGGGTATTTTATATGGACTGCCATCTTTGTTTAAAGCGACGAGTTTTTCTTGTGTCATATATTGCTTATCATTTTCATGTTGTTGTTTGATACTTTCCGGAGAGTTTAAAACCGGAATTTGCCACAACACCATCCTGATTCCCTTTTTACCATAATCATCCACCATTTTCTTGGGATCCGGCCAGGGATCCTTGAAAGTGAAATCCTTCAGTGTTAAGGCTTCATTTCCTTCCACGGGCTCATACTCTGCTCCGTTGAAGATGTAGAAACTTTGTTCATCTGACCACGCTTCAATTACCGCCACCGTAGAAGGCAGATTCAATTCGGTGACTTTTTTAAGGACTTCCTCCATTTTCTTTTGTGAATTCCACTGGTTGGCCGATAGCCAGGGGCCAAAAGCCCATTTTGGCGGTAATGTGGGTTTTGAAATCTTGTACATTTTATTGATCAATTCAACGGGTTTTTCGCCTTCCCAATAATGGACTTGTAAATCCCGGACGGGTAAATCCCTTGAAAAGACTTGAATATGCAATTCGTCTTCAATCAGGGTATATTGGGTCATATAACCTGTATCAACGAATAAGCCAAAGCCCTTATCGGAAAAGATGAAGGGTACCGGGGCATATCCCTTTTTCTTTTGGACTTTCCATTGATCATACACAAACGCATAATAGTCCTCGTTTTTGAGTGCCAACGAATCATAGTGCTCACCAAGGCCAAAGAATTTTTCTCCCGGTTTTCTTTCAATCACAAAGGTCATATCATAATAATCTTTACCATCTGTTAATGCGTTGATCGTTTTGATTCTATCATTTTTATAGTTTTTCTGATTATCTGCATTGAATGACAACACGTCTTCATTCTTTTCAAATTTGTTTTCAATATTTGTCCATTCTTTTGTTGTACATTCATACCAGTCCGAATATTCAGCCGTATGCAAGCCTCTCCCAAATCCAAATCTATACGCTACGACGGTTCCAGCAGAAGGGGCAACAAATTGTGCCTGCCACAGGGGTTGTTCCGGCACATTTCTCCTACATTCGGAACGAATCACTCTGACCTTCCCGTTATTTTCTTTCAGTTCCACCCAGCTTCTTTGTCCCAAAACGCCACGATCGGTTGCGTAATTGAGAATGACCTTTTCTCCTGCTATCGGTATAAAAGGATCCCTTTCGTATTTATATTCACCGTCATATGGATTTTGTGTACCATACGGCAAATGGATAAAATGTGTCATAACCTCACCCCTCAATGTTATGAATGGTTGATGTTGGAAATAAACATGTTTCTATCGATCACTTTGTAAATACAGCCCAATGTCCATGCATTTTCACCAATCTGGTCTTTGTCAAACACCAGATTGTCGCATAATCCATTGAAACAATTCTTTTTTGAAAAATCTACAGCATGTTGGTAAAAACACTCTGAAAATTCCATGGCTTCTCCCCCGATGAGAAAATAATCGGGTCTGAAAATATTAATGATATCTTTTAAAGCAATCCCCACCAACATAGCATATTCCTTGAATACAACATTCGCTGCCTGTCGATCCGTTTCCAAGGCAAGTTTCAGAAAATCGATCTCTGCACTTTCTTCATCCGTCATGGTTTGAAAAGCCCTTTTTAGTTTAGCGGAAGTGGTTGCCAAGTTGATTTTTTCTGCCAAAGCTTTAAAAGAGGCTTCCGCTTCAAGGCATCCCTTACTGCCGCAATTGCATTTGATACCCTCTTCTCTGACGGTGATATGTCCGAATTCCGTCACCGCACCATATGTTGATAACAGTGTTCCCTTTAGGATAACCGACCCACCGATTCCCACACCCAGAGTCAAGAAAGCAGCGTTTTTGTATCGATAGGCTTCCCCTTTCCACATTTGAGCCAACGCAAAGGAGTCCACATCGTTTAATAGTTGGACATCAACGGCAAATGCCTTTTTGAGAGAATCGGCAAGTTTGACATTCTGCCATTGTAATAAGTAGGAATTAATGACCGTACCATTGATGGAATCCACCACACCGGATACCGCCACACCAATCCCGAGAATTTCCATGTCGTATTCCTTTTTCCATAATTGCCATCGTTTTTTCAACTCATCGATGATCAATGGGGTGGAAATCTCTTCATAGGCCTTTTGCTCCACGGATTTCACATTCCCATTCAAATCCGTCAGCATGAAATTGATATACCGATAACCAATTTTGATGCCGATGACATACATGTAATCAGGATTAATCGCCAGAAGGATGGGCTTTCTTCCTCCCGTTGAAACGGCATTACCGATTTCTTTAATCTTGTTTTGTTCTTTCAGTTCGGCCACAAGATTGGTGACAGTTGCCGGACTTAATTGGGTTTTTTTCGCCAATGAAGCTCGGTCTGTGCCATCAGAATAATAAATCTCTTTCAACAAAAGTTTTAAATTAATATCTTTCATTACTTCTTTTGTTGCTTTCTTAGCCACGTTATCCTCCTAATGTCTTTAACTTTGATTAATTAGCCGGCACGCCAAAGCGCACCGGCCATTGATCGTTATTTTAAATCGATTTTTTCTTCGAGTTCTTCTTGTGCTGCGTTTAAGGCTTCTTCCGGTGTTTTCTCTCCGTACCTTGCTTCTTCCAGATATCGATTGATAATATCCGTCATCTCACCGATATTTTCGATTACCGGAGGTGTAACGAGATAATTCAAGGATTCGAAGACGGCTTCCCGGTTATCTGGTGGTGTTTGGGAGATATAATCATCCAAAATATCCTGATAGGTAACCGCTGGTAATTCCCAACCGGCATCAATTCTGATCTTCGCTACTTCTCTACTGGAAGAGAAGAAATTAATCCATTTGAATGCTGCTTCCTTGTTCTTGGCATCTTTACTGATGACGACACCGTTTGAGAAGAAATGGGTAGATTTAGCAATATTTCCGGGTTCTACCTGAATATCCCAGTTAAAGTCACAGTCTTTAATGAATGTTGGTAACGCCCAAATGCCTGTGACAACCATACCCAATCTGCCAGAGATGAATAAATCCCAGTCGCCCATTCCCGCAAGCTGTGCATCGTTAGGCATCACGTTGTACTTTTGAACACGATCTACCATAAACTGAAGCGTCTCGATATTTTCTTTTCTGTTTAATGTAAATTCCGTTTTATCGTCATTCAATAAACTGCCGCCATTCTGTCGAACCGTTTTATAGAATTCCCAGAACTGTATGGGCTGATAGATCCCGAAGGTCATGGGATGAAGGTCGCGGATTTTCTTGGCTGCTTCTAATTCATCCTGCCAGGTCCAATCCAGTGTCGGATATTCTGCGCCTGCCTGATCAAAAAGATCTTTGTTATAGATCAAAACAACGTTGGAGAAACTAAAGGGAAGACCATACTGTTTACCGTCTGCCTGAAAGGCCTTTAAAGCCATTTCATTGATATTACTTTCATCAAAACCTACTTTTTCCATAGGCTGCGCCAAGTCCAATAATACACCTTTTTTGGCGTAGGTGTAGAAATTTTCGTAGTTGAGTTCAAACGCATCTGGTGGATTGTTACCGGCAATCAGCGTCATGAGCTTAGTGAAATAATCTCCAAAACCCACCGTTTCAATTTTAATCTTAATATCGGGATTTTGTTCCTCAAAGACATTTTTCATCTCTTCCAGATATTGTGTGTTATCTCCCGCTGATGAAAAATTCATAAAATTAACCGTTGTTACTGCGAAACTCATTCCTGCTACAACACTTACAATCAAAACGAACAATAGACACTTCTTAAACTTAAAATCCTCTCCTTTTTTGCGTTAGATGATTTGTTTTATTTCAAACCACCGACGTTGAATCCAACTTCGATGTGTTTCTGTGAAAAGGCATAAACAACGATCATAGGAATAATCGAGATGATTGCACCGGCCATCAGCATGTTATAGTCTGAGGCGTGCTGCCCGTTTAAAAGACTCAATCCAACCGTGAGGGTCTTTTTTTCTTTTGATGTCAATACAATCAACGGCCAAAGATATGCATTCCAGTTTCCCATAAACGTCAGCACCGTTACCGTGGTCAAGGCGGGTTTAATCAGCGGCAAAATCACCTTGAAAAACACTTTAATCCTTGAAGCTCCGTCCATAAAAGCGGCTTCCAGATAACTGTCCGGCAAAGATTTGATATTCTGGCGTAGCAGAAAAGTACCAAAAGCGTTGAAAAAACTGGGTAAGAGAACACCGGTATATGAATCCAGCAAATTTAACTCTCTCAAAATTAAATAATTGGGAATCATCAACAAATTACCCGGGATCATCATGGTTGCAAGGAAAAAACCGAATAAGATTTCTCGACCTCTAAAATCAATTTTTCCAAAAACAAAAGCGGCCATGGAAGCTGACAATACACTGATAAAAGTTCCCACTACGGAAATAAACAGACTGTTAAATATTGAACGGGCAAAGGGAAATATTTTGAATAAATCCAGATAGGACTGGAAGCTTGGTTTTTCCGGCAGCCACTGAATGGGAATCGTTGTGAGCGCCTTGGTTTCCTTCAAAGATGTAGAAAGCATCCAAAAAAAAGGTAAAAGCGCAAAAACAGCCAATACAGCTACGACAACATAAAAAACAACCCGTCTGAAAACAACTTTTCTACCCCTCATAATGCACCCACTTCTTTTGAAGTTTTAATTGAATAATCGTGGCAACAAAGATGAACACAAATAAAATCCATGAAAAAGCCGTGGCATAGCCCATCTTGTAATAATCAAATGCGTATGTATAAATCCTCTCCACCATCACTTGCGTCGACCCATAGGGACCACCCTGAGTCATAATCATGACCTGGGGGAAAAGTTGGAAAGAATTAATAATTGAGATAATGATGACAAAAAACATGGTAGGAGAAATCAACGGCAGGGTAATGTTAAAGAAATTCTTGATACCCGAAGCACCATCTATTTTTGCCGCTTCATAATAAGTCTTATCAATAGACTGCAAGGCGGATAAGAAAATCAACCCGAAATAACCCATATCTTTCCAAAGACTGGCAAAGACAATTCCCGGCATAGCCCAGTGTTTATCGTACAACCAACTGGGACCATTCAGCCCAAAGAATTGAAGAATTTCATTGATAGGCCCGTAATAAGGACTCAACAACCATCTCCAAAGCAAGGCAGCCGCTACCCAGGAAGTCAAAACGGGAATGTAAAAAACAACTCGAAAGATCTTCCTCCCCGGAACCTTCACATTCAAAAGCGAAGCCAATCCCAGAGAAACAATGAGTATCAGCGGGATGTATAAAATGATGAAATAAAAGGTATTTCCCAAAACCTTCCAAAATTCGGAACTTTTAAGGATTTCGATGTAATTGTCCAACCCCAAAAAATTCATCTTAGAGAGAACATCCCAATCCGTTAAACTAAGAAAAAAAGAATACCCAAAGGGAAGCATTTGAAAAACTATAAGACCGAATAAACTTGGTAAAAGGAAGAACATAATATCCAACGCTTTTCTTCGTTTATTCAAAGTAACCAAAAAACCCACCGCCTCAAAAGATACTTTCTTCACTGAATAAAGTAAGTATATAATACAACATTCTTTTTACTTTGTCAAGCGTTGTTTGTTTTTTTGTTTCAGGGGTAGTGAATGGCTCGGAGAGCGTGATATAAAAGACTTAAGAGTTTTTTTCGGTATATAGGTTTACCAAACACTAGTTGAAATTCTTGAAAAACAAAATTTCAAAATTTGTCGAAGAAAATACTTGCATTTGATTTTGCCACACTAATGAACTTAAAGAAGTTTTCTTGAGATTTCTGAATAATAAAAACATTTCTATATCTAAAAGAACAAAAATCCCCTCCTCGGAGGGGTGGATGCGAAGCAGACGGGGTGGGTTTATACACAAAAACGGGAACATCACTGTAATGGAATTTAAGAAGCAAATTCCGAGGGGAGTTCTTGGACTTGAAAAACAGTCCTTGAAGTTTTAAGAACAAAACTTCACTTTCATTTTTAGGCAATATCCCAAAACCCACCCCGTCAGCTAGCGCTGACACCCCTCCGGAGGAGGGGATTTTACGTCTTTAGCTAAGAATGAGGTTTTAGTTATCATGAAACTTCTATTTCAATTTGGTTAAACTATACCGGATCGCACGACCCAAAGCCTCAATCCCCGGTTTCAAATCATCTTTTTTAACAGCCGAAATAGAAACTCTTAAATACAAAGCATCGGTTTTTTCAGTAAAGAATTCACTACCCCCCAGAACTTTTACCCCTTCTGCCTCGCATTGTTGCAACAACTGTGCTTCAAGCTCAACGGGAAGATCTACTTTAATCCAAAATAGATACCCTCCACTGGGACGATTCCAGGAAACCCCTTTGAATGACAATGTTTTCTCAAGAAGGCTCTGAGCAGTTTCCATTTTCTGTGAATAATACTGATTGACCTTTTTAATAAACCGTTCAAAATATCCCTGATGGCAAAATTCGTAAAGGGCTCCCAGAGTCAGTGTATTCGAAGATAAATGGCTGATTTTTTTCAGAGCCGTCAGTTGGGAAATAACTCCTTTTTCCCCCGCAATCCAACCCGTTCTTAAACCTGGAAATAACACTTTTGAAAAGGTTCCCAGATAGAAAACGATTTGATAGTTGTCCATGCTCTTGATGGGAAGCACTTTTCGGTTAAAATAGTCAATTTCCTCTTCAAAACTATCCTCAATTAAAGGAACCGAATACTTTAAGCACAGTGACAACAGTCTTTCCCGATGCGATTGGGATGTTGTGATACCGGTAGGGTTGTGAAAGGTTGGGACGGAGTAGATGAATTTTGGCTGACGGTTATTAGAACAATGTTTATGAAGCTGCTCTTCAAGTATTTCCAGGTTCATCCCAGCAGAATTCATAGGAATACCAACGACCCTCAAACCATGAACCCTCATTTGTGAAAGGGCTACTCTGTAACCTGGGGATTCAAGGAAAACCGTGTCGCCTTTTTCCGTAAATAGTTTGATTAACAGTTCCAATGCCTGTGAAATTCCCTCTGTCAGCAGCACTTCATCCGGATAGACATCGATGGAATGGGTCAGCATTCTTTTTGAAATCCATTCTCTCAGGGGATAATACCCCATGGGATGGCCATAATTCAGCAGCGAAGGAGAAACATTCAATAACATGTTGTTCAGGGATTTTCTAAAAGTTGCCACGGGAAAGATTGAAGGATCAAGATTCATGGCACTCATATCGATGATATTTTTCGAGTCTTTTTTCTCCTCTTCCGGTTGAATAATCGCGTTGATACGTTGCGCTTTTTCCCTCCCGATGATGGTTTTATCATAGTCCAGGGCAATTTCCCCTCGGGTCTTCTTGTTGACGATAGAAGCCCTCTTTCTGACGGTGGTATAAGCCCCCTGATGACTGTTCAAATACCCCAATGCCCACAGTTCTTCATAGGCCTGAACTACGGTTTGCCGGCTTACATCAAGTGTTTGAGCCAGCTTCCTTGTTGAAGGCAGTGCGTCTGAGGAGTTTAAAGTTCCGGTTTCTATCAACTCGGATATTTTATCCACAATCTGAAGATATAAGGGCTTTTGAGACTTTTTGTCCAGTTGAATGATCAGCAACAACTTTCCTCCTAATATTTTACTTAATTATAAACATCTTTCATCTCTAAACAGAATCTCATTGTGATTCTGCGGATAATTTCCTCTCCTTATAACCGTAATTAAGATAAATGCCAAAAATAATAATGACGCCTCCAATAATGAGCGCGGGTGTTATAGGTTCATCCAGAAAGATGATTGAAAAAAGGGCTGTAAAAATCGGAACCAAACTGTAAAAGCCCATGGTTTTTGTAGCCCCGATGAAATGGATGGAAACCTGATGCAACAGATAACCAACTGCTGAGGCGAGTGTGCCTAAATAAATGACAGCAAATTTTTCCTGAAGTGTTGATGCCTTCCAGATTTGGAATGGTTTTTCTCCCATGGCAATGGGGATCATAAACAGTAGTGAGAGGATAAAGCTGTACCCGGTAAGTATAAACGGTGAATAGCGCTTCATGATCTTTTGGCTGAAAACTGCATAAAAAGAATACAAGATCACAGCTGCAAACATGATGAGATCACCGGGGTTAAACGAAAAAGCCGATGTTCCAATTTGAAAACCGTTTGTTATGGTAATCATCACGCCAAACATAGCAATTGAAACGGCAAATAATTTGATGGGTGTCAGTCGCTCTCGAATCAATAATGAAGAAATCAGCAAAGTCATCAACGGATTAGTGGCAACAATGATGGCTGCCTTAATCGCTGTTGTATAGGATAGGGCAAGAAAATATAAAATACCATAACCAAACCCTCCTGAGATGGCAATTATGATCATGACGGGTAAATCTCTTATCTTCAAGATAGCCTTTTTGCCTTCCTTTTTAATCATAATCGGAAAGATGATCAGGGCAGAAATCAAGTACCTGAAAAAAGTAAGGGTTAAAGGTGGAAATTGATCCACCGTCACTTTGCCAATAACAAAAGAGCCACCCCAAAACATCGTAACAAGCACCATCAGTAAATATACATACCGTTTCATTTGTCTTCAGCACCTTTTAAACATAGTAGTATAAATATCATTTTAATAACCCCCTTTTTGGACCATTAACTATAAGACAATTTTGGTATTTAACAAAGGTCCAATATTTCAATTTATAGAACTACCAATATTTCATTCTTTAATCGTTTTCACAAAGAAAAAGTGTTTTATTAGAGTAAATGATATTTTTTTTAACAGCTTTTATGTTCTAAGATGCTCTTATAATAGCTCTTTCAACCAATTTCAATTTATTATTTTGAAAAGACTTGACAAAACAGAACGAACAGGGTATACTGTGTATGTACGATATATACAGTTAGAAAAGGAGGGCAATTAAATGCCGATACTAAAAGTTGACAAAATCAACAAAAAATATGAGCATTTCCAATTATCAGATGTTTCCTTTAAACTTGAAAAGGGTTATATCATGGGTTTTATTGGTGAAAATGGGGCAGGAAAGACCACAACACTCAAGGCAATCTTAAACATGATTCACATCGAAAGTGGAAGTGTTGAAGTCTTTGGACGAGATCTAGAAAAGGATGAGCAAAAGATTAAGGAAAATATCGGATATATGTTTGGAGGGATCGATTTTTATCCCAGAAAAAAACTGAAACTGATTACTTCGGTGATTAAACGGTTTTACAGTAATTGGGATGAAGCAGTATACAAACACTATATGGACAAGTTCCGGTTGGATGAAGAAAAAAGGTTGCATGATCTGTCTCATGGTATGAAAGTCAAATACAATTTGACATTGGCGTTATCCCACAATGCAAAACTGATGATTCTTGATGAACCCACCACGGGCCTTGATCCAGCTGCTCGTGATGGCTTGATGGAGATTTTTCAGGAGATTATTGAGGATGGTGAAAGAAGCATTCTATTCTCGACGCATATTGTCAGCGATTTGGAGAAATGCGCCGATTATATTACTTATATCAACAACGGTCGGATTATTGACAGTTCCACTCGAGAAGACTTCACTGATTCTTACCGGTTGGTTCGTGGTAGTAAAAAGCAACTGGACGTTGTTAAGAAAGAATTGGTTTCATTCAAAGAGGATTCCTTTGGTTTTACGGGACTCGCTAAAA
>DAOTHY010000013.1:15775-41181 GCA_035447925.1 Thermotogota bacterium
AAAGAATTGGTTTCATTCAAAGAGGATTCCTTTGGTTTTACGGGACTCGCTAAAAAGAACTCATTATCTTCTCTTGATGGTCTTCAAGTTGATAAAGCTGACCTGGAAGATATTATGATTTATTATGCCAAAAGAGGTGAGAAATAATGAGAGAATTATTATACAAAGAATTCAGATTGGCAATTCATCCAGCGTTTTACGTGATTTTTTTAACAGCAATACTGCTGCTGATTCCCAACTGGATCTTCACCGTTGCCATGTCATATCTGTTATGGGTTATTGTTCCTAACCTGTTTTTTGCAATAGCTGCCAACAATGACACATTCTTTTCAGTTCTGATGCCTGTTAAAAAAAGCGATGTTGTTAAATCGAAAATCTATACCGTCATAGCCCTTGAATTATTGAACATCATCATCGCCATTCCCTTTGCCATTGCCAATTTTATTCTTTATAGAGGCGGTTTGGGGATGCTGGATCCCAACCCGGCTTTCTTCGGGTTTGTTCTGATCATGTATGCCCTGTTTAATTTTCTTTTTATCCCGGGATTTTATAGAACAGGCTTTAAAATGGCGCTTCCAATGACTATAGCCATCACCGGTGCTTTACTTTTCGCTATTTTCATACAGTTTCTGCCCTTTATTTCTCAACGGTTTAATACAATGTTCAACCTCAGAACACCTGAATCGTTGATGTGGCAAATCGGCATGTTGATTGTTGGTATTGCGGTTTTTATTTTGCTTAACAGCCTGACGATTAAACTATCTGTGAAAAGATTTGAAAAGTTGGATCTATAATGAATATCAACATTTCAAATGCATCAGACAAACCCATCTACATCCAATTGTTTGAGCAGATTAGCACACAAATTCTCAGAGGCGAACTGGCTCCAGGGTTCGCCCTGCCTTCTATCAGAACCGCCGCAAAAGAACTGCGGGTTAGTGTTATTACGGTGAAGAAAGCGTGGGAAGAGTTGGAACGACAAGGGTTCATCTATACTATGGCCGGCAAGGGCTGTTTTGTAGCAGAGTTGACGGAGGAAGAGCGTTTGAACAAAAAAGATAAAATCATTGAGCAGAAAATGCAAAAGGATATAGATTATTACAAGTCGATGGAACTTGATTTGGAAGAAATCCTCGAGTGGTTTAAGAAGCTGTATTAATAACTAAAATTCATCCCTAACCGTAACTCCGAGTAATTTTGCCAGTTCTGCTGCCTGGAATGGATTGACAATCAACCCCCGCAATTCGCTCCAATTGTCAGAAATACAGATATGATCAATGTCACAGTTGGTAAAGTCTACCCCTTTTAAGGGGTTTTGAAAAAATCAGCTGTGTTGAATACTAAAATAGCAATCTGAATCAAAAACATCGCAATAGATGAAAAGATAAAAATAAAAACAACGGTTATAATGGAAACAAAAATGCACCGGAGGGATATGATGAACAAACAAACCCATCTTTGTACCTTAAAATCTATAGGAAATTGCACGAATCAAAATGATGAAACGGTATTCCGTATTGCTCAGCCATACATAAAAGCCTTAAAGCAACTGAGTCATTTTAGTCATCTAATCATGTTTACGCATAACAAAAATGATATTAAACACTACGTTTGTAAGGCGCATCATGTGGATGAAAAGCGAGGTGTTATCATAACGGATAACATCAATATACCAAACAATACGATCATCTACGATATCAAACCGTATATACCCTGCGAAGATAGAATCATTCAGAATAAGGATAATCACAGAAAAGACCTAGATAGGATTCAGAAAACGACTTATCAAAATATGCTGACTTTAGAAGATCTACCGGAACAAATCGATATCGAATCCAAGGGAATCTTCAAGCATCTAAACGGAAGAGGTACACTTATCATAAATGACGAAATGAAACAAGAATTGATCCAAAACAATTTCGCCAGGGTCATTTGGTGGTTCAATCAATTTGAAGACAAACGCTTCAGAAATACCCTTGTCTGTAATCCTCCGTATGAAAATGCACCAAAAACCGGTATTTTTGCTGCACGCTCACCCGTTCGGCTCAACCCTATTGCCAGTACAGTTGTGAAAATCGTTGATATAACAGGAAATCTGATTACAGTAGAAGGCTTTGATGGATATGACAACACGGTCATTTTGGATATTATCTCTTATGAGGAGGGAAAGGAAACGGTTGAAAACGCCATCGTTCCAGAATGGCTGTCCCATTGGGAGAATCATAAATCGTTCAGAAAAGAAAAAGTCATTGAACGAGAATTAACCCTCCAAATAAGCGATACTGACCGTTTCATTCAGAAATATTTCGATCAAAAGAAAGCCCGTTCGTCAAAAATAACCCATCATGAAAATATAAATACCGATTATAAACATATCACTGTGAAAAATGCCTGGAAAAACAACCTGAAAAACATCAACGTGACCATCCCGAAAAACCAAATAACGGTAATTACAGGGATTAGCGGAAGCGGAAAATCATCACTTGCCTTTGATACCATCTATGCTGAAAGCAACCGGCAGTTTCTGAGCATCATGAACAACAACAATAGCATACAGAAACCGGAAGTGGATGAGATAACAGGTTTACAGCCTGCTGTAGGGATCGGCCAGAAAACCCCTCCCGCAAACCCCCGTTCAACCGTTGGAACATTCAGCGGGATTGCCGAACTTCTGCGTTCTCTATTTACCACTATCGGGGTGCGTCATTGTGAACATTGCCATCATCCAGTGGAAATTTTGAGTGAAGGTGCCATCATTTATCTTTTGAAAGCGATCATGAATGAAAAACCGGTGCACATGAGGCCCCATGGTTCAACAGAAAGAATTGACCTTAAAGAGCAAGTTGAAACACAAATAAAAAAAGCCTTAAAAACCGGCAATGGTGCTTTAATTGCAACCATTGAAGATAATGAATACTTGTTGCAGACCAAACTTTTTTGCTATCATTGCAACACCATGATGTTCGATACCACACCGGCCATGTTCTGTGCCAACAATCCCGAATACATGTGTAAAACCTGTAAGGGGTTAGGATATGAATTAACCATTAACCCGGATAAAGTGATCAGCAATCCGGAAATTTCCATACTGGATGGGGCTTCAATATTCTGGGGCAGCTTGAGGAAGTTCAAAGAAAAACCAAATGCCAACTGGATGAGAGGAGAAGTGCTGGCTTTGGCAGAAGATATGAACGTTGATTTGGAAAAGCCTTGGAAAGAATTGCCGGAAGAATACAAGCAAGGTGTTCTATTCGGAACAAAGGGCAAGAAAGTATCCTTTTCATATAAAAATGCTAACGGCAGAAGGGGAACGATTGAAAGGGAAGTTGCAGGAATCGTTAATACCTTAAAACGACTGTTGAAAGAGGGCGTTGCCAGCGAGGGAAAAAACAGTATGGTGGAGCAATTCGTTGAAAAGACCCCATGTACCAGCTGTGGAGGGGAAAAGATTACAGAAATAGGCAGACTGGTTGAAATTAACGGGATGCGCTATCCGGAATGTGAGCAAATGAGTATCCAAGCGTTGATTAAATGGATAGAAGGTTTAGAACTGACGAAAAGTAAACATGAAAGTTCGCAAGTTATACGAGACAAGATTCTTTTCCAAACAAAACGAATGATCGACATGGGATTGGGGTATCTCTCACTAAACAGGGCAATGCCCACATTAAGTGGTGGAGAAATCAGACGCTTACAACTGGCCTCTCAGTTTGGAACAAACCTTTCAAATATGCTCTATGTCATGGATGAACCAACTAAAGGACTCCATCCTCAAGACTATTCAAAATTGATGAATAAAATCAAAGAACTGCGGGACAAAGAAAATACCATTATCATGGTGGAACATCGAAATGAGGTTATTAAAGAAGCAGATTATATCGTAGATATAGGAAAAGGTGCGGGTCAATACGGCGGAGAAGTGATCGCCTGCGGAACCCTTGAGGAGATTCAAGTCAATCCGAATTCCATCACGGCACAATACATCCACAACAACCCCAAAGAAAAGCCTCCGGCCACAAAGAACCATAAAGGGAAAAAAATAAATGTCATTGGTGCAACCGGACATAATCTGAAAAATATCGATGTCGCCTTCCCTCTTAACAGCTTCATTGGTATAACCGGAGTCAGTGGCAGCGGAAAAAGTTCCCTTGTCTCACAAACTCTTTATCCTGCAGTTGCTTCACGACTGGGGAAGAAAACGGGCGACTGCTTGCCTTATCTTGATATTAAAGGAGCGGATCAAATCAAAGATATTATCCTGGTCTCTCAAAAACCGATAGGAAGAACGCCAAAATCAACTCCCGCAACTTATTCAGGGGTATTTGACCTGATCCGGGAAGTCTTTGCAAGAACAAAAGAGGCAAAGGAACTGAAATTTGGCAAAGAGCACTTCTCATTCAACGGAAAGAGAGGACAATGCCAGGTCTGTAACGGGTTGGGACAACTCAAAATCCCGATGAGCTTCATGGACGATATCTGGATTCCATGTCATCATTGTAATGGAAAACGTTATCGAGAAGAAATACTGGAAGTTCATTATAAGGGTATGACTATTTATGATGTCCTGGATACAGAAGTCCGGGATGCGCTTGAGATCTTTAAAACCAATAAAAAGATTCATCATATTCTGTCTACATTGATTGATGTGGGCCTCTCCTACATCAAACTGGGGCAAAGTGCCACCACACTCAGCGGTGGTGAAGCTCAAAGACTCAAACTCGGAAAAGAACTAACCAACACAACAGCAACAGACACGCTCTATATCCTGGATGAACCTACCACCGGCTTGCATTTCCAGGACACACAGAACCTGGTGAATGTCTTGAAAAAGCTGGTGGAAAAGGGAAATACCGTCATAGCGATTGAACATAATACTGATTTCATCAGTGCTTGTGATTATGAGATTCAGCTTGGTTATGGGGGCGGGGAGAAAGGGGGATTTGTTGTCAAATAAGAAATCCTCTTTTGATATACAGTAATATAGGGACTGCTGAATGGATACTCTTATTTGAGATATTCAGTCAATGAGATATAGAAGACTTCTTTGTCATCCTGACAATCTACTCGTATGATAGAATAAGGAGTTTCGAATCCAGCTGCTCCTTTTGCGTTATTTGAGGTAATTCTTCTATAAGCGTCCAGCACATGATATTGTAATGAAAAGAGTCCATTTCTGTATAACCAGAAAATGATGATGAGTTCTTTATCGCTATTGCGTCTTAATGATGGGGGCGAAATTTGTTCCAAGGTTATGTTGTTTTCTGATGGAACATAATAAAATGAGATGGTTGGTCCCCAATTCTGGTAATGGTACATGGTTTTATACACAATGTTTGCATTGTCCACATAGGTGTAATAGGACATTCCATAGTTTGTCCAGTGATCAATCACATAATCGTTAATATAGGCTGAAAAAGCTGTTATTGCAATAAAAAAGGCAGCAACAACAAGAAGGACTTTTTTCAAGATAATCACTCTCCAAAATAATGCAAACATCTGCAAAGGAAATGATGCTCATGTGTTATTATACCACGTACAAATCATGATATAATCTTAATGATAGACTATTATAAGTTTCGTTGAATGCGTATCACAAAAGAGGAAAGAGGTTGAAAAGTGAAAATTCTAATAACAAACGACGATGGAATACACGCTGAGGGGATTGATTGCCTCAATTCATGCCTAACACAAGCTGGGCATCAGGTCGTGGTATCCGCTCCTTATACAGAACAGAGTGCCACAGGACATGCCATTACCTTACGAAAGCCTATTTGGGCAAAAAAAATATACAAGGGTGAAACCTTTTTTGGCTACGGTGTAACAGGAACTCCTGCTGATAGCGTCAAGATCGGTATTCTGGAATTAGCCGGCAAAGATGTGGATTTGGTTGTTTCAGGGATTAATCGAGGTGCCAATCTGGGAACAGACATTCCTTATTCCGGGACCGTTTCAGGTGCTCTGGAAGGAGCCATTATGGGGTATCCTTCAATTGCTATTTCCAGTATCAATCCAAAAGAACCCTATTTTTGTACAGCCGGAGAATTTTTGGTAGAGTTTTTAAAGACTTTTGACATAACCACCATCAAACGGTTTGGAGCGTTGAATATCAATGTTCCCTCCATCAAATATAATTTATTGAATGGATTTCTCTACACAAAACAAAGTTCGAGACGTTTTGATGATTATTTTGAAAAGAGAAAGGACCCTTATGGCAACGATTATTTCTGGCTCATGGGTGACATTAAAGAAGAGGAATTGCCACAGGATAGTGATTGGATTGCCATTCAGAAGAACTATTGTTCGGTAACACCATTAACGGTTTTTATGTATGATCACGAATGGTATCAGGCGCTAAAAAAAACGGAAGGATGATGCAATGGTGATAGAGATGAAATTAAGATTTTACGGTGATCCGGTTTTAAGACAAAAATCGGAGAAAATCACCGCATTTAATAATGAATTACACGATATTATTGAAGAAATGGCCACCATTATGTACAAAGAAGACGGTGCCGGTTTAGCAGCTCCGCAGGTCGGATTGAACAAGCAGATCTTCATAGAAGATGACAATTCAGGAACAGGTTGGAAAGCTTTTATCAACCCTGAAATCACTTACTTTTCTGAAGAAAAGGATGTGGCCGAGGAAGGGTGTTTATCCATCCCCGATATCTTTGAAAATGTTGAACGTTCCAAGACAATCAGACTCACTTACCAAACAGCAGATGGCATACGCCATGATGAGGAGATCTCAGGATATCTGGCAAGGATTATTCAGCATGAAACCGATCATTTGAACGGTGTTTTATTTATTGATCATATTAGCACGATTAAAAGGCGACTTCTTAAGAAGCGTCTGGATGCGATAAAGGAAAAAGCCAAAGAAGTGTACAAGAATGCCGGATAGTAGGAAGAATATTATTTTCATGGGAACTCCGGATTTTTCAGCTGCTCATTTAGAAGCCATTGTTGAAGCCGGTTGGAATGTTGTAGGGGTTTTTTCTCAACCGGATAAAGTATCCGGAAGAGGCGGCGCCATTAGACCCACTCCAGTGAAAAAAATGGCAATGAAGTACTCAATACCGGTTTTTCAGCCCAAATCGGTGAATATCAAACTTGGTTTTGAACAGTTATGTGCTTTGGAACCCGATATCATTGTTGTGGTTGCCTATGGAAAAATTTTGAAAAAGCAAGTGATTGAACTCCCGAAAATTGGAATTTTCAATGTTCACGCCTCACTATTACCAAAATACAGGGGTGCTGCACCGATTCAACGAGCTATCGAAAATGGCGAGAAACAAACAGGAATCACCATCATGAAAATCGGTGAGGAGCTGGATGCAGGTGATATTGCGCTTCAACAAGCCGTCGCCATAGAGCCTTGTGATAATCTGGAAAAGGTCTATGATAAACTTGAAAAAACCGGTATTCAATTGCTGACAGAATTTCTGGATCGGTTACTTTCTTCCGGTGTCCATTTTGTTCCGCAAGATCATGAACAGGCTACTTATGCAGCAAAGATAGAAAAAGAAGAGTTATTGATAGACTGGTCAAAAAATGCGGGCGTAGTTCACAACAAGATCAGAGCCTTTGACCCGATTCCGGGTGCTAGGGTTTATTTAAAGAATGCTCTTATCAAGATTAAATCTTCCGGTGGCGTGTTTGAGGGACAATCCGGCAAAGACCCCGGAACAATTTGCTCCATTGAAAAAAAGGGTGCTTTGATTCAATGCGGCAAGGACCAAGTTCTGGTGAGAGAAATTCAACTGCCATCCAAAAGCTTTATTACTTTTATGGAAGCGAAAAACGGCCGAAAAATAGATGAAGGCGAGCGATTCTTAAATGAATAATATGAAAATGAGTTTTTCAAAGATTACAACTTTTGAACAATGTCCCTTGAAATTCAAATTTCAATACATCAGCAGAATCCCTACAAAAACAAGTCCAGCCTTGTTATTGGGTCAAACCATTCACAGCACCCTTGAGAAATTTTTCGATTTTTCATCTGAAAAGAGAGATTTAAAACTATTGAAGAATTTGTTTCGAATGGAATGGAAGATGGAGAGAAATAACCTTCGAAAAGAAGGGGTTTTTGAAATGGACAAAACGACAGAAATCGAGCACGGTAAGCGTGGTTTGATGATGCTCGATCATTTTTATGCCAGTGAATTAATGTCCGAACCTATTCAGCGTGAGCAGTTTGTTGAGGCTTCATTGAATGACGAGATTCAATTTCTTGGTCGTATCGACAGACTTGACAAATGCATTCACAACGGAAAAGAGGGATTCAAAGTCATAGACTATAAAACGGGCAAATTGGTCGAAAGATATGTCGATTTTATTCAGCTGTTTACCTATGCTTGGTTGATGAATGAACAGGGATACAAGATCTACAGTTCTACATTCTTTTACCTGGAACCCAACCGAATCATCGAAAAGCCACTGAATGAAGAGATATTTGACCAAACAAGAACTACTTTGATAGAAAGGTGTATGCCCATTTTCGAAGCCCTGGAAGAAGACCATTTTGAACCAAAACAATCACCTCTGTGCTCCTATTGTGATTATATCTCCATGTGTCCTCTTCAAACAGGTGAAATTCAAATATGAACACCAGCAAGGTCATTATCATCGGCTCAACTGGTTCCATCGGTACGCAAACCCTTCAAGCACTCTCAAAGATCAATGCCGTTGAAAAGCGATTTGAGATTGTAGGAATCGCAGCCCATAAATCTGAGAACTTTCGCTCTCAAGTCAGTAACCTTCATCCCAAGGCTTATTCTTTCTCTAGAGAAATTGAGGGTGTTGATTCTGCTTATTATGAGGATCCCGTTCGAATGATAGAATCTTTACGCCCGGATATCTGTGTAATTGCCTCCAGCGGATCAGAATCACTTCGCTATACAACCTGTGCTCTAAAAAATGCTGGACGGGTCTGTTTGGCTAACAAAGAATCGTTGGTTATGGCCGGTCGTATCATCAAGCAGATGGCTACTGTTCTGCATACCGGCATAATACCTGTTGACAGTGAGCACAGCGCAGTGTTTCAGTTGATCCAGGGTGAACGTCTTGAAGATATTGAAACGGTTTTTATTACCGCTTCAGGAGGTGCATTGAGGGATTGGCCGGCTGAAAGACTCTCATCAGCCTCTGTTGAGGATGTTTTAAAGCATCCTAACTGGAATATGGGCAAGAAGATAACGGTTGATTCGGCTACCATGTTTAACAAAGGACTGGAAATTATTGAGGCAGCCGAATTTTTTGATTTAAAAAAAGAGCAAATCCAGGCAATGTTAAGTTATTCAAGTTATGTTCATGCAGTTGCAGTTTTTAAAGACGGATCAGTTAAATTGCATGCAGGTCAGCCGAATATGGTTATTCCAATTGCTTACGCCTTAACATTTCCTGAGAGAACGATGCGATGTGACCCGGTGGTTTTTGAGCCAGAAAAATTGTCCTTGAAGTGGATGAATTTGGACAAATATCCGGCTGTTCAAATGGCCTATGATCTCATTGATGAGACCAATGCCAGAAAGATTGCCTATAATGCAGCAAATGAAGTTGCTGTTCAACTCTTTTTAGATCACAAAATTTGCTTTACAGATATTTACAAGATTGTCAGAACTGCTGTTGACGAAACAGATAATATAGAAATCGAATCAATTGATGAGATTATTCAATTTAATGAATGGATAAAGAAAAAAACATCAGTGAAATGGAGGGATTAAGATGAAGGTCATCTTAAAAGAAAATGTTGCAAAGGTCGGAAAAAAGGGCGAAATTAAAAAGGTATCGGACGGCTATGCCCGGAACTTTCTCTTTCCAAGAGATTTAGCTGAAGAGGCAACATCAAGTGCGCTTAAACACTTAGAAAGCATTCAAAGTGTTCACAACGAGCACGAAGAAAAAGAGAGAAAAAAGAACATGGATAAATTAGACAAGCTGATGAAAGAGTTTTTTGTCATTAAGGTCAAAGCTGGAGAAAAAGGGAAACTTTTTGGTTCAATCACCAATGGGGATATCGCTAAAGAACTAAGTGATTATTTAGGCGAAAAGATCGAAAAAAAGCAAGTTATCCTTGATGGGAACTTAAAGGAAATTGGAACTTATGATGTAGAGGTGAAATTTCCGGGTGGCGTCAAAGGAAATTTGAAAATCAAGTTGGAAGCCAAGGAAGAATAAAAATTAGCCAATCCCATTGTCGACAGCCAGGGAAATAGTTGTTGTGATTGGATTGATTGCATATTTATAGAACAGGAGATTAAAATTGGAAATGATAGCATTTTCAAAGGCGATGTATTCCACTTGGATTTACTATGCGCCTGATCGGGTTCTTTTTGACTGCGGTGAGGGAATCAGCACAATGCTTACGAATAAATTGTTTGCCGTTAAGAAAATCTTTTTAACCCATTCTCATGCCGATCACATCTCAGGACTATGGGGTTTTTTAAACACCCGAAGCAGCGCCATGGGTGAAAGAGAGAAGCCCTTGGATATTTATTTTCACAAAGATTCACAGATGATTAAAGATTACCTTGACTTCATTATTAGTACTGGAAGCCGTTTGAAGTACGAATTGACAATGCATGAAATTGACTTGGGTGACCGCATTGATTTGAAATCAGGTAAGATGGGGCGGTATATCGTTCCTTTCAGTACCGACCACATGAGCAACGAAGTGACGTTGGGGTTTCAGATTCGAGAAAGCAGAAAGAGGTTGAAGGCGCCTTATCATTCATTGAATCAAAGTGAGATAAGAGAACTGATCAGAAAAAACGGAAGGGATTTCATCACGGAAGACTATTCTCATTCTCTCTTAACCATGAGCGGAGATGGCAATGTGATCGATGACCAATATCTGGACGACACTTCAACTCTGTTGCATGAATGCACCTTTTTAGACAGTGAGGATCGAAGGGGCGATAAACACACAGAAATCGGAGAACTTTTGGAGAAAGTGAAACGCTTTAAACCAAAAAAACTCATTATTTATCATATATCCGGCAGATATTTACCTAATTTAAAGGAGAAAATGAGGGAGATTGGCAAAGAGCTCAATCAGGAAGGGATTGATTTTTCATACGTCAGTCCGGGTAAGATATGCCGTTTTTAAGGGGTGAGGATTATGAAGATTTCTAAAGAGACCGTTATTGAGTTTATCAATAGTCCCGGTTATCAGCCGATGGTTTTAAAGCAGATCTACAAAGAACTGAACGTTTACGATAAAAAAGCAAAGGAGAAAGTCAGAAACATCATTAAGGAATTGTTGGAAGAACGCCGGATTTATAAAACTGCCAACAACCGTTATTCAATCGCAGTGCCTGACCAGATCGAAGGAAAACTGGAATTTATAAAAAGCGGGAAAATGGCGTTTGTCATGGCCAGTGATGGCAAAGAATATGTCATCTTTCCTGAAACAGCGAAAGACGCCATGCACAAAGATATTGTGTTAATCAAACCGGAAGGAAAATATCGTGACTGGTATCGAGCAAAAGTCATTAAGGTTATTAAAAGAAGTTTGACGAGAATTGTTGGGGTACTGATCAAGGAAGGGAAGAGATATTACGTGATCCCTGATGAAAAACGGGTTGGTTATCGTTTCGCCGTTAACATCAAGAATGCTTCAAAAGACTTGAAAGGGGCTAAACCAGGAGAAAAGGTATACGGAGTGATCACCGCATACCCTAAAAACAACATCCCCCCTAAAGTTTCCATCAAAGAGGTGTTGGGTAAGATTGAAGATCCCAAAATCCATCTGCCCTCTGTCGTCCTGAAGCATGGCTTGCCTTTTCCGGATGAATTTCCAGAAACGGTTGAAGCTGAGAAAAAGAACATCCCTACCAAGGTTGTTTTGCTAAAGGATGAAGAACGTACTGATTTTAGGGATGAATTGATATTTACCATAGATGGTGCCGATGCCAAAGATTTTGACGATGCCGTTTCGATTAAACAGCTCCAAAACGACCATTATCGGTTGGGAGTCTATATAGCCGATGTTTCCCATTATGTCAAAACTTCTACGGCGATTGACAACGAAGCTTATGAAAGATCCACCAGCGTTTATTTGATCAATACCGTCATACCGATGCTTCCGGTAGAGCTGTCCAACGGGATTTGTTCCTTAAAGCCAAAGCTAAACCGGATGGTGGTAGCACTCACAATGGAGATTGATCAGACGGGAAAGGTTGTAGATTTCAAAGTTGAAAACGGTATGATAAAAAGCAGCAGGCGTTTAACGTATAAACAAGTCAATCAGTATTACGAAGGAGATAAAAAAGCGGTTGCCTCTTTGTCAAAGACCTCCGGACTCCCTGAATCCCTGGATCATATGAGGGAAATGGCCGTAATTCTAAAAGAAAATCGAAAACAGAGGGGAGCGATCATCGGGATTGAAAGCGGCGAAGTCGAAATCGTTGTGGATGAAAAAGGACATACTTTGGATATTCTTCCAAGAAATAGAGGGATAGGTGAATCGGTTATTGAAGAGTTTATGATCAAGGCCAATGAGGTAGTTGCCACCATGTTTATGGATGCGGATCTGCCGTTTATTTACAGAATCCATGAGAATCCAGACAGTGACACCTTGCTTCAGTTAAAGGAATACGTCAAGGCCCTTGGGATCGAAAGGGATATGCCCAAAACAATCGATTCAAGAACTTTGCAGAAATTGCTTGAAAATCTAAAAGGTCATCCTCTGAGAAACAGTGTCGAGCGTTTGGTCGTCAGAACTATGAAAAGGGCGATTTACGATGAGAGCAATCTGGGCCATTATGGCTTGGCATCTGAGGCATATACACACTTCACGTCCCCTATACGAAGATATCCGGATTTGATCGTTCATCGGCTCCTTAAGGAGTACATGAACGGTAAAACATTCACAAAAGAGCGTTTAAAATACTGGGAAGAGGCCTTACCGCAAATTGCCGTTCATTGCACGCAAAAGGAAAGAGTAGCCAATGAAAGCGAATGGGATTTGGTTGCTTTAAAAAAGGTGGATTATATTTCCAGTCACGCTTCAGAGATTTATGAGGTTGTCATTACCAACATCATGAAGATCGGATTGTTCGTGGAAGTCAAAGATATTCTGATTCCAGGACTAATCCATATATCTACTTTGGATGATTATTTTATTTATGACGAGCAAAAAAACATTCTCGTGGGAGAAAGAACCCGTAAAGTATACCGATTAGGGGATATTTTATCAGTAAGAGTAAAAGATGTGGATTACGTTAGAGGCGAGGTGGATTTCGAAATTGTTTGAAACAACTTGGTCATCCCGTGAAAAATGGGGTGTGGCATTGGGGAGTGGCGGTGCCAGGGGATATGCCCATGTGCCCCTGCTTGAAGTGATTGAATCTTGTGACATCAAACCTGAATACATAACAGGATCCAGCATTGGTTCGGTTGTTGGTGCAGCTTATGCATTGACAGCAGACAGTCGAACCGTGAAAAAAATGACCAGTCATTTTGTTAAAATCAATTCGGAAAAAATCAAGAAGCTCCTGCAAATGGCAGCAGGCAGCAAATTAGTGGATATGTTGAATGTTGCCCGAAAGACCGCTGTAAGTAAATCAATCATGAACGAAGATTACCTGTATGAAATGTTAACACCTATTTTTCAAAATGCCAGATTTGAAGATACCAAGTTGAAACTGGGTATCGTAGCCACAGATATCAGACGCTGCAGAACTGAACTCATCACATCAGGCTATATTATTGATGCCGTTTGTGCCAGTGCCTCTGTTCCGGGTACCTTTTCACCCACCAGATTGGGTGGCACTCATTTTATTGATGGCGGTGTCATGTGTGTTGTTCCGGTGGAACAGTGCAGACAATTAGGAGCTGAAAAAATCATCGCTTCCGATGTGACCAATCTTGTGAGGAAAGGAACCTTTAAAAATGCCCTCGAATTGATGGGTTATCTGAATCAGTTAAAACTGGAAAGGATCATCGCTTCTGAGATATCCCAAGCAGAGTATCGAATACGTTTCACCAATCTGAATATTGAATGGTATCAGTTTGATCAATTTGAGAAAGCTACCAAATCAGCGATGGAGCTGCTTGATGATTTTAAAAAGGAGTTGATGAACGATTAACTACTCTGTTTATCTCAATGGCAACAATGTAAAAATGATGCGCTCTCTTGGTGCTTTACGAGCGCTTGAAAACACCTTGGGAGCTCCTGAAAAGATTGTGGCGAGTGGTCCATCTGCCATGCTTGCTTGTGTCTATGCTCACTGTGGATTGGACAAGGCGATTGATTTCTTTCAGAGACTTTTCAGTGAAATGGCGTCCTTATTCTCATTTGATTTTTATGAAGGCAATGAAAATCAGAATATGATTGGTTTCAGTAATAGTGATCGAGCAATAACACTGAGCGACACCTATAGGAAATTAGGCGACTTTTACACATTAATAAAGTCTGGTACCAGCGGCAAGCATTTGGGAATTGATGATATCAAAAAGATTGATAAGTTCTTAGAAAACTCATTTGAGTTTCTGTCCGGGCATATGCTGAGAATCCCCTGTTATACCAGCCTTTTTAACTACGAAACTGCACAAGAAAAAGTCATATCCATTACAACCATCGAAGAACTCAAAGCCGGCATTAGCATTGTTCCTTTTATGGGACCCGTTGAGATTGATCACTGCAAGTACATCAGCATTCAAAACATCCAAGGCTTACCATCCCCCATAAAGGATCGAAGAAGTGATCTGCATATTGTACTGGATACCCTGTCCGAAAATGGCACCCCGCCATTTTTAAGTTCTATGTACATTCTGATTGCAGCTGATTATATGGGAACCATCGAGTTGAAGAAACAAATAGAAAAGAATTTTTCGATGGACATCAACCTATGGGAAAACCCTGAATACCGAAAGAACATCGAATTTTCCCATCTCATCGATGAAGGGTATAAAACAGCCGGCAATCATCTCAAGAAACTTTTCAGGAAGTTGAGAGCATGAATGTGACCGTTATTCCATATTATTCGGAAATTTTCAAAACGGACGATCTTCAACGTTACGATGCCCTGTTTTTAATCGACGTATATCGAGCTACCAGCAGCATGGTAGTGATGAAAAGTCGTGGAGCAAAAACCATCAAAGTAGTTGCCACAATTGAACAAGCTTTTGAAGAAAGGAAAGAAAATCCGGATTTTCTCTTATGCGGGGAGCGAGATTCAGTCAAACCAGAAGGTTTTGATTATGGAAATGACACCAGTATTTTGAATGAAGTCGATTTCACAAGGAAGACTTGTGTGATCACTACTTCAAATGGTACCCGTGCTTTGAAAGCCTATTCATCTGTGACAACAAATTTTTTTGCCTGTTCAGTACTGAATATTAACGCCTGTATTGAGAATATTTGCGTCAAAGGCTATCAAAACATCCTGGTCCTTTGTGCAGGAAATTGGTCTCAGTTTTCGCTTGAGGATTACCTGTGTGCCACTTTACTCTTACAAGGGTTAGCCGATAATCATATCGTACTGAATGATGAAATTAGATTGGCCCTGGATGTGGGACAATTTTACAAAGACAATCCGGATAGCCTAAAAAGCGCCTTAATAACAACCAAGCATGCTGAAGTATTGAAGCAAAACGGAAAGTATCAGGATGTTCTATTTATTGTGCAAAACATCAATGCCTTTAATTGCCTTCCAAAACTTTATTAAAGTTTGCAAACTTGATTGACCATTCCCATTTTTTCCTCTGCTCATCGGTATCATCAATTCTTTTTTATCCACTTCATGATATAATGAATGTAACGAAGCTTTAAGCTTAGATGAGAAAGGGTGATGGCCATGATCAAACTCACTTTGAACGACCGAATGATATCTTTAGACGAATGGGCACCTTACTTTTTTATCATAAGGGATCTCTTTTTTGATGGAAGATGGGATTCGTTCATGTGCATTGTTAGCGATAATCCTCTTATGGAAGAACAAATCGAAACCTGTAAGAAGATCGAAAAACTTTATCCGGAAATAAAAGCCGAGCTTTTTTATCCCACAACCCCTATGGAAATACGTGATTTCTTCAAAGAGTATCACATCAAACTCTCTGTTATGAAAGACCTGTGCAGTTTAGACACCCTTTATGATATCGCAAATGAAGCGCTATTGGATGAGGATTTTGAATTGACCCTGGAATATGCACAATTAATCATGGATATTGACGACTCAAGTGCCTATGCTTATGATTTAAAAGGAACCGTTCTGTTTGACCAGGGCAAAACAAAAAAAAGCATAGAGAATCTTGAAAAGGCTATCAAATTGGATGATGGCTTGCTCGAAGCCTTTTCAACATTGGGGCAGGCTTATTTTAACGTTCATGAATATGAAAAAGCCGCTTCAATTTGGAAAAAGATGATCAAAAAAAACCCTGACGATGTCCTGGCTTATTTCACACTCGTTGATGCATACCTTCATCAAAAAAAATTCCAGGATGCCATTTCAGTTCTGAAAGATTTGATCGAAAGATTTCCAAAACATTTAATGGGAAAAATTAATTTGATTACTATTTTACAAATGATAGGCGAGAACAAACTGGCTGAACAATATGAAAAAGAAATTGAACAGACCAAACCATTAAACCCGACTGAATTGGAAATCTGGGCAAGAATGAATCTTCAAAAAGGAAAATACTCGGTCGTGGAAGATGGCATAAAGAAATATCTTGATCTGCACGGCGGCCCCGATTTTTTAAATTTATGGCTGGTCGTTCCTTATATCAAAAACGGAAAAAAGAAACAGGCTATGGAAATTGTCAATGCATTTAAAGGTTCTAACATGCTTTTTAATTATGGAAAACACGAAATTTTTGATCCTTTCCTTGAAGAATCAGAAATATGGGAGTGTGGTCTTCCTTGCTGATGGCAATCGTAGGTGGTAGCGGTTCAGGAAAAACAACCGTTGCAAAAAAAATGAATGAAAAGCTCAATGATTTCAGTTCATTGATCAAAATGGACAATTATTACAAAGATCTGCCACCCGGAGTAAACCCTCAGGATATCAATTTTGATTCACCGGCAGCTTTTGATTTTGATTTATTTTATCTGCATTTAAAGGACTTAAGCGAAGGCAGAACCGTTCAGGTTCCCGATTACAGTTTTATCACTTACCGAAAAGAACCTGGCATCTATCATGAAGTCAATCCGAAAGAAGTCATCATCGTTGAAGGAATTTTGGTGCTCTACGAGGAACGTTTTAGAAGCCTCTTCGATCTTTCTGTTTTTATTGATACCCCAGACGATGAACGGTTGCTCAGGCGTATCGAAAGAGATATGAAAGAACGGAAACGGTCTATTGAAAGTATAATAGATCAATACAGAAAATACGTTGCCCCTTCGTTTAAGAGTTTTGTAGCCCCGCAAAAATACTATGCCGATTTGATTTTACCCGAAGGTGGGTTCAATGATGTAGGAATGGGGATCATTTATGATGCGACGGTTCAGAAGATTCAGTCCATGAAGAAAGGATCCGAAGCGCCTGCTTAAAATCATCAGGCAGTTTTGCCGTAAATTCCATCCATTGATTGGTATGAGGGTGAAAAATCCCTAATCTGATTGCATGAAGCATCTGCCTGGCGCAGGCGAAGTCTGCTGCTTTTGTGTTCTTGAAGGAATAGGTTTCGTCACCCAAAACAGGGTGTCCGATGCTTCTCATATGAACCCTTATTTGATGCGTTCTTCCCGTTTTAATCAGCACACTCACCAAGGTAGCGCATTGTGAAAATCTCTTGATCACCCTGTACTGACTCAAGGCATACTTTCCAGAATAATCCACCGTCATTTTTACCCGGTTACTGATATTTCTGGCAAGAGGTTTTTCAATTTGGCCGCTGTTTTCTTTTACAGCACCTTCAACAATGGCGAAATACTCCTTCTTGTTTTTTCGATCATGAAACTGTTGTGCAAGTTTTCTTAAGGCAAACTCTGTTTTTGCAATAATCATCACGCCGGAAGTATCTTTGTCCAAACGGTGAACAATCCCCGGGCGTTCAACATCTTCCCATTCCTTGAATTGTGAAAAATGATATAGCAAAGCGTTGACCAATGTTCCACTTGAGACGTTAGGCACAGGATGAACCAGCATATGCGGTGGTTTATTCAAAACGATGATATGCTCATCTTCGTGAATGATATCCAGTTTAATATTCTCAGGCTCAATTTTTATCTCCGGCTTTTTGGGTACATCCAAGTGGATGATTTCACCGGTTTTGATCTTGTAAGATTGTTTTTTAACCACGCCGTCAACACGAATCTTTCTATCCCGGATGGCTGATTGAATTATACTTCTTGAAACCCATTCCGGGGTATTTTCACCAACGAATTTATCTAATCTCTCTTGTGCATGTTCTTCAGTCACAACCAGTTCGACCATTTCACTTTCAATTTGTTCATTGAAATGGTCTTCAGACGGCATACTGCTCCAGTTCCACAGCCATAACCAAGGAAATTCCGTTGGATTGTGTAATCCCGTATAGGATATCCGCAACTTCCATGACCAACTTATTGTGTGTGATGACTATAAATTGAGACAATTCACGGCTTTCACGAATCAGATTCTTGAGTCTTTCCGCATTGAAATCATCCAAAGCAGCATCAACTTCGTCCAGAATATAAAAAGGTGAAGGGCTAATCTTCAACATGGAAAACACCAATGCAATACCCACCAGAGACTTCTCACCACCTGAAAGCAAGTACATCTTCTGTGATCGCTTTCCTGGCCTTTTAACAGATATTTCGATTCCCGTTTCCAACAGGTCTTTATCCGGTAGGATTTTTAGCTGCCCATTACCGCCACCGAAAAGGATTTGGATCATTTCGTCAAAATATGTGTTGATCAGGTTGAAAGTCTCCATAAAAATCTTTTTGGCTTCGTCATCTGTCTGTTGTAGCAGTTCCTCAAGTGATTTTTTGGCTGATTCCAAATCTTGCTTTTGAGTGTCCATCTGGTTGAAACGATCTTCGACTTCGTTATATTCATCAATGGCATTTAGATCAACGCTTCCCAAGTATTTAATCTTGTTCTCAAGGGATTCTACCTTTTCGGATATAGCCTTTTCTCCTTCTTCATCCAAAGAGATGTTTGCCAATTCTTCAGACTTAATATCCGCCTTAATCATGCGTTCAATAAGTGTTTCAATATTGTATTCGATTTTTTGCACTTTCAGCTCGTATTGGTGCTCACTTTCCCTTAAACGCTCTCGCTCGTTCTTTAAATCTTCCATTCGGTTTTCAGTATCTTCCAGTTTCTTCGCCATATTTTGACGATCTTCCTGCTGGTATTTCATGTTATCGTAGAGTTTTGAGACCTCACTCTTTAAACTTTTCAATTCTCTATCTAATTCTTCAACTTTTTCTTTTTCACCTTTTAATGCCTTTTCAAGGTGTTCCAGATTGTAGGTGTATTCATCCTCCAATTCTCTGTTTTTAACCAACGTGTTTTCAATATCGTTCAGTTCTGCAGAATACTGTTTTTTCTTATCCCTCAAACTGTTCAATTCCATCTTGATGTCGTTGATTTGATCCTGAAGGTTTTGAATTTCCTCCCGCTTTTCTTTAATGAACTGACTGACTTTAGACAACTTGTCTTTGGAGATGTGAATTTGGGTGGAAAGGGTTCCTTTTTCTTCAACAATGATTCCCTGTCGAGCCTTTGAGCCGGCAATCTTTGATGAATAATCCACTTTCATCTTTTCTAAATCCATCACTTCTTTGGATAATTCCCCAATAGAATTGGTCAGTTCCTGCAGTGTTCTTCGAATTGAGGCGTTCTTGAGCATGATCTCATTCAATTCATTATCCAATGTCCGCTTCAGATTGGTTACCTGTTCTCTTTCGTCTTTCATCTCACGCTCAGAATTTTCCAATGTGATAATTTTTTCACTAACGTGATCCAATTCATCAGAAATCTCATTTAACCGAGCTGTTCTTGAAATCAGGGATGATTTTCTGTCATTTTTATAACTTCCACCGGTAATGGCCCCTCTGGCAGCTATGAGCTGTCCATCGAGGGTGACGATCTGATTGGAGATGCCGTAATTCTTTTTCAGTTCTAATCCATCATCGATGGTTTTGACCAAAATGGTATCCATAAATAAGTATAAAGGCAGCTGGGCAAACTCATCGTTTGTTCTGGCCAATTCTGCTGCATATCCGACAAATCCGGGATGATTCTCATAGTTTGCCCCCTGAACAATCGGACGTGTCCTAAGAATGTCCATGGGAAGAAAGGTTGCACGTCCCAGGTTTTCTTCTTTTAAGATGTTCACAGCGTATTTGGCCGTTTCGGCGTCTTTTGTGACAATGTTTTGAGAGCGTGATCCGATGAGAATTTCAAATGCCATCTCGTATTCTTTATCCACTTCTATCAAATTGGCGATTACATCAATCATATTCCTTAATTCATGATCTTTCTGTTTCTTAATAAACAGGTCACGAACCGGTTTGGCAAACCCCGAAAATTCCCTGATTTGCCTCTCTAAAACCGCTTTTTCAGCATCCAGGTGTTTTTCCTGTTGAATATAGGAGTACTTTTTTTCCTCAATATCTCGAAGCTGTTTTTCTACTTCAGTTAGTCTTTCTTTGACCATTTCCAGTTCATCGATCAGTTCGGCTTCTTTTCTGGAACTATCAGACCCTCTGTTCCTAAGTTCGTCCAACTCCGACTGAAAGCCTTCCAAACGTTCTTGTTTGGTTTCCAGTTGATTGGCAATCACTTTGATTCTTTTTTCATTGTCTTCTATGGAATCTTCAAGTCGCAAGTACTCGTTTTCAAGTTGACTAAATGATTTTTCGGCTTCTTCCAAGGATTGCTGTAAATCAATTATGGATTGCTCTTCGTCTGAACAGTTTTGAGTCACCTGCTCTTTAGCCGTTCTCTTTTCCTCAAATTGATTCTCTACCTTTTCCAAATTTTCCTCTATGGTGGAGAGCATCATCCTCAGTTCATTTTTTCGATTCAGCAACTTTTCATCTTGGGATTTAAGATGATCCAAGTTCGTGATATTTTCAACGTATTTGGATTCCTTTTCTGAGCAATTCTTTGCGTACATATTACGCATTTCGCTTAGGTGATCCTGACGCTCCTTGTATTCCTCCAGGACCGATGTAAATCCCTCTATTTCTTTATCTGAGTCATTATAGGTTTCCTTTAATTCTCGGTAAATGCTTTCCGTTTTTATTAATTCCTTTTGAATGTCCTTAATCCGAACTCGGTTTTCCTGAGTTTCTCTTTCCAGCTGCTCACTTTTATCCCGCCATTTTTTATTTAGATGCGAAAACAAAGTAAACTGACTGTCCTTCAGCTCGTTGTTATATTCCAGGAATTTTTCAGCCCGTTTGGCTTTCAAATATAGGGATTTTTTTTGCTTGGTCAATTCATTCAGGATATCTTCGACTCTGGAAAGGTTGTCTTCTGTCGATTCAATTCTTGAAATGGTTTCTTTCTTCTTTCTTTTATAAACTGCTATTCCTGCTGCTTCTTCAACTAAATATCGGATTTCTTCAGGGGAGCTATTCAAAATCTTATCCACACGTCCCTGACTGACGATTGAATACAATTCTTTTCCGGCACCCGTCCCGGCAAAAAGGTCTTTAATATCCGTCAATCTCGCTTTATCACCGTTAAGATAATAGGTGTTCTTGCCATTCCGAAGCAATTCTCTGGAAATCGAAATATCAGAACGATCGTCATTCTCAAACGTTAAAGTCACCAAGGCCTTTGATGAGGGAGAAAGCCCATCCGAGCCTGAAAAAATGACATCCGTTTTATCATTTGCACGGATATTTTTCATCGACTGCTCACCGTAAACCCATAAAATGGCGTCAACGATATTCGATTTTCCGCTTCCGTTCGGTCCGACTATAGAATTGATCCCGTTAGCAAGGTTTATTTCAACTGACCTGGCAAAGGATTTGAACCCCTCAAGATGTATTTGCTTTAGTTTCATTATGATGCCCCCACATCATCCCGAAAATATCGATAGGAAATGGATTTGAACACAGATTCTTTGAGCTGATTATAACATATTTGTTCAAATAATTCACTAAAGATGCCAAAAATGTATTCAAGCAAGACTGACATCCATCAGCCTTGCTTGTGTTTGTTTATCAACCTTCCTCTTGATTTTGTGGATCGATAAAGGTAATTTCATCACTATAATATCCGATTAAGCTGTTCACTCTCGTCTCTGTTGTGCTTTCTCCTTTTATAATGAACGAATACATCCCTTTTGATAGGGGAATTTGAACAAGTTCTTTCTGAGATTGGTCCTCAAGTTGATACACAATTCCATCCTGACCTTCAATCCAGACTTCAATTTGTTCATTTTGAACATCATAAAAGGCTTGCACGTAAATTTTGGTGTCTTCCAAAACGACAAAATTATCTTTAATGTACAACCCACCGCTAAACGATCCGTTTGTCTTTCTTGTCAAGAGAAAGTGATTGGTGTTGACCATATAATTGATCGAAAAGACAAGGATGAAAATGGTGCAAATGAGAAAAATAAATCCTTTTATATTCATCTAATTCACCTCAATTTTTATATTCGTATCTTTTGGATAGAATAAAGTTGTTGATGTAAAAGAATCCGGCTGCAGCTACTGTAAAAAACAAAATGATTTCCGTCATAAACAATCCCATTTGAATAAATCCGCCAATATAATTGATTGCGAAGAGTATAAACGCAGCCAAAAGCACAAATGTTCCTACAATGTAATACCAACCGAACAGTTTACCCAAGAAGGCAATGAAGTTGAGAAAATTCAAAATTAAGTAAATGCTTAAAGTGATCATGATTAAGAACAACCCTCTGTCGGGAATATCATGCATTAAAAGCAACAAGTTCAATATTGCCGATCCGGATATCGTCAGAATGACATTTGTAATGTTAATCGTTCTCATGATTCGATTTCTGCTTACAGAAAAAATGGTAAACAAATCAAAATATACCGATCCGCATTTAGCGCCAAAAGCAACAAACATAGAATAAATCAGTATTGCACAGTAGAATGTTGCTGTGATTTGGAATTCTTTAAAATCAAATTCAGAAAAACCTGTAAAGAATAACGGTACAACGGTATTGAAAAAAAGGATAACTAAAAACGAGATCATAAATGACCACATAAATTGGATGAAAAAAGTTCTCATCACTTTCATTGAATTATCTTTCTTCATTGTTTTCACCACCATTTGTCAAATAATAAAGGAGTTTCTGTAAACTGATCATGCTAATATCGATTTCATCGGTTTTCATTTGCCTCATGATCTGTTCATTAAGCGGTCCTTCTATCGAATAGGATGCCAAAGAACCAATGATTTCTGTGTTCATGACTTTAAAATGTGATCTGTAAGACTCGATTGAAGCCTTTCTTCCCTGAAGGAGATAATAACGGTCCTTTAAAGCATCGATCGGACTGTCAATAATAATCTCCCCTTCATCGATGATCAACACCCTTTCAAACATCCCTTCCAACTCGTTGATCAAATGTGAGGAAATGATAAAGGTCCTGGGATTTTGAGAATAATCCTTTTGCAATTCTGCATAAAATATCTCTCTTGAAACAGGGTCAAGCCCCACATATGGTTCATCAAAAAGGGTGATGGGTGCTCGGCTGGCAAGGCCTATAATGATTCCAACGGTTGTTTTCATCCCTTTGGAAATTTTGTTGTATTTTTTATTTGTCCCTAGCTTGAACCGTTTGATGAGATACTGAGCATAATCCCTGTCCCAATACTCGTATAAATTAGCTGCCAAATCAAAGATCATTTTTAGTTTCATGACTTCAGTCATCTCAAATGTTTTACCCAATGTTTCTCTGGCCAAACAAATTTGTTTATGATTGTCAATGCTTTGAATAAAGTTTTTTTGGTCTATAATGATCTCTCCATTACTTTGAAGCAGCTGGTGGGCGATTACTTTCAGAAGTGTTGTTTTGCCGGAACCATTTCGACCGATTAAACCCATAATCTGATTTTCTTCCAGGTTAAAACTCATGTTATTTAAGGCTTTGAATTTATCGTAATAATAAGTGATGTTTTTAACACTTAATTTTGTCGGATTCATTTATTCCTCCTCCTTGTATTCATTAATCATTTTGATAATATCCGTTTTCTTGATGTTGATTTTTTCTGCCTCTTTGAGCATTTTCAGAAGAAAATTTTCAAAAAACAACTTTTGTCTCTCGTTTTTAATAATATTTCCTGCTTCACTCTCAACAAACATGCCTAAACCCCTCTTTTTATAAAGTATGCCTTTATCCACCAGTAAATTCAACCCCTTTCTTGCAGTAGCGGGATTAATCTGAAAGGTTTCCGACAATTGATTGGTTGAAAAAACTTGATCTTCCTCTTTTAGATCTCCCGCAATAATCATATCCTCAATAATCTCAGCAATTTGCTGAAAAAGAGGCTCTGCAGAATCTTCGTTTAACTTCATAAAACACCTCCTTCGCTAAGTAGTTAGTTAGCGTTGTAACTAACTACTTATGTATTGTACTATATTCAAGTTGGTTTGTCAAGCATTGAGAAAAAAATAAAATCGGTCTATTAATCGATGATATAATTATCTATCTTTTTTTAAGGAGTGATGGAAATGAAAAGACTTTTTTTAAGCTTGTCCTTATTGCTAATTGTTTCAACGATGATCTTTTCGGTCACATTCGATTTAACCGGCACATGGGTGGCATCTTTTGAACGACATGAAATGGATGAGGGGTTCCTAACCGCTTATGACGGACGAGTGATTTTTGTGTTTGAGCGACAAGAAGGCCATATCTTTACAGGTTATAAACAATTTATCGATCATTCCAATGATTACGAAAGCGTCAAAGAACCTTTCAGCGGATTGATTGATTTTACAGGAAAAAAACTTTACTGTGCAGAACACACAGATGGATATCTGTTCGGAGATATCATTTCAGAAAACGAGATTACGATGTATTATGTAGATTCTGAAGAATCAGCCATAGCAGTCTATTACACCCTGCAAAAAGAAAACACCATACCAAGCTTAGTTGGCCAATGGGCCTCCCAAACCGTAACTCGCTATGAAAAGACGACTGAACAGTTAGGCAAAGGCTTTAGCGGAACCTACTTTATCACTGAACAATATGGACATATTTTCACCGGTTACAAATTACTCAAAACCAGTTTCACTGATGAACACCGTGAAGACCTTTCCGGAGTAATCTCCAAAGACGGAAAAAACATATATATAGCAGAACACAACGACGGTTACGCCTTCGCCGACATCATAGACGCCAACACCATACACCTTTACTATCTGGAAGACACCAATTTAAAAACAACCTACCAAATTCTAAAACGAGTAGAATAAAGATAAACTTCTAAGCTGAAATTGCAAAACAGCTTTTTCTTCTCAAGTCTTCATGAAGT
>DAOTHY010000014.1:0-4863 GCA_035447925.1 Thermotogota bacterium
CAGGTTTTTCCGAATACATCTATTATACTACTTTCTATTTAAAATGGAAAGAACCATTTTTCTTTGAGTGTGTGAATGTAGGAGAGATATTTGTTGTACAGGTCCGGGTCGATGCCGTGAACGTAGGCCAGATGGCCTTGTGTTTGTTCGCTTAAACGGGATTTGCCTTTTTTGACAATGTCTGTGTGAATCATGGCTCGGATGCGCTTTCGGGTTTGCTTTTTCAAGGTGATTTTCTCGTTGTTTACCAGGATGCCGGTGACTAGTTGCCGGTTGTTTTCGGATAACAACTGTGTCTTTTTGCCGTTGATCCTGAGATTCAGTCTTTTCAGACTTTCCTGAACCAGTGGATAGATCTTTTTTAACAAAACTTGTTTATCGTCACCGGAGAATATCATATCATCGGCGTATCGGGTATAAACTACCAGTTTGGTCTGACAATAGTTGTGGACATCCCGGTCGTGTTCAAAAAGCACCAGATTTGATAAGGCCGGTGATGTGGATGCTCCCTGCGGCAGGGTGTTGTTATAGGTGCAGTAGTTGGTCAGGACGTTTGCGATAAACGGACTGTAGCCTAATTCCCGAAATATCGGATAGATCCTTTTTCTTCGGATGGATGAGAAGAAATTCTTCACGTCGATTTTCAGGATGTAGGACTGGTTCAGATGTTTTTTCCCGTTTTCGGCAATGCCAAACAGCTGGCCCTTTCTGAAGGCCATGGCGGTTTCGTGGGGCTGGATCTTTTCCAGTATTTCTTTCAGTATCCATTGTTGGGTACAACGCAGGGGATATTTGGGGGCATCGATATGCCTGAGACCGCCGTCCTTTTTCGGGATTGAAAAACTCACATAGTAGAATGTTGGATATTTTGACATAAGAAACAACGTCTGCTTGTCTAAATGAAGTATATGGGATAAATCGGTTAAAGTGGTAATGTCGGGAAATCCTTGAGTGATGCTCATCGTCTCTCCAAAAAAAGGAGTGTTTCCTAACTTGAAATACCGTACCAAACCCTTGGTACAGTAGAGATGTGAGACATTTCAAACAGATGACGAAACGTCACCCGAGTTGCCGTTCTTAGGAAACACTCATGTCTGTGTTCTACCGGTTGGTAAATCATCCATTGCTTTCAATCTAATTTTACCATAATCGTTGCGAATCCTGAAGGGGTCAAAAAAAGGAACTACTTTGACCGTAGTTCCTCTACAAGACACATTAATCATTTTAGGGTTGATTAGAAATTGCTGTTAGTGTCTTCAAATCATTATACATGTTGTAAAGTGTTTTTCCGCAGGTTAGTTTTTCATTATCTGTTTAATTGAAAATAAAAGCCGGAGCATTTTTTGCCTTTTATATCTTCAAAATCCCCATCTTTGGAGTCTGTTTGACCTGCTATCAGTATGTCATCATTCTGGGTAGTTCCAATGAATAAAACATGGTCGTAATCGGATCCTCCAATGTGTTTTTTTCTCTTGAATTCGCCCCGGGTGTCCATTTCAATGATCCATACATCCCAGCTACCCAGATTTTTTTCAAGGAGCTCATCTTGAGAGCCACTGATTCCTGCAAATAGATAATGTCCGTCTTTTGTGGTCGTGAGTGCACAAGAGAGGTCTTGTTTATCTCCTCCGAAGGTTTTCTCCCATTCACGATAACCTGCATGGTTTATTTTTACGAGAAAGCAATCAACGTTGTTGTATCCGAAGGCTTCCGTAAAGCCTGCGACCAGGAATCCACCATCAGGGGCAGCGGCCATGGCTTCCACGCCTTGCCAATATCTTCTTTGCATGGTTTCGTTCCAAGTGATTTTGCCTTGCTTGTCCAGTTTAAAAAGCCATATGGAACGATTATTGCTCTGTTTGTTGACATCCGCATCCACAGAATTCGTATCTGCGGCGATGATATAACCATCTTCAACCTCAATGCAGGCATCGGCTTCTTCATTGTCAAATCCACCGTATAATCGGCTCCATTCAACTTCGCCATGCGTATTCAATTTCATCACAAAACAATCTTCCTTGCCGTGATTACCCTGAAAATGATGATCATCGGAAGCCGTGTAGCCTGTGATCAGAAATCCGCCATCACTGGTTTGGATGATGGCAGTGGAATAATCCTTGTTTGTACCACCGTATTTTTGTTCCCACTGAACTTCACCATGTATGTCCGCTTTTATGATCCAAATATCACGGAGACCGATGGGTTCACAATTTCCTGCATCAGCTGAAGATGAATCAGAAAGGGCGATGAATCCCCCGTCAGAAGTTAGTTTGAGATCTTCCAAATAATCAAAGTCAGCTCCGCCATAATAGCGTTGCCAATCCATTTCCCGTTGTGCATTTAATTTAGTGATAACGATATCAGAACTGTTACTTTCCGTGTAAGTCGTCCCGCCTAACAAATAGCCCTTATCGGAAGTTTCGTGGATGGTGATTCCGTATTGTGCGTATTCTCCGGTATCAAAATAATTCCATACAATCACCATCTCTTCTGGGCCTAAAAAGGATATGGAGATGGAAACAGCCAGCACCAAAAAGAACCCGGTTAACAAGATCATGTTTTGTTTCATAATTCCCCCTTTTTCTAAATGATTATTTGTACCAGCAACCTTATGTTTTCATATGAAAATCCATTCTTAGCGATCGTTTATCGACATATGCACTTGTAGGGTCTTACATCCGGGATGATCCTTTTCCGCAGGATTTTTTTTCACCTGCGGAAATTCGAATGATTTGTAGTATAATAATCCGGCAAAAAAGTTCAAACTTCCCTGACCCTTCAATTTAAGTTTGAAAAAACACCTGATGATGGATGTGGAGTGATTATAACACACCAAAACAGGCTCCAAACAGCCAACTTGAAGTGTTTGCTATAAAAATGGACTCCTTCGACAGAAAAATTCTGATACTTATTCATGACTGTGACAGAACTGCCGATCATTTATCGTTCATGTAAATCTTCAATAAGATCTCTCTCAATGATGGAACTTGCTTGTTTTTTTCAAATGTGAAAGCAAAAAGGTTGTGATGATGATGACAAAAAACAAACTGAAGCTTTTTGTTGTGTTGGTTCTCGTTGCATTCTCTGTCAGCGTTTTCTTTGCCCATTCTGGGGCATGGGAACAGCAGGGAACGGACGGGAAAAATGCCTCCCTGTTCGAATCAGAATGGGTTGCTTACAACCCCGAAGACAATAAGGATGGTGATCAGATGGCTTTTGCAAAGAATCTTGAATACCGCATTAAGTGTATTCAGCTGAAGATTGACTCAATTCCCGTAAACGCTGATATTTATTTGAACGAGGTTTATCTGGGGAAGACACCCCTTGACGATACGATACATGTTGATTCGATTTTATCCAACAACACACGCCTGAACTTTAGAATTCATAAGGAAGGGTACCTCGATGCATATTTTGAAGTAGACATCACAGCTGGAGAAAATTCCATACCAGATTGGCTCTTTATGGATCAATTCATCGAATTACGGAAAATCGAGAAATAATGATTTACATCGCAATCAAAAAAGCCCTCGTTTATGAGGGCTTTTTTATCTACGAGACACCTTGGTGACCAAATTCACCGTTCCATGATGGTTTTGATTGCTGTTTTAGTGTCTCAAATCATTATACTGTTCTCTTTTCAGTTTTCCGCAGGTTTGTTTCTTTGGAAAAGTCAATCTTTTTTCATACACATAAACCAGAGTGACGATTCTATTGGATCGATTGAGGGTCTCCCTGGCAGATGAAGCCGGCCCAAAGGGCTGGAGAGGCGAAGCCAAAGGTGTCATCCAAAAATTCTATCAGATCCAGTTGGGCGGTCCTGAGGGCTTCGGGAATCTCTTTTCCTTTGAGCAGGTTTTTATAGAAAGATTCCATCATGTAGACGGTGTATTTGTCACTAACCCGCCAGAGGCTCATGATGATGGTTTTTGCACCGGACTGGGCAAAGCTGCGTCTGAGTCCCAGAATGCCTTCTCCGGTTTTGATTTCCCCCAGTCCGGTTTCGCAGGCTGAGAGAACAACGATTTCGGTGTTTTCAAGGGAGAGTGTGGTCGCATCGTAGGCTGAAAAGACCCCGTCTTCGTATTCTTCAGGGACCGAGAGGCCTTTTAATACGGAATTGACACCGGATAAAACGATCCCGGAGCGAATGAGGGGATGGGGGATGGCTTTTGAATCGTCGGTGATAAAAAAACCGTGGGTTGCCAGATGCAGGACGGATGGGGATTGGACTGCCCTCAGTTTTCTCTCAAAGGCTTCTTTTCCCGTAAAGTAGTCATTCGTTAGCCGGTGATCGGCATCGAACATGGCTTTCAACAGGTCCCCTTCTTTTTGCGTCCCTTCGAGTTGTGGATAATAGCCATCTTCCAATGTTTTCTCTCTTAAGAGGTTGAGCAGACTGTTCGTCCTTGTTCCCAGTTCTAAGGCCGTAGCCTTTGCTGTGATTGTTTCAGACAATTCGTATGCGGGATTTGCAAAAATGGTGATGTCTTTCAAATGACGGGTTCTGTTTGGGTATCTCACGGTTTCCCGGACGTTGTTGTAATAGTTTGTGCAGTATTCATCCAGGAGAAAATCATCGTTTGGAGAGATCAACGATTCAAAGGCGATGGTGGAGATAGCACCGTCCGGGCAGATGTGGCATCTTTTGATGACGTTTTCACCATCCGCTGCAATGGTTGACATGGCTTTTGGGATCAAGGCGTTGTAGAGACGCTTGCACACCTTTATGATTTCGTTGATTCCAGAGATTCTGGAATGTCCTGAACCACGTGTCTGGTCATCGCCGGATATGATCTTTCGGTATTGGCTGATGAGATGCTCCAATGAGTCCTCATCCAGCAAGGGCTGCAATTGAAGCTG
>DAOTHY010000014.1:4963-40896 GCA_035447925.1 Thermotogota bacterium
TCCGATAAGCCGGTGAATAACCGTCTTGCCACTTCTTTTCTGGCTTGGAAATAGTGTTCACATTTTCTTTTTACTTCCGGGTCAGAACTCATCTTCGCTTCCAACCGGTGTAGATAGGTGACCTCGAAAACCAATCCTTTTCGGAAATAAAGCACCGGATAGAATGCTGAAAGGTCTGCGGTTTCTGTGTACCTCAGCAGCGCACTGATCAGATAGCCGGTGTTTGCTGCCATTTTCCTGACCAGTTTGATAGCGGAGTCTTCCGGTAGTCCTTTGATCATCTGTTCAAAATAATCGTTTTCCATTTTGGCCGCCTGTTTCAACATGAGCAAGGCCCGTTCGTTCTCACCCGTTTGGAACAGATATCTTGAATAGTCGTATAAGCATCCAAAGTGATCTTTTGAATAGATCCCATCGCTGTTCGCAAAAAAAGTGATGATTTTTTCAAATAATCTTTTTGCCTCGTCTTGTAGGCCCGTTTTCCATTCAACAATGGCCAGCTCTTTCAAGCTGCGCCAATACAGAGGCGAATCCGTGCCGCTTCTGGAACCGATAACGGCGATCGCTTCGCTGAGCATCTGTTTTGCACAAGCGTAATCTCCGGCCTTTGCTTTGGCAACGGCAAGGTTCTTTTTGGTTTTGGCCGTGTTGAGGTGGGTCTCATCAAACAGTCGGCGGCAAATCCCATAGGACTTTTCCAGCAGCCGAATGGCTGTTTTAGTGTCTGTTTCGCCATACAATACGGCTAAATTGTTCAAGCTTTCGGCATAGGGTGGGGAATGGACTCCGTATTTTCGAATTCTGGCTTTCATGGAACGGAAATAATACGTTTTTGCGTTTTCCTCGTCGCCTTTTTCAAAAAGCAATGAGGCGTAGTTGTTTTCGATTCGCATCTGAAAGACATCCGGAAAGTTCGTTTCCTCTGTCAATATTTTGAGGGCATTTGCAAAGAGTTCTTCGGCGTCACTGATACGTCCCATGTCTTTGAGCAGCAAGGCGAGGTTGTTCATCAGATGCAGGTAATGAGGGGAGCGGTCCATGTTTGCCTTTTCGTAAAGCCGCTTAGACTGCATATACTTCTTTTCAGCGGATTCGTAATAGCCCAGATTTCTGTCGACGAGGGCACTGTCGTTGCGAATTTCGGCTTTAAGTGCCGGGGAGACGTCTTCATCTTCCCTTTGAAGTCCGCAATCAAAGGCTTTTTTTGCCGCATGTAAACGTCCGGTATGCCAGCAGGCTTCTCCCAGTAGCAGATAATATCGGATGACATCTTGGCTGTTCACATTGCTTGGCGCTACGGATTCAACATTTTCTTCCAAGAAATCGCATGCTGCCTGAAATTCCTTTTTTGAAAACAGATCACCGGCCGTCTGAAGTATATCCGAAAGGTTGTTCATCATGGCATTCACATCATATAATCCGGTTCGAACAGAAGGATATATTCACCTTCGTCAATGTCAGTAAAAACGATCTCCCAACGATTTTTCTTCTGATCATAGACCGGCTCTTTCAGCTGTGCGGAGCCAGGCGCTTTGGAAGGCAGCAATAATACCCAGGGCAGATCTTTCGTTTCATCCGCTTCATATTGAATTCGAAGGTCTTTTCTTTTTTTATCTAAATGAACGGTTAAGGGCGTCTGAGTGTTTTCTGATTTAATCTTGTTGAAATTGACCACCATTTCACTTTTCCCGTTCCTGCTGGGGGCTAGTTCGACCTCGTAGTCAAAATGGATGGGGTTAAGGGCGTTCAGTTTCTCCAGTCCTTCCGTCATCAAGCGTGTTGCCTTTCTCTTTCCTTGGCTGTACATATCCATCATCAGTTTCAAAGAGCCTCCCGCAAGCCCCTTAAAGTCTTTGATCCACCGGTGCAGTCTTCCTTTCACCTGGGCATCTGTGCTTTGGTGTTCTAAGGTTTCCAAGGCTTTGTAGACATTTACGTTAATCAGTATCTGATTATCCGTAAAGACATTCCAATCCGAAAGCGTTTTCATATCCTGATAAATTTGATGGGCTTTTTGCGCACAGGTATCGCATTCTGAAAGATGTTCCTCAATGGTTATATCTTGATCGTCTTTATTTGAATCACCTGAATAATAGGTTTGAATGATATATGCTTCCAATTCACTGTCTGAAATATGCTCTTTCTTTTTCATCGTTAAGACCTCCTTTGATCTAGAATTCATATCATTTTACTGCTTACATGATCGAATTCCGCACGTCTTAAATCATTCCCCTTTCTTTTAATTCCTTTCTCAATTTGGTCAGATTTCTGGCGTTCCAGTCGCTGATGTTTTTATTGGGGTTGTTGCCGAAAAAAGCCTTTAAGCGGATCGATTCGCACGGGTCTTCCAAATGGTCTTCCAGCATTTGTTTCGTTTTTGAATCCCGGCTTAAAATAACTTCCTTCAGGGCTTTTTTTAGCTGTTCTTCCATTCCCTTGAACAGCTGATCCAGTTCTTCCTGAGATCTAAACGATGAAGCGCAAAATTCCGCTCTGAACAGGGTGAAGATGTCGCCCAGACTTTTATCCGAAAAGTGTTCGATGATGTCGCCGGGTTTGTAGCCCAACTTCATCAATCCCACGCAAAGGATCTGCCAGGGATAACCGGAGTCATCGAAAAGCGCCTTGAGAATCACCCGCCCCATTTCCTCTTTCGCAAAAGCTTCATCAGGACTCGGATCGTCTGATTTTAAATAATCCGATTTATCCTGTTCAATCGATTCGTCATCATCGTAGTCTAACGAATACTCCGTGTTTTCCTGAGTCTTTTTGTCTGGCGTCAGGGCGGTATTTCTGGCAATGTTGAACATCCAAGTCAAAAAACCCGCTTTATACGGGTTGTAGCTATCCAGATTGACCAGTAATTTGTAAATGGTTTTTTCCGCTATTTCCCTGCTTTTTTGATGAAGGGCCATTTTATCTTGATAATAATTGTGAATAACCTGTTTGACATAATTGGTCAAGGCATTCAAGTAGATGCCGTTTAAGAGCTTGAAGGCCGTTTCTCTTTCTTTTTTATTAGCGGTTACGATGAACAAGTCCAAACCGATTTTTGTCAGCCATTCCGAAAAGTCGTCGTTAAAGGAAAAGTCATACAGACGAGCCCATCCCACCTTCCAGTCCTCTTCAGCGAGTTGGTCAACACTCTGTTTAAATCCCTCTCCCCGTGTGATGGTACTCATTCCCACCATTGTCCTTATCCGGGATTTGAGTCTGGTTTTCAAGACATGATCCGATTTGGCTTTGATTTGTTTGTAGGCTTGAACACCCTTTTCAATCTCTCCGATATCATTCCCCGTATTCATCAAGCACACCCTCCTCGATATCCAAATTGATGCCATTCATGAGTTCATATATAACTGCTTATGAAAATTATATCACAAGAATATTTTCTGACATCCGATTTATGAGCCTTATCATTGAAACCCATCATCTCCCATCAAAGCCGGGGATTTGACGCTTTTAGCCAATTGGAGCGATTTTTTACTCAAGCTGCCTGGTTTTGACTTTTTTGGGCGTGAAGTTTTATTGGTCAGCATGCTGAGTTTTTTAACAGTCTCAAATATATCAATCGATTCTCACGCTTTTCGTTTTTGTCAAGCATCAAAGGTCTTTGATAGCCGGCAAGGGCTTAAATATCGTCGTAAACAGCCTGTTCCAGATTTGTAGCGATACGACTTGACAGTGGTTTTTAACTGTGCTATAATAACGGGCAATCGGGGTGTAGCGCAGTTGGGAGCGTGCATGCCTTGGGTGCATGAGGTCGCTGGTTCAAGCCCAGTCACCCCGACCATTGCCCAACCGTTGATTGTTTTGCGACCGTAGCTCAATTGGTAGAGCACCACCCTTCCAAGGTGGTTGTTGCGGGTTCGAGTCTCGTCGGTCGCTCCAGTTTTATGGGCGCCTATAGCTCAATCGGATAGAGCATTGGATTTCTAATCCAAAGGCTGGGGGTTCGATTCCCTCTGGGCGCACCATTAGTTTTGTTATGCCTGGTGGCTATAGCTCAGTTGGTAGAGCACCTGACTGTGGATCAGGCTGCCGTGGGTTCAAATCCCACTAGCCACCCCATTATGCCGGCGCTTGTGGCTCAATTGGATAGAGCATCGGATTTCGGCTCCGAGGGTTGGGGGTTCGAGTCCTCCCAGGCGCGCCAGGCTTTTATCGGCTTGACTTTATGCCGTATTAGTGATAGAATGTACTGCAGCAACGGAGTTTGCCGGGGTGGTGGAATAGGCAGACACGCATGGTTGAGGTCCATGTGGGACATTAAACATCCCGTGGGGGTTCAAGTCCCCCCTCCGGCACCAGATGGGCCGTTAGCTCAATCGGCAGAGCAACTGACTCTTAATCAGTAGGCTACAGGTTCAATTCCTGTACGGCCCACCAGAAAACTTTTAAAAGCGGAAGTCCGCCAGTGATTTCCCGCCTTGTGGCTAAGGCTGACAAGGTTCAACGAAGAATTACAGGTTATGCACAATCATGGTATTTGCATACGAGGCGGACTTTATGTCCGCCTTTTTTAGTGAAACAAAAAACCGAAAGGAGATGAGTCACATCGCGAAAGCGAAAGAGAATTTACCGCCGAAGAACGAAGAGATCAGAGTTTCAAAGGTCAGAGTGATTGGCAAGGACGGGGAACAAATCGGTATCATGAAGGTGAGTGAAGCGATTTCAGTCGCCAAACGGGATAGTCTGGATCTGGTTTTGATTGCGCCTGAGGCCAATCCACCGGTTGCAAAGGTATTGGATTTTGGAAAATACCGCTACGAGTTGCAAAAGAAGAAAAAAGTAGCCAAAAAGAACCAGAAAAAAACCGAGCTGAAACAGATGAAATTCCGTCCGAAGATTGATGAACACGATTATCAGACGAAGCTGAATCATATAAAGCGATTCTTAAAAGATTCCAATATGGTTAAGGTAACGATCATGTTCAGGGGTCGAGAGATGGCGTTTACCGAGAAGGGCAAAGAGATTTTGGACCGGATTATAGAAGACACCAAGCTAAATGCCAAGGTGACCTCTAAACCGAAATTGGAGGGCAGAGACATGCATATGACTTTGTCTCCGATCAACGAAGCTGAACAAAACCGCATTGCAAACAAATTGGAAGAAGAATTAGCAACCGAAGCGGTTGTTACAACGGAAGTGTCGAAAGAAACGGAAAAGGAATAATATCAGGATTGAGGAGGAAATGACATGCCTAAGATGAAGACAAGAAAGAGCGCATCGAAGCGTTTTAGGATCACGCGAACGGGAAAAATTATGCGAAATAAGGCCGGTAGAAGGCATGAAACCGGTAAAAAGCGGAATAAGATCAACGTCAGACTGCGAAAACAGACGACTGTGAGTGAAGACAGAAAAAAACCGATAAAAAGAATGCTGGCCAAAGCATAAGAACGAGGAGGGTTCCGGATGAGAATTAAACGAGGAGTTTTAAAAAAGTCTAAGAAAAAGAGATATTTAAAAGCCGCTAAGGGGTATCGTGGTGCAAAAAGCAGGAGAGTCTCTTTAGCCAAGGAACAATTCTTTCGTTCAGGAGTTTATGCTTTTGCAGGTAGAAAACAGAAGAAACGAGATTACAGAAAATTATGGATCGTTAGAATAAATGCAGCCGCCAGAATGAATGATATTAAATACAACGAATTGATTCACGGGTTGAAGGAAGCTGGTGTCAGGATTAACAGAAAAATGTTGTCCGAATTGGCATCAACGGACATGAATGCCTTTAAAGCGTATGTGGAAATTGCAAAAGAGGCTTTAAACTGAGAAGCATTTAAATATGCATTCAGCAGGGCGTAGTTCAGTTGGTAGAACGCTAGGTTCGGGACTTAGAGGTCGGGAGTTCAAGTCTCCCCGCCCTGACCATGAGGGATTCATTGAAAAATGAATCCCTTTTGTTTTACACCCCCCCATAATGCCTGCCCTTTGGGAGTTCTCTGTGTAAAGGGGGGAGGTCTGTGGCATTGTTTGTGTTACAGGATGCTATTTACTTTGAAAAGTTATTTTGATATGAGCTTCGGGTTCGTCGTTAAGTCCTGTGTAAGGTTCGACGCCATATCTATTGGAGAATGATGATGAAAATATTAAAAATCTTTGGATGGACGCTGCTAAGTGTTTTTGTCTTTTTTTTGGTGTTGCTGATCGGTCTGGCCGTCTTTGATTATCTGACGGATGACATGGAAGTAATGCGTGTTGAAAGAACCGACGTTAATCTGAGTGAATCGTCCATCCAGCTGTTTTGTGCCTATATGAACGGGGATGAGCAAGCACAAGGATTAGATCAGTTGCTTTCTGAAGCCGCCGATTCGGATATTATTTTGATGCAAAATGCACCGGAAGAATATGAGAAAAGGCTTGAGTCTCTTTTTCCACAGCACAATCTCTATTTTTCTTTCACCAAAAGAGCGCCCATTTCCTTTTCTTCGCACGGTCAGGTTGAATTGTTGACTTTTTCAGGCTTATACACCCTGTCCACCTTTTCTCCTAAAGAAGTGCGAAAACTTTTGCTTCCCACCGACATCAATTGGTTTAATTCCCTATTGTCCCCCTCACCATCTGTTCAAATTTTGGAATTCGCTGCTGGCAATACACCGTTGTTTATCATCAACATGGATCAAAAAACGAACAGGCAATTTGAATCGGGGGGCATGAATACATCGCGTTTGGACTATCTCAAATCTTCGATTCTCGAGACATTGCCAAAAGACGCTCGTGTGATCATTGTTGGTAGTTGGCAAAACAGGCTGCCAGGCCAATTGACGGCTAATCCTTCATTAGATGAACCCTTCATCCCCTTGGATTGGACAAAGGCCGGATGGCAATGGATTTATTCTCCTGACTCCCTTACCGGTTACGGTGCGCTGGTTTCTCACAATATTCAGGTGAAGGCTATCACCTCTGTCGGCACCTCTACAACATGGTCTTCGCCACCCTTAAAACTGCAATTGGCAATACGGTAGAATAAAAACCCCTTTTGATTCCACCCGGCTGATCTGAAAATGATATAATATTTACCGATAACAATTGAGGTGAGCGGATGTTTGATGATTTGGTTTTTGAAGCGAAGATCTTGAGTAAATATCAGCGAAAGAACCAGTGGGTTCTCGAGCTTTCCTTATCCCAGTTCTATCCCGATGGAGAGGGGGGGCAGCTGGGAGACCGGGGTGAGATAAATGGCATTCCGGTACTCAATGTTTTAAGAGACAAAGGGGGAACCATTCTCCATGTGATGGCTGATGAGGTGGTTTTCAACGAAGGTGAGCGGGTAAGATGCCGGATATCCGGTGAAAATCGATTCGATATCGCTCAACAGCATACCGCCCAGCACCTCATTTCCGCTAATTTTGACAACGATTTTGGGATTGCCACCGTGGGATTTCACATGTCTGACAATCATACCACCATCGATTTGAATACCGGGGATTTGTCTGAGGAATTATTGGAAAACATGGAGAAAAAGCTCTTTCAGCAGATCATTGATTTAATTCAAGTAGAGGCCCTCTCAATTCCGGCCAAGGATATCCACAAATACCCATTGAGAAAGGCCATGAGCGACAAACTCCTGGGCGTGGAACAGTTACGAGTGGTGAAGATAGGGGATTTGGATTATTCTTTGTGTAAGGGCTTTCATTGTGAAAATACGGGGAATATCGGTATGATCAAGTTTTTTAAGACTGAAAGCGTGAAAAGAACCAGCAGGGATGGACAGGAGCAAACGACCAGAATTTATTTTATAGCCGGGAACCGAGCATTAAGAGATTATCAGATGAGTCATCGCATTCTGAAGGAGACAACGGAATTTTTGTCCACTTCTAAAGAAGAATTGCAGATGCGGCTGAAAAACCTATTGGATGAAAATAAATCAGTTTCAAAGATGAGTCGGCGCCTTTCCGAATCGCTTGCCAAGGAAATGTATCAGAATATTCAAACCAGAGGCATAGACGGGAAGAGAAGAATTGTCAAGGTCTTACCGTCTGAAGAGAGTGCAAAAGGGCTTTCGAAGGAGATCCTGAACGAGCCGGATACCATCGCCGTTTTTTTATTCGAGAAGTCCAAGAGTAATGGTTTCAATATCATTTCAACCCATGAAAAAATCAATGCTCAGGAGATTTTAAATTCGTTGAAAACCAGCCTGAATATTCAGGGGGGCGGCAATTCGAATATGACACTGGGGGTTGTTCATGGGAGTTTGGAGCAGATAAAAAAAGAAGTGGAAGAAATCGTCAAAAAATATTGAATTTGAGGGGGTTTTTGTTTTATGAAAAGATGGATGATCTCAGGGGTTTTAATCACCCTTTTACTGCCGGTCGCCTTTGCGTTGCAAACGGGCATAATCTTCAACGGAGACTTGGAGGGTGACAACAACAGTTATATCGGATTTGTTGCGAGGAGTCAGTTTGGGCTGGGGGGACTTGAAATCGCCGTTATGCCAAAGGTCGGTCCGGAAGTTGATTTTACCAGCTACCGGTTTATCGTCTCGCCGTCCATCGGTTGGGGAACTCCAGAGTTGAGAATATTTGCCGGTATTACACCGCATATCGAGATCAACGACGGAAAGTTCGAGTTTGCTCCTACCAAGTGGGGGATCGGAGCTGGTTCCACCTTTGCGGTTGCCCGTAATGTCATCGGTTTTTTTGAGTTTTTTGCCGTTTTTGATTTGTCCGGTAACAATGTTACTGCTGGTTTTGCCGAAAATACCATACTCAGTATCGGAATTACCTATAATTTCGATGTGGGTTTTTAAGGTCAATTTGCCCTGAAAGAAACACTCACTTGTAATCGCAGCGGATCGATACGATCGGGAATGTAGAGTAGTTTTAGGTTTTTGACCACAATGTTGGCCAATTCAGGTGAAACAGCGCTGGAGATATTGACCAGCGTGTTTGCGGAAGTTCCCGTAATGTATAATTCCACGACAACCTGTCCGGAGACGGCTTCTTTGCGGATGCCCGGTTTTGACAGTAATGCCTGATAGTCCTGTTGTAGGCCGCTTTTGACGCTGTCGAGGTTGGGAATATCGTATTGTTCAAGGGCATTTAAATCTAAAATTTCAGCGTTTTGCTTTTCGCTAGTTGATGTTTGATTAACGGAGAACAACACATCTTTGTTGATGGCTTTTTTTGTTGGTGGAGCCGCTTGAATCTGATTGAAATCCAGGGTCTTTTGTTCAAAGATGCTTTCTGGAATATTCAGTGAATGATCCGGCTCAGACACTTCAAGGGTTTTTATTCCGGAAGTGACGCCTTCCACCGTTTGTGCGGGTTCAGCCTGGAAGGTTTTCAGCGCTTCAAAGAGGGGATCGGGTTGCTTGCTGACCGGTTGCTCTTCGCTGGCAGTTACCGGATCCGGATCGGGTTCAACCGGCACTTTCTCGACAATCGCCGGAGCTTTGGAGGAACTCAAATTGATATTGATGGATAAGAACGCCTCCTTTTTAGTCTCATATGGAGAAGAATTGATAACAAACAGCAGGGCAACGATCAGCAGGACTTCAACGATTGCCGCCAATATACCGGATATGATGAATTTGGGTTCGATCTCTTTTTCCTGAACATACTTTCCTTCGATGATGTCCCCCCCTCTCAACGCACTTGTATGTTGATATTACTGATGCCGGACAGGCGCAGCGTGTCCAGAACCTTCATCACGACACCGTGTGAGGCCTTTTCATCGGCCGATATCACGGTAATAAACTCCCCGGAGCTTTTGTGTTTTCTTTCTGCGGAGGCTGTGAGCTGTTCAATGGTGATTTCTTCGGATTCCAAGAACAGGTTACTGTCTGCATCCACAGTAATCCTGAATATTTCAGGTGTCTCTATCACCTGATCGGTCTGGGTTTGGGGCAATGTGATGTCGATTGACCGTTCGTTTTCCAGATCAAATGTAGAAGTGAGAATAAAAAACAGCAGAAGAATAAACAGAATATCGATCAACGGGGTAATGTTGATGGACGTTTCCGAGTCGTAATCATGCCTGGCCATGGGATTATATCATCCTTTTTGCGGGCTCTTTGGTTTTCAGGCATTCCATGACATAATAATCAGTCAGGTCATGACGGATGTTCGTTGCCATTTCTTTAATGAAGCCGATCAGGATGCTTAAGGCGATAGCGACGATCAAACCCGCAATGGTGGTGTAAAGGGCTTCGCCTATCCCGTGGGCCAACTCATCTGCGTATTTCAGACCTTCCGTTTGCTCGATGGTGTTGAAGATCTTGATCATTCCGGTGGTGGTTCCCAATAACCCCAACAAGGGGGAGATGGTTGTGGCAATGGTGATGATTCTGAAATTTTTGTACAGCTTTTCACAGTGCAATCCCACGATTTCCTGTATTTCGTCCGCATTTCTTGATCGGGTTTTGTTGATTTTGGTATTTAACGAGGACAGGAATGCATTCTCTGCTCCCGTTTTCATGCACGATTTGATAGATGAGAGCATGATGAGCCGCTCAAAGAAGAAAAATAGTCCCACTGCCGCCGTCACAAAGATGACGATGATAATGGGTCCCCCAGTTTTGATAATATCCAGATAAGCCATAGCCTTCCCTCCGCTTTTACGATTTTCTTTCCAGTTTCTGCATTTCATCCCTTAATTTGGCGGCATCTTCAAACCGCAATTCAAGTGCTGCTTTGTTCATCTCTTCTTTTAGAAGATCCAGATAACTCTCCCGTTCCACGCTTTCGGCCACACTCAACAATTGCTTGGTGTTTTCGCTGATCCCTTCGTAGTCTTCTTCGTCTTCACCCCTGAACTGGGCGAACATATCGGACTCAATGGCCTTTTTGATGGTCTGAGGGGTGATGTGATGCTTCGCGTTATAGGCCAGCTGAATCTCACGCCGGCGACTGGTTTCCTCCATGGTTACGGCAATGGCGTGTGAGATCCGTTCTCCATACATGATCACTTTGCCATTGACATTTCGTGCCGCCCTTCCCACGATCTGAATCAGAGTGGTTTCATTTCTTAGAAATCCCTCCCGATCCGCATCCAAAATGGCGACCAGTGAGACTTCGGGCAAGTCCAGCCCTTCCCTCAGCAGGTTGATGCCCACCGCCACATCGATTTCCCCGCTTCTCAGTTTCCTCAGAACCTCCACCCTTTCCACCGTTCCCAGTTCCGAGTGGATGTATTCAGCCTTTGTTCCCAATTCCTGCAGGTATTCACTCAAGCGCTCGGCCATGGATTTGGTTAAGGTCAGGACCAGGATGCGTTCGTTGCGTTTGACCCGTTCATGAATTTCTTCCAGCAGGTCGTCGATCTGGTTTCTGGATTCTCTGAATTCAATCTCCGGATCTACCAGGCCTGTGGGTCGGATGATCTGCTGAATGATGGCAGCCGAATGCTGTTTTTCAAAATCACCGGGTGTTGCGGATGTGAATACAATTTGCCCCACTCGTTTGGTGAATTCCTCGAAGTTCAACGGGCGGTTGTCGACCGCTGAGGGTAATCGAAACCCGTAATCCACCAAATTCTGTTTTCTGGATGAATCTCCCCTGGACATTGCTCTAAGCTGGGGAACGGCGATATGGGATTCATCAATAATGGTGATAAAATCATCTTCAAAATAATCCAGCAGGGTCCAGGGCGGTTGTCCTGGTTTTCGCTGGTCAAAATGCCTGGAATAATTTTCGATACCTTGACAATACCCCATTTCTGAAAGCATCTCCAAATCCTGTTTGGTTCGTTGCTCGATTCTTTGAGCCTCGATTAGTTTATTTTGATTCTTGAACTGCTGAATTTGTTCAGCAAGCTCTTCCTCAATGGTCTTGATAGCCAGCTTGATCTTTTCCTCGGTGGTGACGTATTCGGTAGCCGGATAGACGATGAACCGGTCGTAATCTTCGATCTTGCTTCGGGTAACCGGATCGAAGCTGTAAATGGTGTCTATTTCATCATCGAAAAACTCAACCCGAATCCCCATGTCGGTGTAACCCGGAAAGACTTCCAGCACTTCTCCCTTGATTCTGTAGTTACCGCCCTTCAAGACGTCTTCAGACCGGTCGTACTGCATTTCCGCCAGTTTCATCGTCAATTCCCTTCTGGGAATTGACGTCCCTTTTTCCAAAACCAGGTTCATCTTTCGGAAATCGTCGGGATTGCCTGACCCGTAGATGCACGAAACGCTTGCGATGACGATGACATCCCTTCGGGTGATGACGGATTGGAGAACGGACAGTCTCATTTTCTCAATAATTTCGTTGATCTGGGCTTCTTTTTCAACAAAAATATCCCGTTTTGGTATGTAGGCTTCCGGCTGATAATAGTCGTAATAACTGATAAAGAACTCGACCCTGTTTTCAGGAAAAAATTCCTTGAATTCCCTGTAAAGCTGAGCTGCCAATGTTTTGTTGGGTGAAATAATCAACGCCTGTCTTCCCAGTCGTTGAATCACATGGGCCATGGTGAAGGTCTTACCGGATCCTGTGACACCTAAAAGGGTCTGATAGGCGTTTCCGCTTTGAATGGATTGGCAGATATTCTCAATGGCTTCCGGCTGATCGCCGGAGGGTTCATAACCGCTACTGATTTTAAAGTCCAATTTTCTTTGCCCTTTCCCAATACTCGTCCAATGTTTGGAGTGGCTGATCTTCAAATACCTTCTCGTCTGCTTTGATCAAGTCTTCCATTTGCCTGAACCGCTTGATGAATTTGTCAGTTGCCTTTCGCAAGGCGTTTTCCGGGTCGATTTTCAGAAATCTGGCTACATTGACCGCTGCGAACAACAAATCCCCAAATTCTTCTTCAATCCTTGCCTGATTAGCGGCTATACCCTTTTCATGACGAATTTCGTCCTTTAATTCCACTAATTCTTCGTCGATTTTCAACAAGGCATCTTCGGTCTGTTCCCAGTCAAATCCGCATTCAGCTGCGTTTTCCTGGACTCTGCGTGCCATAGAGAGTGCGGGCAGCGCCTTGTTGATTTTACCGATTCGTGAGAGGGCTTGTTTGCCCTTCTCTGCCGCTTTGATGTCTTCCCATTGTTTATAGGAATAGCTGAATTTTTCAGCATCTTCAAAAACGTGTGGGTGTCGCCGAATCATTTTTTCATTGACGGTTTTCAGAACATCGTACATGTCAAACAGGCCTTCTTCGCTGCCGATCTGTGCGTGAAACACGGTTTGTAGGAGCAGATCCCCCAGTTCTCCCTTCAGCTCCTCCACATCGCCGCTGTCCACGGCATCGGAAACCTCATAAGCCTCCTCGATGGCGTAGGGTTTCAGGGATTCATGGGTCTGCTTCTTGTCCCATTCGCAGCCTGTTTCACCTCGCAGTTGCTCCATGATATTCAGGAGTCTGCCGAATTGTTCTTTTTTTTCGTCCAGGTTGTGCATTAAATTCTCCTTTTGAAAATCACGATCTGCAGCCGGTCTGATACATTTTCAGCCTGGTCGGAAATATCAGCCAGTTTCTTGATGAGTTTCTCCAGCTGTATTTTGTGGGCTAATTCAATTTCTTCCTTCCTAAAAAGGGTTCGTACCAACGCCTTTTCCAGTATATCACTTTCATGTTCAAGGTCTTCTGTTTTGTTGATGTATTCGTTTGCCAAATCCATGTCATCGAAGATGGAGGTGGCGGCTTTTTTAACACATAAATAAGTTTCCAATGATTTTTCAGCCAGTTCAATGAGTTTGGGTATGAATTCTTTGGGGATATCAATATTTTGAAGTTCGATCAGGTCTGCTGTTGATTCCGCCTTGTTTGCAACCACATCGATGGATTCTGCAATACCCAGAAGGTCTCCCCTGAAATTCGGTAAAAACGCCCCCAGATACATCTCTGTTTCCATCTTTCTACGCTTGTCATCGGCATCACTTTCATGTTTTCTGATCTTTTCAACATAGCTTTGCCGATCGATGTCCGGCTTCTCCAGATTTTTTAAGAAGTCAATTAAAGAATTTACTGTGTTTTCAACGGCTACCATGTGATCCTCGAACAGTTCAATGATTCTCAGTTCTTTTTTTCCGAAAAATTGCATTATACCTCCTTCATTTTTACAGCCAGCTTGCAGTCCTTTTTAAGTGTATTACCCTAAAATGATTGAGAGCCGGGTATTATTCCTCTTGCCTGGCCGGTTGATTCATATTCGAAAGGTACTCCGCCAGGTATTTTCCCGTATAAGAATGGGTGCTTTTCATGAGCTCGCTGATGGGGCCGGTAAATACCAGGTTGCCGCCTTTGTCTCCTCCTTCAGGACCCAAATCGATGATCCAGTCTGCGTTTTTGATGATGTCCAGGTTGTGTTCGATGACGATGACCGTGTTACCCCTTTCTACCAGACGATCCAAGATTTCCATCAACCGGCGGACGTCTTCAAAATGCAATCCGGTTGTGGGCTCATCCAGGATGTATACGGTTGAACCGGTGGCTTGTTTTCGCAGTTCAGCAGCGATTTTGATCCGTTGCGCCTCTCCTCCGGAAAGGGTTGTGGCGGGCTGTCCCAGTTTGATGTATCCCAATCCCACATCCTGAAGAATTTGCAGGGTATCACGAATCTTGTTGATGTTTTTGAAAAAATCCCGGGCTTCATCGATGGTCATTTCCAGTATATCCGAGATGCTTTTCCCCCGGTATTTGACTTCCAGTGTTTCCCGGTTAAACCGCTTGCCTTTACACACATCGCAATCCACATAAACGTCGGGAAGAAACTGCATTTCAATCTTGACTTGTCCGTGGCCGCTGCAGGACTCGCAACGTCCGCCTTTCACGTTGAAGCTGAAACGGCTCTTGGAATATCCTCTAGCCCTGGCTTCCGGTGTTCGGGCAAACAAATCCCTGATTTCATCGAATACCTTGGTGTAGGTGGCGGGGTTGCTCCTGGGGGTTCGTCCGATGGGGGATTGATTCAGTTCGATGACTTTGTCGACTTTTTCAAGACCTTCGATGCCTTCGTGTATCCCCACTTCGTCGTGGGTTCTGTAAATCCGGTTTTTCATCAGTGGATACAGGGTTTCATTCACCAGAGATGATTTTCCCGACCCTGAAACACCTGTAACGCAAATGAGAATCCCCAGAGGAAATTCGACGGACAGGTTTTTCAGGTTGTTTTGTCCGGCGCCTTTTAACACTATTTTCTCACTCGATATTGACCTTTGTGAATCCTTCAAAGGGATTTTTTTTCTGCCGTTGAGATAATCCGCCGTTTGGGAAATCCCCTCCTGATAATCAACGATGTTTGCCACTTCGCCTTCAAAAACGATTTCACCGCCGTGAACCCCTGCGGCAGGTCCAAGATCGACCAAGTAATCGGAATTCCGGATAACTTGCTCATCATGTTCCACCACCACAATGGTGTTGCCCACATCCCGCAATTCCAGCAAGGTTTTGATCAATCTGGAGTTGTCCCGCTGGTGAAGACCTATCGTGGGTTCGTCCAGTACATACAATACCCCTTGCAATCTTGACCCGATCTGCGTGGCCAAACGTATCCTCTGAGATTCGCCGCCCGAAAGGGTGGAAGCCCGTCTTGCCAGTGTGAGATAATCCAATCCCACATCGATCAGAAATTGAATCCTTCTTTTTATTTCTTTGACCACTTCCTGAGTGATTGCAGCTTCCCTTTGAGTCAATTTCATGGTGTTGATAAACGCATACGCCTGTTCAATCGGCATTTCAGTCAATTCCGAGATATTTGACCCGTTGACGATGACAGCCAAGGCTTCGGGCCTCAATTTGTGTCCATGGCAGGTGTCGCAGGGCTGTTTCTGCATAAATCGATTCTCAATCCACTCCCGAATGCCGGTGGAATTGGTTTGATGGTAACGCCGTTTGATGTTGTTGTAAACCCCTTCGAATTCCTTGGAGGTCTCGTAATGACCGGAGTCGAATTCATAGCGCTGTTTGATTTTTTTATCACTGCCGTAAATCAGCGCATCTTGGGCCTTTTGCGGAAGTTCCCGAAAAGGGGTGTTGGGATCCCCGCCGTAAGTTTTGCACACTTTAACGAGCAAATCGAACATGTAGCCGTCCCTGAACATCCCGATGGCCCCTTCGTTCACACTCTTTTCCTTTTCCACGATGAGATCGGGGGAGATTTCCAGTTTGTAGCCCAGGCCCGTGCATTCTGGGCAAGCACCATAGGGGGTGTTGAAGGAAAAGATTTTGGGTGTGATTTCGGGTATGCTGATTCCACAGGCCGGGCAGATGAAGTCTTCGCTAAAAACTTGAGAGTCGCCACTCTCGTGATTTTCAATCTCGACAAAGCCATCGCCTTCTTTAAGCGCCAATTCGATTGAATCCGCCAAACGCTGCATGTGGTCCCGGTCTTTTTCCAGCTTCAGCCGGTCTATCATCAGCAAGATGGTGTGGCGAATGTTTTTCTCCAGCTCAATTACTTCTTCCAGATCAAAGAGATGGCCGTCGATGAGGATTTTTGAGTACCCCTTTTTTTTGAATTTGGCGATTTCTTTTTTAAATTCTCCCCTTTTCTCTCTGGCTACGGGTGCGTATATGATGATCCTGGATTCTGCGGGCATTTCCGAATACAAAATGTCCACAATCTCATCCACACTCATCCTGGACAGCTTTCTGCCGCATTCCGGACAATGAGGAATACCGATATGGGCGTAAAGCAGTCTGAGATAATCGTATATCTCGGTAACGGTTCCAACCGTGGAACGGGGGTTATGGCTGACCGTTTTCTGGTCGATTGCTACAGACGGTGACAGGCCTTCGATGGCATCCACATCCGGCTTTTTTAAGTCTCCCAGAAATTGCCGGGCATAAGAGGATAACGATTCCAGATAGCGCCGCTGGCCTTCGGCGTATATGGTATCAAACGCCAAAGAAGACTTGCCGGAGCCGGATAATCCGGTGATAACCGTCAATGAGTTTCTGGGAATCTGACAGTCGATATTTTTTAAATTATGTTCTTTAGCACCTTTTACAATGATTTTATCGAGCATTGATACCTTCCACCGTTGCCAATATATCGTTGGCGAGCTTCGTGATTTGCTCTTCGTTGTTACCTTCAATCATGATTCGGATGAGCGGCTCTGTACCGGAAGGCCGGATGAGGATTCTCCCGGTGTTTTTCAGGATATCCCTTGCTTTTTCCAGCGCTTCACTCAGCTGCGCCGATTCCATAATCTTTTCTTTATCGTATATCTGAATGTTTTTCAATACCTGTGGAAAACGGGGAATATCGTTGATGAGCGATGACAGTTTTTTGCCAAAGTGGGCCATGGTTTCAAGCACGGTCAATGAGGTGATGAGTCCGTCTCCGGTGGTATTTCGGTCGAAATAAATGATATGTCCTGACTGTTCCCCGCCGATCATCGCCCCCTGTTTTTTCATTTCTTCCAATACATAGCGGTCTCCGACCCGTGTGCGGATCAATTTCATGCCCCGCTCGCTGATGTATTTTTCAAACCCCAGGTTGCTCATGACTGTTGCAATAACCAGGTCGTTGGCAAGCCGATTGCTTTCACGGTAATAATTTGCCGTAATGGCCATGATTTTATCGCCGTCGACTTCACGACCCGTTTCATCGATAAGAATACATCGGTCAGCATCCCCGTCGTGGGCGATGCCGATGTCTGCGTTGAGTTCCGTGACGGTATCCGCCAAGGTTTGTGTGTGCTGTGAACCACAGTTCAAGTTGATATTGTAGCCGTCGGGATTGGCGTTGATGAGAGTGACCTTGGCGCCCAGTGTCCGGTATACTTCCGGTGCGATGGAAAAAGAAGCGCCGTTGGATGCATCAAAGACGATATGAAGTTGTTTTGAGTTGCTCTCAATCGGGAAACCGGCCAGATCCAAATCATCGAAGTGTTTGTAAATCCACCTGAGATACAGTCCCCTGGCTTCCGGATAAGCTGAGATTCGACCCAGCTCATGATGCGTCTGGGCTTTAATGCTGCCGGCTAAAATGATATCCTCGATTTCCTCTTCTTCGCAGTCCGGCAGTTTGAAGCCGTTTTTGATGACTTTCAGACCGTTGTATTCAAACGAATTATGAGAGGCGCTGATCATCACACCCGCTGACTGATTGATGTCGGTTATCTTGGCCAGGGCCGGCGTAGGCATCACAGAACAACATTTGACGTTCATCCCCCCCGATGCGGCTCCCGACGCAACGGCCGCCTCCAGCATATCACAGGATATCCGGGTGTCTTTTGCCAACATGAGATCTTTAATGCCGTCTTTAAGAACGATTTGGGCAATGGCGTTACCCAACCTGAAAGCCAGATCGGCTGAAATTTCTTTTCCCGCCACACCTCTTATGCCATCTGTTCCAAATAATTTACGCATACCATTCCCCCTAATTCAGCGAGTCCAGGATTTTTTTGGCATAACTGCTGTACTGGTTGTATTTGGATAACTCTTTGGCCGTTTTTTCAAGGTTGACACGGTCCGCCAGTTGTTCATACACTTTGGCCAGATAATACAAAGCGTGGGGAATGTAGGTGGAATTTTTTTCCGTTTGCATGAGGAATTTCAAGTCCTTTTCGGTCTCTGCATAATTTTGCAGGTTAAATTCGGATAATGCCTTGTAATACAACGTGTCATCACGATAATTCGATTGAACATCCTGTGCAAAACTCAAGGCTTTGGTAAATGACTCAAGGGCCTCGGAATATTCGCTGTTTTTATATCGCTCGTACCCATCAGAGTAGTATTCTGCGATGGCTTTTTGAAAAGCCAGCTCCCTTTTTCTGGAATAGACCTGCTGCAGATCTCCCAACGCAAGGTTGTTCAGATCAGCCCGCATAAAGTAATCGGCGCTTTTGATACTGTCTCCGGCTGAAAGTGCATCTTCGCCTAACAGCAGGTATTTGTACTTCACAGCATCCGCTTCGCCATCCGGAATGGGATCGTATTTTCTTTCCCTTGCCAACGTTTCATTCAATTTGCCGATTTGGGTGTTCGCATTGTTGAGTTGTCCAGTCAGTTCGGTGAGTTCGGTGTCTTTTGTTTTGATGGTCTGTTGATTTTCTTCGATGACTTGATTGAGTGCGCTGATTTCACTTTCAAGCGATGCAATTTCTTTTTGCTTTTCAGCGATCATCTTCGCACTCTCGCCGGCTTGGGTCAGTTGCTCATTCAGATTGACAATTTCCTTTTCCCGCTCTGCCAGCCGGGATTCGTATGTACTGATCTGCGTTTTGGCACTTTCCAGGTCACTTTGGTGTTGAGAGAGGGTTAATTGAAGCTGCTGAATCCGCTCATCCACATCATCCGATTCCAATTCGGCTGTCAGTGCTTTAATCTGTTCGTTTTGTCGGGAAATTTCATCTTGAAGTCTGTCGATTTCCTTTTCGTAGTCGGCAGAGACCTGTGCAATTTGTTCGGTATCGACAACGGCGGTGGTGACTGTTGGGGATGCACCTTGAGAAAGAGAAGCAATGGCGGTGTCCTTTTGGCTGATCAGCTCCTGTAAATCATCAATCTGCTTCTGTTGATCGTAAATCTGATCCTTCAGTTTCTGGATGTTGATCTCGGAGGTTTCAGAGGCTGCTTCTTTCAATGCATTGTACTTTCTTTCCAGTTCTTCGTATAAGACCTCCTGGCGGTTCAAGTCGTTGTTGAGTGTGCTGACCGATTGCTGTAATGCGGCTTTGTCAACATTCGAGCTTGTCACCTCATTTTTGGTCTGCGCATACAGCAGAAAAAATATAATAAACGCCGCTGCAAAAAGCAGTGTAAACACAAAGAAGATACGTGCTATTTTTTCCATCAAAAAGTCCCCCCTTGAATTTATGGACTAATAAGATTTTTAAAGCCTGAGAAGATAAAAACGCATGAACAATCCATGTGTTTTTGTATTTAGACTCTTTTCTTTATATTATACACTAAAAAAAAGGACGGTATGTAAAGATTATTTGTTAGCAGCTGACTCTTTCAATCAGCTTCTCGTCTGCTGGCGGTTTGTTGCTGCAAATATGCGAGTAAATACTGATTTTCGCTTTCCCGGTCCAAAATCTCCCCGTCCAGCTTCTTTTTAACGATGTGTTTGATAATTTCTCTGATCTTCTCTCCCGGCTCGATTCCAAACTCACGGATCAGGCGTTTGCCATTTGTACAGTGTAGTTTGATACGCTTTCTCGTTCTGAGATATTCTTTCAGGTGGGATAGCCCCCCCTCATCCAAATAGGCAGACAGATAACAATAACCTTCAGGTGAAAGACCATCAACGGTGCTGTAGATATCCGAAAACGGCATTTCTTCCAGAAACAATTTGGCAAGAATCTCCACGATCTTTGACAGGCTGTATATCTCCGCCACAACTTTTTTTGGAACCCCGTATTTATCTTTAACGGTATTCAGCTGCTGTTCGGTATAGTATTCTGTGAGGATGTACAACAGGCAGTAAAAGGGATCGATGGTGTACGTTCCCGCATGGAATACCTCAAACCATTTGAGGGATGAGAGGGCTTTTTCAATTTTTACCGAAAGCCCGTGGGTGTAATAGGTTTGTTCGAAAAGGTGCTTCAGGATGTTCAGTTCGCCCAACCGTTTAATAATGTGTATATTACGGGGCTCTTCCAAAATCCGGTTGAGTTCATAGCGAATTCGCCCCCCGCTGATCTTTTCCAGATATTCGTCTTCAAGGGCTTTTTCCAAGTGTTCTAACGTTCTTTCCTCAAGCGAAAACCCATAACGCTGTTCGTAACGGATACCCCTGAGGATACGGGTGGGGTCATCGATAAAACTGGTGTTGTATAGAATCTTGATCTTGGCGGAGTCCATATCCTTGCGGCTGCCAAAATAGTCGATGAGCCGTCCGAATGAAGGGGTATTCAATGCAATGGCCATGGCGTTGATGGTGAAATCCCTTCTGTACAGGTCTTTTTTTAGGTGGGCCTGATCGACACTGGGTAATGCTCCGGGATATTCATAGTATTCCGTTCTGGCAGTGGCAAAGTCAACTTCGATATGATCTTGAGGAAAATAGACTTTTGCCGTCAGAAACTTGCTGTGTATATCCGCTTTGATCTCTCGGAAGGCTTTGAGTCTTTCGGTAAATTCAATGGCGTTCCCCTCTACCACAATATCGATATCCAGATTGTCTACCCCCAATAAAAGATCCCTGACGAATCCCCCCACAATAAATATTTTATACCCGGTTTTTTCAGCCACCTCGCCCAAAGATTCCAAAAAACGGTAGATTTCCAAATTCAGGTTTTTCAGCATCAGGCTTTTTACATTGTATATTCTGGAATCTTCATTCACCAAAAGGGCATGTTTTTTTTCGTGATGGTAAACCTCCCGAATGATGTCCGTTCGGGTGATTAATCCAGCCAGGACTCCGTTACGGATGACCGGGATTCTGCCCACCCCGTTTTCGATCATCTTCTGTTTAACCAGTTCCACCGAATCATCCCCGTCTGCTACGATCAAATTCGTTGACATGATGCTTTTAACGGGATTGGATCCTAATCCGTGATCCATCGCTTTGACAACATCACGGCGCACAACAATTCCCACTAATTTGTCTTCTTCGATGACGGGAATGCCCCCGTAACCGGTGAGATTCATGATTTTGTGAGCCCGTTTGATTTGCATTTTAGATAAGAGGGTCTTAACCGGATAACTCATGATGTCGGAGGCTTTTACTGCGGCACTGACATAGTTTGACAATTCGGATGTCAGTTTACCCAAGGCTTCATCCAAGGTCACATCAATCATTTTACAGGCAGCAGCCCGTTTGTGGCCGCCGCCTCTAAGATGTCCCATCAACTCACCCAAATTAACATCGGGGGAGATGGTTCTGCCCACAATGTATGTTTTTTCTCCCATCTTCACCACGCTGATGAAGGTGTCAAACCCTTTGGAAAGCCATATTTTACTGGTGATCAGATTCAATCCGCCCACAAAACCGTCGATTTCAGCTGTGCTGATATGAATGTCCACCTTGTTGATAACGGATGTGTGGATATTATTTTCAAGGGTTTTCATGAGTTCTATTTGTTCCAGGGTCATTTCTGTTTTTACGAAGGCGGAGATCACATCGATGTTGGCTTGTTGGTCAAGCAGATAGGCACAAGCCTGCATATCTCTGGGGGTTGTGGAGGAGAACAGGAAATTTCCCGTGTCTTCATAAATGCCGATGGACAGCAGAGTACTTTCCTCCACTTTGATTTTAACGTTCTTTCTTTGAAGTTCCTCGACGACCAAGGTACTTGCCGAGCCAATTTCCTCCAATGAGACCTTTTTATCGGACTGTAGGGGAAAGATCATGGAAGGTTCGACGGGGTGATGGTCAAAGATCGTTACTTTCAAAGCGGGATTATTGAAAAGGGATTGGATTTTCTTACCGAGTCGTTCACAGACACTGGCATCGCATACCACCACTTCCCGAACAGTCGAGAAATCCACTTCTTTTTCCATGTAGAAGGGGAATTTTTCCTCGTAAATGGTCATGAACTCCTGCAGATTGTTGGAAGCCTCGCCTGAATGAACGATAATGTGATCAGGAAACAGTAATTTGGCGCCAACTGTCGAAGAAAAGGCGTCGAAATCAGGATTTCTGTGTGAGACAATGATCTTTTCGGGTGCAATGCGTTTATGTGCCCTTTTTTTGGTCATGGTCATCTCCCCCTTTTAACGAAAACAGCCCCACTGATGCGGCAATCAGTTCTTTTTGATTTGATTATTTTTGCAACGGCTTCCAGGGTGTTTCCGCTGGTCATCACATCGTCCACAAGCACCAACTCTTCAGGAATAGAGATCTCACATAGGGCATAGGCTTTCAAGGCGTTTGCCTTTCTTTGGATGGGATCGCTGAGTGAAGCCTGCGGAATATATTCTCCAAGCCTCTTTAAAGCATTCAAAGGTGTTATTTCCGGGTCAAAATCTTGTTTACACCTGCTCACGATATTCTCCATGGAAGAAAAGCCCCGGGTTCTTCTGGATTGCCTGTGAGAAGGAATGGGAACAATCGTCTTGGGTAAGGCCCAATAAGCCAGTAGAAGTGCCAAAAAATAACCCAAAAAACGTTCGAGAATCTTATGCGACCCGTATTTATACGCTTTGATCAGATCTGTGAGCGGGCTGTCGTAATCATCGAAAATGTAGATCTTTTCGATTGACGGTGTCGTTTGAAGCGTTCCGGATGGCGAAAGTGTTTTCAACGCATCGATGCATTTCCAACAAAGGATTTCCTCGGAACAGATCAGCTTCGAACAGATCAGACACCGGTTCGGCAGAAATAAATCAAACAAGGCACCCACGAAAGGTGCCTTGCTGATCATCGCTCGTTTATTGATTTGCTCTAAGCACAGCTCCGCATTTTGAACAAACATCTCATTTTCTGAATTCTAATTCACGTTCGATTTCATTGATGTTGTAGAATTCCAGCTCGTCCCCTTCGGCAATGTCGTTGAAATTGATCAATTTAATACCGCATTCCTTAGGGGCTTCGACCTTTGCGGCATCGCTCTGGAATCGCTTTAGCGAGTCCAAATCGCCGTTATAAACCTCTATGCCGTTTCGGAACACCTTGACCTTTGATTTCTTTTCAACAAAGCCTTCCGTGATGATGATCCCAGCGATGGTGCCTATTTTTCTGACTTTAAAGATTTGCTTGACTTCTCCGTGTCCAATGGTCTGGGCAACTTCTTCGGGAGCCAGCATCCCTTGAAGGGCCTTTTTCACATCTTCAATCAGGTCGAAAATGATATCGTAACTCCTGATCTGAACGTCTTCCTTTTCTGCTTCATGCCTGGATTTCTGGTCGACCTTGACTTTGAATCCCAGAATAACGGCATCTGAGGCTGCTGCCAGCATGACATCGGTGGGCGTGATAGCCCCGATACCCGCATGGACGACCTCTATGGTGATTTCCTCGGTCTGAAGTTTTCCGATGGCGTTTCTCAACGCTTCAACCGTACCATAACTGTCCGCCTTCATCAGAATTTTCAGCACCTGTCTCTCCCCTTCTTTAACCATGTCGTAAAATTCTTCCAGGGAAATATGCTTTCGCTTCAGCTGATTGGCCTTGTCTCTTTCCTGAACCTTTTCCACCACTGATCGGGCGGTGTTGGCAGATTCCACAACATATAGAATGGAATGGGAGTCCGGGACATTGTTAAATCCCAGGATTTTGACGGGATCGGAGGGCTTGGCCTCTTTGATGCGTTTGCCTTTGGCATCGTTCAATGCCTTGATCTTACCCCATGTGTTGCCGCAGACAAAATACTGTCCGATTCTCAACGTGCCGTCTTTCAGGATGCAGGTAGCAGTGGGCCCTATTTTCGGGTCCAGCTCGGATTCAACGATAACGCCCCTCGCCCTTCCTTTTGGATAGCATTTGATATCCTGCATTTCCGACATGAGAATTACCATCTCCAGCAGATCATCAATTCCCTCGCCGGTTTTTGCAGAGATGGGAACGGTGACGGTGTCCCCGCCCCAATCTTCAGGAATCAGGCGAAGTTTTGACGAAAGCTGCTGTTTGGTCAGATCGATATTGGCATTCGGTTTGTCGATTTTGTTGATGGCGACGATAATGGGAACCTTCGCCTCTTTTGCGTGGTTATAGGCTTCTTCCGTCTGAGGCATGACACCGTCGTCTGCTGCTACCACCAGGATAACAATATCTGTGGCTTGAGCGCCTCTGGCACGCATCTCCGTGAACGCCTCGTGACCGGGGGTGTCGATAAAGGTGATGTTGTTTTTCTTGCATTGCACCTGATAGGCGCCGATGGCCTGTGTGATTCCGCCAGCTTCGCTTTCGGCAACCCTTGAAGAACGAATATGATCCAGAAGTGTCGTTTTACCGTGGTCAACGTGACCCATAACAGTTACTACCGGCGGTCTGTTAACCAATTCCACTGCTCTCTCGGAATAGATCTTTTCATAATATTCCTTTAGGTGCTTATCCAGATCATCCTCTTTTGATTCCAGTAGTTCTTCGCCCTCTTCGATTTCTAGGCGTTTCCCGTACTTTTGTGCCAAATCAACGCATTCTTCGAACTCCATTTTCTGATTGGGATTAAGGATCTTACCTTTTGCAAAGGATTCTTGGATGATTTTATTGATTGGAACCTTAATGGTTTCCGCCAATTCCCTTAAAGTCATTGAAAGAACGTTGATATAGACACAATCCTCATCGTCTTTCTTTTTTGGCTCTTCCTCTTTAACGGGTTCTTTCTTTTTGATTTCCTTCTTGACGGGTTTTTGTTCTAGTTCTTCTTTCACCGCTTCCTTTTTGGGTTTTGCCTCAACCTTTGTGGGATTTTCTTTTTTATCGGATTTTGGCATCTTGGTTTTCTTTGAGATGATATCTTCAGCCTCCGATTCCTCATCCATCAAGTCCATAACGAGCTTCTCATCGTCTTCTTCCAGGACACTCATGTGATTTTTAACTTGTATGCCAAGCTCCTCCAGTTCGGTAATCAAGTCTTTGCTTGACATATCCAGCCGCTTGGCCAATTGGTAAATCCGGATCTTTGACAATACCATTCACCTCCTGTTACCGTTGGTATGTCGAATTTTTCAATACATTATACCATAGTGTAAGTTGCTTTATAAAACAAAAAAACCTTCTTAACGAAGGCTTTTTTATGAACGATTAAAAAGATGATGATGATTCAGTTTGACCAGTCTTGAACGACCTTTTCGATTTTTTGAACCGGGAAGTCCCATGAACGAAGTTTTTCAATCAATTCGTTATACAGTTGGGGATCCATTTTTGGTGTTCGGCTTAAAATCCATAGAAAGTTTTTGCTGGGTTGACTGACGATGGAATAGGAGTAATTTTCTTCATCCAGGTCAATCACCCAATAATCACTTTCAAAAGTTGAGAAAAACCGAACCAGCAATTTTCCGGTTTCATCAGGATTAGGCACATAAGCCGTGCCTTTAATGGAACTTTTAAGCCCTTCAGGTCCCCCGTAATATCCCTGATTGACCACTTGAATCATCCCGTCTTCCATCAGGGTATATTCTGCGGTTACGTTGGTTAAACCCATTTCAAAAAACAACCCGTATCGTCCGATCTCATACCATGTGCCGGCGTATCGTTCCAAATCCACATCCAATGCGCTTACTTCATAAGCCATAGACATCATTACAAAAACAACCGTTAAATAAACAATCAAAATAGCTTTTTTCATACAATCACCCCTTTTTGAATAAGACGAAACTTCTGCAATTGTTATTGCTGTCTATACTAATAAGGATTAATTTAACTTATAAGCTAAAGCCTCTCATCAATCAGCAGTGAAAAACCCGAAAAGGCTGTTACAGGATGAAAACACTCAATATATTGTTGTTGGATTGACAAAAACCACAAAATATGGTATTCTGGTCTCAGATAAGACATCTTGAAAACGAGTTTTTTATACCCCCCCCACCTCCGTGAGGTGGGGTTTTTCTTACCCGATTAAAAAAGCCTCAACTGGCCTTGATTCTCCAGTTTTGGAGGCTGATAGATCCCGATGTGATATTTGTTCCTGAGCTGTTTGATTTTGGCATTTAATCGGGTCGTGTAATCCAGCCGGGCGGCTTCTTGGTTGTAAATTCGGGCGAATTGCTGAAAATGCTTATCAAATTCCTCCCTCATAAAGCCAATAAAACGGGGTCGGGTTTTCCCTCTGAGGTAGAGTTTGCCCGTTAACAGATAGTCCACATGGCATTGGCTGGCCTTCTGAAACAGTGCTTCCAAGTCGTCTTTATCATCTGTAACAAAGGGGATAATGGGCATGATATGCAATCCGGTTGACACGCTTGTTCGGGAAAAGGCCTTGAGTACATCAAACCTTCTGGCACTGTCAGATGCAGAGGGTTCAATCTTTTGTCGTATCGATTCATCCGGTGTTGTAATTGTCACACTGACGTTGACGTGGGTTAGGTTTGCCAATTGGGCGTATAAGTCAATATCCCTTAAAATCAAGTCGGACTTGGTTGAAATGGTCAGCGGGTTTCGGTACTTGATAAACAGTTTGAGAATATCTCGCATCATCTCCATGCTTTTTTCCAAAGGCTGATAACTGTCCGTTACTCCGCCAAGGTTTACCATTTCTCCTTTCCAGGACTTTTTTCTCAATTCCTTTTCCAAAACCTCCACCAGATTTTCCTTCACATATATTTTATGGTAAAAATCCCCATCCGCTTGCAAATAATCATGACTGTAAAGGGCGTAACAATAGACACAGCCATGGGCACATCCACGGTATACATTCAGATCCCAATGAAAGGGAAAATTGCCTTTAACCTTATGAAGGGCACTTTTTACGTTTATTTTCGTGAAATTGTTTTTCATCGAACGCCTCGCTTCTCAACCCCAACCCCCTGATCTGATTATACGATAAAAACGAATGTGATATACTCTGGAAATTAAGTCCTGAAAAAGGAGGAACATCAAATGAATGCATCCCATTATGATTCTCAAGTATCGGTTACCCTCAGGGGGGATATTTCCTATACCAACGTTGCACAGATCTTTTCGTCGGGTCTGTTCAAATGGTTGATTGAGAATTTTATCAAAAGACTTCAAAAGAAAAAGGCCCCCATATTGGCCGTTTTAGAACCTTTTAAGAACGAAAACGGCTACGATCTTAAAAAAATCATCAATGTAATGTACCTGTTGAATCTCAATAAAATTGATTATCTCTATGAGGAAAAGATCATCGATATTTCGGAAGAAAACAAAGCCCTATTCTCAGGGGTTCTTCAGGAGTTTGTAGAAAGTTTTTACAATTACTGGAGAAGCTTTCAACGGTTTATGATTCGATGGGAACCTTACAGTTCCGTAGAACAAAGAAGACGGTCCAAAGGATATGCCTTGGCCAGGACCAATGACGATTTTAAGAAACTGGTTCTGGATACCTACCGAAACATATCGGTGAATATTCAACAGGTTCCCCCCAAGATTTACCGACAGCTTCCAAGTGGAGCACAAGCGGCCTTTTTGGTGGATCATTTTGAGATACCCGCCAATCTCAAGCTGAAAAATGAATCCCTTTACAGTGTCCCGTACGTTTGGGAAGGCATTTTTGAACCTCCGGTAATCTTTTATACCCGTTCAAACAAGCGAAAAGGCGTGTTTCCGGTAAAGGACAAGTCAAAATTACAAAGCTTTTATCTGGACAATTCTCAATGGTATGTTTTCCCCACCATGGTGGGGAAACTGCTGGAAATGGTCTACGTTCACCAGGATTATCTGTCTCTTGGCGCTGGATTGGCGAACTTGTTTGAATTGGCTTCTCCGGAACTTTTCCAAACCAGACAGCCAGACGGCTATGTGGTTTTTGGGCTGGATCCAGCCATTTTTTCAGAAGATGAAATGAGGGGTGTGGTGAATAAAGAAGGAGAGAGATATATCGGCTATCTTCCCAGAACCGATGAAATTGACTACTTCGGATATATGAAAAAGATGATCCTCACCGTGCACAACCTCATTCAGATTGACCGGGGATGCATGCCCGTCCACGGCGCATTGGCAAAAATTGAAATGCCAGATGGCAAAACGGCCAAGGTCATGCTCATCGGCGACAGCGGCGCTGGAAAATCAGAAACGCTGGAGGCTATCAACAAACTCCCCGATACGGCCACATCGAACGTACAAATGCTCATTGACGATATGGGCTCACTGCACATCGATGAGAATGGTAAAGTGTACGCATTGGGAACCGAAACAGGGGCCTTTGTCAGACTGGACGATCTTCAGCCCGGCTATGCGTATTCCGCCATGGACCGAAGCATCTTCATGAACCCCAACATTGCCAACGCCAGGGTTATCGTCCCACTCATGCCATATTCCCAGATTATTCAGAAAACTGAAATCGATTACCTATTCTATGTGAACAATTACGAAGAGGTTTCCGGTGACAATGACATCATCACATTCTTCGAGGACTATGAATCGGCATATGCCGTTTTCTCGGAAGGAAAAAGAATGGCAAAGGGCACAACCGGCGAAAACGGCCTCACCACCAGCTATTTTGCCAATCCTTTCGGTGCCGTTCAAAGAAAGGAAAAGCATGAAACAATCGCACACCACTTCTTTAACCGAATGCGAGAAACAGATGTTAAAATTGGTATGATTAAAACGAGGTTGGGGCTGGAAGGCTATGAACAAGACGGGCCTCTGGCAGCAGCGGAAAAGTTGATCTGTATGCTGACTTTAAGTGATTGAAAGAGCAGAGAATGAAAAAAGCAATCGTCTGGCCTGAGACCGATTTCAAAATTGACTGATGTTGTTATTCAGAAGGCCCTAAATATTTTTTGAGTGTTTCTTTGAACTGGTATACGGAAACCGGCTTGGTAATGTAATCGTTCATACCAGCAGCCAGGCAAATCTCCCGGTCCTCTTTCAAGGCCTTTGCGGTCATGGCGATAATGGGAACCTGCTCATCATGTTGACGGATCATTGCAGTTGCCTGATAGCCATCGACACCGGGCATAACAATATCCATTAAAATCAGGTCGGGAGCGTGTTCTAAAAAGACGTGATAAGCCTCGTTCCCGTCTTTGGCCATGAGAATCTGAATGTCCTTTGAAAACATGGACAGGATCGTTTGAGCATAATTCATATTGACGGTATTGTCCTCAACGATGAGCACCTTTTTATATTTAAAGGATGACTGGTCTTCCGTTCTCTCGGCAAACGTTTGGTTTGTGCCCGTTGTCTGTGATGGTTCGCACGATACCAGTAATTCGAAAGAAAAGGTACTGCCTTCGCCGTAAACACTCTGAAGTTTTAACGTGCTGTCCATCTTTTCCAGTATTTCCTTGATGATGGCCAGTCCCAAGCCGGTCCCTTCGGCACTTTTGGAACTGGACATATCCGTCTGATGGAAGGGTTCAAAAACCCTGGTCTGATCCTCCTGCTTGATACCCCTGCCGGTATCATCAACCCTGAACAGGAGAAGAGCGCTGTCTGAATGTCTTTGTAACAATTTTATGGTCAAGTGTACTGATCCGCTGTCTGTAAATTTCACGGCATTTGAGAGCAGATTCAACAGGATTTGCCTCAGTCTCGGACCATCCACAAACACGGTTTGGGGTAACTGCTCGCCATAGGATAGATTTAAAGCCAATCCCTTTTGCCGGGCTTTCTGGCTGATGATAGAAATCGTTTTCTCAACAAGCTCTTTCAGTGATGTGTTTTCAGGATGCAGCTCAAATTTCCCGGCTTCGATTCGTGAGAAATCCAAAATATCCGTGATGACGTCTGACAGATGCATGGCTGAAGAATGGACTGTGTCCACAAACCCCTGTTGGTCATGATTCAGCTCCGTGTTTTTTAGAATTTCACTAAATCCAATAATCCCGTTAAGGGGTGTTCGCAACTCGTGACTCATGTTGGCAAGAAAGGTACTCTTAGCCCGGTTGGCGTCTACCGCTTTTTCTTTTTCTTGAGTCAGCTGCGTGATCAGACGGCTTTTTTGAAGGGCGATGGAGCAGAATTTGGCCACCGTCTTTGCCGTTTTAGCATCTTCATCGGTAAATCCCCCCGCTTTGTTACCAAGTCCAAGAAGTCCAACAACCTTTTCTTCATTTTTCAGGGGAGCGAACAGCACGTTGTTTAACCCCACATGTCCATGCGGCATCAGTGACCAATACGGTGAATGCATAAAATCATTGTGGTATTCCACTTCACCGGAATGATAGGTAATCCCTCTGAGACCTCTGATGGGCATGGGTAACTCAGGATCAACGGTACATGTATCCCCGCCTGAGTCCAGATAAATCACTTCGTTTTCGTCACCGGCTTCATTCAATAATGCAACATACCCCGAAGTGGCGCCGGTCAATCTTTTACAGTCGTTAAACAGTTTGGTTGCTGTTTCTAAAAACGCTGTAGAATTTAGGACATCCACGGCAATTTCATGCATGGCTTCCACATGGCTTTTCTGTTTGCCGGTTTCCATAAGCACCCGCTCAAGTTGACTTTGATTATTTTTTAACAGCTGATTCGTTTCCAATTCCTTTGTAATATCCTCAAAAGTGGCGTAAACCTGATAAGGCCTTTCCCCTCCTTCGTGAAACTGGGGAACGGCATTCACCTTGATCCAGTGATACTTTTGCTCTTGGGAATTGTAAACACCCATGGTTTCGCCAAAAACCGGCTGACCGGTCTGCAATGCCACCATAGCGGGATGATTGTTGCCCAGATACGGCTGACCGTCTTCATGAACAGCCCGCCATGCTGGATCAAGGGAGGTCTTCCCCTGCATTTGATCAAGAGACATGCCTAAAATTCTTTCGGCTGCTGAGTTGGCAGCGGTGATGTTCCCGTCTTTGTCCTGATAAACCACCCCTTGCGCCATCGTTTCAAAAAGGGCACGGAATCTTTGCTCGCTTTCTCTGTTATCCTGTTCCAGTCTCCTTTGCTGGGTAATATCCCTTGTATTCAGCAAAACCTCTAACGGTTTTCCCTGCTTATCCAGGATAAGGGTTCCATACGTTTCACACCACAAGTAGGTACCGTCTGCACACCGAAAACGATAGGTTGACCTTCCTGTCTTGACCTTCTGACTGACGAGTTCATCAAATTGCGCCTGCACTTTGGAAAGGTCAACCGGGTTTACAAATTCTATGATATTTCTACCAATGAGATCTTCTTGTTTGTACCCGGTTATTTTATACGAAGCCCCGACAAATCGATAACGCCCTTGCAAATCGGTAACCGCAACCAGGTCCAGCATATGGTCAGAGATATTCTGTAAATCATCCTTGACCTTTTGCAAAGCCATCTCGGTCTCTTTTCGTTCGGTTATATCAGAAGCAAACGCCATATGAACCATTCGCCCGTCAATCCACTCAATGGCCTGATCCCAACAATCATACCAACGTTCGTCGATGGCATTGAAATGCTCCCATCGGACAATGCCTGTGGGCTTTCCCGTGGCATCCAATAACTTTGAATTGGGACAAAATGTACAAGGCTCGGCCTGATCTATACGCATGGTTTGCCAGCATTTTGTTCCCACGATGTCTCCCCACCTTTGGCGGGCATGTTCGTTGATCAGCAATATTTCATAGGTATCCATGTCGGAGATGTATATCGTTGAATCCAGGCTGTTAATCACCGTTAGCAAACGCTCGTTGGCAGCTTCCAGCGCTTTCTGCGTCTGTCGTTGCTGTGTGATGTCCAAGCCCACGGACTGATAAGAAACGATACGGCCTTCTTTATCAAAAAGGGCACGATTTGTCCATCGATGCCAGCGTAGAGCCTTATTGTCCGCTGTGTGAACCTGGTGTTCAGTTGTTATACTGGGGGATTCCGGTGTGAGTCTGTCCAAAACAGATCGGATAGCGTCTTGCTGCTGCCTGGGAATCAAATCCAAAAAGCTGCTGCCAACAAGTGATGAGGCTTCTTTTTCAAAGTAATCACTATATGCCCGGTTGATATACGTGATGTTCATATCCGGATCGAACCTGCAAATCATGGCCGGTGTATCTTCGGCAACGGATTGATAGAGCCGTTTACTCTCCTGAAGCTGATTCTTTCTTTCTTCCAGTTCTTGCTGCCTGCGCCGTTTTCCAAACAGCATCGCCACCATATCCGCATAGACCACCACCTGGGTCTCATGCTTGAGGGGACCGTTTTCTTGATTGTCGAGATCTTTTGTGAAAATAAGGGTAAAATCCCCTATGACCTGATCCTGTTGCACGATTTTGATCATAAAGGTTTTTCCAAGGTTGAACGTCTTTTCGAACAACCGCACGGTGGTCTTTGAAATGATGGGGTCCATCATTTCATGCAGTTGGTCGAATTGAATCACCCGTTTATCTTTAAAACGATCATAAACTTGAGGAATGCTTTCCCATTCATTATTGAGGAGGCTGAACCCTGCCAATTGGGTTGCTTTTTGTATAAAAGCGGGAACGCCTGCGATGGATACGGTCTTAAAATGCCCACTCTCCTCCATAAGGAGATTCAACGCAACATAAGAGGCTCCGGAAATCCTCTTCATTCTACGGGTAATCTGTTCGTATGTATTCATTCCTTCTCGATCATCCAAAAAAGTCTTTGAGGCTTCTGTCAACTCTCGTTCGTGAGTGATGTCGGAAAAAAGCGTAGTAAAACAGCCGGATTCACACGAGAAGGCCTCAATACGAAACCACTTTTCAAGGGCATATGAATACTGCTCCATCACCCGTTTTCTTCCATCTTTGGCGATGGCTCCATAGTAGCCGATCCAATCAAAATCATCCTCGAGTGTTTTTGGCAATACCTCTGTTACCGTATGATTGATGAGCGACTTGCCTTTCAAACCGGTCATTGTTTCAAATGCTTTATTCACCGCAAGATAGCAATAATCAACCGGTCGGCCTGTTTCATCGGTGATAATTTTGTGCCGAGCATAGCCTATTTCAGAATTATTCATCACTTGTTCCAAACTAATCATTCCTATAACCCCCATATTTCAAAATAAATTGAGCATCGGGTTGTTTTGCTCAGTTAATCATAGCATGATTGCCTTGAAGAAACAGAATTTCTTGAATATATCCTAAACTATCAAACCTGTTCCATTTTGAGGGAGAGCAAGCGGGCCCTCCCCTGCGCCTTTATTTAAGGGAGTTTACAATCTTTTTTAAGGGAGCCCAAGTGCGGCTGCAAAGGGTAGTGGACTGAAAACTGTGTGAAATCTGGAAATTTCGGAATATCAACCCGGGGACTTGTTTTCTTCGGTCAAGTCTTGGTTATTATTTTTGACTTCTACTTTTATTACGGCCTTGACTGGGCCTAAGACCTGATTGATGACGCTTTTTAGTTTTTCCTCATTGATCGGTTTAACGACAAAATGATCAGCCCCAAATTTCAAAGCTTGCAGGACCTTTCTTTTCTGTCCGATTGAAGTGACCATGATCACTTTGGCAAAGGGATATTGATCCTTTAATTCTTTGAGCGCTTCAAGTCCTGTTTTTTCAGCCATGACAATATCCAGGGTGATCAGATCCGGAATCAGTTCCCGAAATTTGAAAGGAAGATGTTTCCCGTTATCAAGCTCGCCAACCACTTCGTGACCCATTTCTCGAACTATCCGTTCAATGGTTCGGCGCATCAGATAATTGTCGTCCACAATCAGTATCTTAGCGATAGTACTCATCCCCTTTCATGTCGAAACGTATTTCAAACCGTGTTCCTTTGTCTTTTTCGCTGTATAGTTGAAAGGAACCCTCTATTTCATCTAAAGCCCTTTTTACTGCGGATAATCCCATACCACCTCCGGAGAAGGCATTTTCATCTCCGATGGAAGAAAAGCGTTCTTCAAGGAGTATTGCCATAGCCTGCTCATCCGAAAGTTTATCAATTTGCTCATCCGTGAAGCCTTTAAACGCCTTGATTGAGCCTTTTAATTCGTCAATGTCAATCCCTTTGCCATCATCTGAAATGGTCAAGAGAACCTGATCCTTTTCAAATCGAATATCACACTCGATCCGTCCGGCAAGTTCTTTCCCTTTACGATAACGGTCTTGGGGTGGTTCGATCCCATGATCCACGATGTTTCTGAAAAGATGCACCAAAGAATCCAAAAAAGGTCCGAAATGAACCGGATCCAAAAAAACATCCTCCCCTTTTATCCGGGTGATGACCTTTTCTTTGCCAAGTTCCATGGAAAGTTTTTTAGAATACTCACACAAACTCCTTAAGGTATTACAAAGACTGATGTATTTAAGCTGATCAATTTGTGCTAAGATGACATCCTTTCCTTCGATACAGGAATCCGCCATGATTTTCTCTTTAATCCGTTCCAAATTATTCTGATTCACGATGAAATGATTGTTAAAACAGGCATCAGATAGCATTTCAAAGCCGATGGTTTCTTCAATCTTCTCGTTGGTTCTCTTGATACAATTCACGATGTCAAGTTCTTTGATATCGTTGACCAATTGTCGAGATTGTGATTCTGAAAGGTCTTCATGGATGCTGTCGAGAAGGATTTCAAGTTTATCCAGCACGTTATAAATCGGCTGAATATTGTATTGTCCAAATAATCCCTTTAATGTGTGGGTTTGGATGTAAATATTCAACAAATAGCAATATTCTCCTTTTTCAACCCCTTCAAAAATCGTTCTGCCGAAAAAGGTCATCGCTTTGTTCAAAATTGACCGATAATTGTCTATATTCGTAACGATATTGACGATCATCCGCAGTTTTTTCCGCTCATCATCCAAACGCTGTTGCAGTTGCTTTTTTTCGGTGATGTTCTTTAAAACGATTAACAGCCGTTTTCCGATATTCTCCGTCATGATCATGTTATATCTCACATTGTAAATTTGCCCGGCTTTCTCCAATTCCTCCGGTAATAATTCAAGATACACATCGACTTTTTCTCTCAATTCCCTATCACTCAGCTCGAATAATTCAGTCAAAATTTCAGTGTCGGCTTTCGGATCGTAACCGGAAAAACCATTAAAGACCTCCAAAATACGCTTGCCGCTTATTTCGAAACCAAAGATTTTATCGCATTCTTTTGAATACTCCGACTGCACGATCAGATCCTGATCAAGAACCATATATCCTTCCCCCGAATGGTTGAGAATCATCTCGATTTGATGATTTTTGTATTTAATCAGCCGATTCATGATCGTTGATTTGGAATATAGATCTTTCAATTCCCTTAGCGAATTTGCGAGTTTCAACTGTGTATCAACACGGGCTAAAACAATGGAAGGGACAAACGGCTTTTTGATGAAATCAACCGCTCCCAGGTTTAGCCCCTCCTCTTCGTCCATCGAATGCCCGATAGCTGAAATGAAGATGACCGGAATATCCTTGGTGGCCTCTTCACTTTTGAGAAGGGTACACACACTATACCCGTCAAGATCCGGCATCATGATGTCCAGCAAAACCAGATCCGGCAATGGGCCTGTTTCTATGATATCCAACGCCTGCTTTCCCCCACGGGCAATCATCAGATTGTATTTTTCCTCAAGCAATGAAGACAAAATCGTCAAATTCATCAAATCATCATCTACTAACAGAATGGTACTTTTCTTTTGATCCATCAATCATTAACCCCTTCAAATTC
>DAOTHY010000015.1:0-1695 GCA_035447925.1 Thermotogota bacterium
GCTAAGAATGTTCCGTTTTTGATTGAGTGTATCACCACGTGTTCGAAGATTCCCCCCATCGTTTCGACGGCTGATATCAACAAATCATGGGTCATGGGGCGAATGAGATGGAAATTCTCAATTGACATAGCCAGAGCCCATGCTTCACAGGCACCGATCCACAGATAAATCTTTTTATCCGTTCCCTCTACGTTTAACTCCAGAACGGGTGTGTTGTTGTTTTTGTCCATTAGTAGTTTTCCGATGGTTGCTTTTTTCATTTTTTCACCGCCATTAACTTCGTTTAAAGTAGTCATCCAACTGTGAAAACGAAAGCTTGTACTTAACAGGCCTGCCGTGCGGGCAGGAAAACACTTCATAATCCTTCATTTCTTTCAACAATTCCCGGGCCTGCTCCAAAGTGATAAAATCTCCCGTTCGAAAGGCATGGTGACAGGCGATCGTTGCGTATATATGATCATATACTTGGCTTTCTTTTTCCAATTCTGTTACTCTAAATTCGTCAATGATTTCCAATAAAACATCAACAGCATCCTGTTGTTTGATAATATTGGGTATACCCGTAATTTTTACAGAACCTTTGTTCAGCTCGTAACAAAATCCTAAAGAGGCAAATGCTTCCGTTTGTTCTTGAAGGATTTGATTTGATGCCGTATCTATCTCGATACTTAACGGTTCAAGTAGCTTTTGAATCAACAGTTTTTTCTCGCTTTTTCTGATCTTTTCATAAAGAACTCTTTCGTGAGCGGCGTGAAAATCCACTAATACCAAACCGGTAGCATCCTCCATGACGATATAGCGCTTATTGGCAATACCCAGTATCTTATCGGAAGAAAAGATCGTTTGTTTATCCGATACAGGCTGTTTTGTGAAATCAGGTTGATCAAGAATCGGTTGCAAGATTTGAGGCTGTCTTTGGCTTTTGTACAAAAGACCAGGTGAATATTCATTCATGTGGATGTCTTTGACGTATTCTGCACGGTGGCCCAATTGCCTGTCTTGTGATTGAAAAGATTTGACCGGATGGTTTTGATTCGTCGAGTTCAAGGTTGAGAAGGCCTCTTTGATCTGCATCGATTGATTTGAAAACGCACTTTTCAAGGCGTTCTTGATCAGAGAATAAACCGTGCTGCTCTCGGAATACTTGACCTCCAGTTTTTGTGGATGCACGTTGATATCCACTTCGGATTTGGGGATAGTCATAAACAAAACTGCCACGGGATATCGCCCTTTTCCCAATAGGGGAGTGAAAAAATCACGTACAGCTGCGTAAACAATCGGGTCTTTTACAAACCGCTCGTTAACAAAAGTTGTGATGCCGGTCATGTTGGGCCTGCTGAGTTCGGGGGAACTGACAGCTCCCACAACTGAAAAAGCACCCTGTTGGTGGTTGACATCCAACAATTGATTTGGATCGTTGACTTTGAGAACATTTTGAATACGGATCTTCAGTGGTTCTTTCAAGCAGGAGTAAACTCGATTGCCATCTCGAATCATTTCAAATGCCACATCCGGTTTTGATAAAAGGAATTTTTCAAGTACGTCCAACACATACCGTGACTCCGAAGCAGAGGTTTTTAAAAATTTCCTTCTGGCGGGAACGTTGAAAAAAAGGTTTCTCACTTCAACGGTCGTTCCTCTATTCATTGGAATTCGTTTTTCTTCTACCAATTGACTGCCACGGTAAAACAACGA
>DAOTHY010000015.1:1795-9049 GCA_035447925.1 Thermotogota bacterium
TGTTGCTCCGGAATCGATGGCGTTTTCAATTAGTTCCTTAACCACCGACCCGGCTGAAGTGACCACTTCGCCGGCAGCTATTTTCATGTAAATTTCTTGAGGCAGTTTCTTTATAGCCAAAGCCCTCATCACCTTTTCAAGGCAACCGAAAAAGCCAGTATTCCCACCGAAACTGACAGATTAAGCGAATCCATCTCACGCTTCATGGGAATCGATACGGTGATATCGCATTTTTCTTTGACCAACCGCCGTATGCCTTTGCCCTCGTTACCAAACACCAAAACGCTTTTTTTATCCCATTCCACCCGGTTGTAATCTTCTCCGTCCATATCGGCAGAATAGATCCAGAATCCCGAAGATTTGACGTTATCCAAAAAACGTGAAAGGTTTACGGTTTGAATAACGGGCATGTTGAAGACCAATCCTGTGGACACCTTGATCACTGTGGGATTAACCTGAACACTATTGTCTTTGGTGATAACGACAGCCTCAGCTCCTGCCCCATAGGCCGTTCTAATGATGGCGCCAAAATTCTGCGGATCGTTTATCTGATCCAAACAAATTAAAAACCCCTGTTCATCAACGGATTTTGCTTGTATGTATTCATCTTCACAAAGGTAGGTGTATTCATCGATGTCCGCAAAAATACCTTGATGACTTACCCGTTCCCCCAATAAATGATCAAGTGTTTTTGCGGGTACCAGAGAGTAGTTTAATCCCTTTGATTGAAGATCCGCCTTCAAACTTTCTATGGATCCTTCAGCTTCTTTTGAGATAAAGATATTCTTGATCAAGTGTCTTTTATCACTCATGAGTAATTCTTTGATCACATTTCTCCCGTAAACTTTCAATGAAGACCCCCCTTATTATGTCTTTTCTATTATAGCACTTCTTGAGAGGTAGAAATAAATGAACCTGGTTTGTGTATAATATACCAAAAGGAGATGATTCGGATGCAGAAATTTAATGTCGATATTCATTTTGACCTATTGATGTTTGTTGAAGAACGCAGGAGAAAAGGCAGAAAGAACGTTATTTTTGAAGATTTTATACCTTCTTTTCGGGAAGGGGGGTTCCGGTTAATCGTTTCTTCTCTCTATATTGATGACATATTTTTGCCGGAAATGGCTTTGAGAAAGTGTCTGGATCAAATCAGTTGTTTGTATCAGGAAATTCAAGAATCCGGTGAAGAACTGAAGTTGATCAAATCCTATTCGGATATCGAGGCATTGAGAGACACAAATCAAATTGGCATTATGCTGGCTTTTGAGGGTGTTGAACCGCTTTATGATGATCTCAATCTTTTGGATATCTTTTACGAGTTAGGTGTGAGAATCTTGGGAATTAACTGGTCCAGAAGAAATTATGCAGCTGACGGAAGTTTTTTTACATCGAAGCGAGAGGGTAAAAAAGGAGGATTAACCCCATTTGGCGTGGCATTGGTTGAAAAAGCAGAAAAACTGGGAATGATCATTGACGTAAGCCATTTGAATGATGAAGGATTTGACGACGTTGTCCAGTTCACCCAAAATCCCTTTATCGCTACGCACTCCAATTCCAGGACATTGGTCGGGAGCATGCGGAATTTGACGGATGATCAAATCCGCATAATTGGCAAAAGAGGTGGTTTGATAGGGATCAATTCAGCAAATAAATTTGTCAGCAATCACGATGATACATCCAATATCGCCGCTTATGTTGATCATATTTTGAAAATAAAGGAGCTTATCGGCATCGACCATGTTGCACTTGGTTTTGATATTTGTGATTTTGGCATGACCGAAGAGTTTAAAAAACATATGACGGTTGAGGGAAGGTCCTTTTTCAATGTTGTTCGGGGATATCAAGATGTAAATCGTGTAGAGAAGGAATTGATTGATCGAGGGATTAGTGCTGAAGAAATTCAACAAGTGTTTTCTAAAAATTTTATCAACTTAGTTAAAAAAAGTTTATAAAAAAATACCGCAGTTCATCAAGAACTGCGGTACAAAGTCCGGTTTAACCCGGTTTTATATTAAGGCTTCTTCGGTGCTGGGGTCAAAGAGTCTCATCTTTTTCAGGTCAAAGACAAGATCCATTTCAAGATCTGCGTCTGCTCCGGTTTCCGGTAAAACACTGGCTACAAACTTGCTGTCTCCTATGGTTGCGTGAATGAGTGTTTCACTTCCCAAGGGTTCGGTTACGTCTACCTTGACTTTAACGACATTTTCACCTTCAATTGCATTTTTTGAAAATACTTTGTCATAAATGTTTTCGGGGCGAATGCCGAATATAATATCTTTATCAACAAATTGATCGACACTATCAACGTAGTCCTTGGGTACCATGACTTTAAAGGCACCGGTTTTCTCCTGAACCCAGAGGCCCTTTTGGTCTTTGATGATTTTGCAATCTGCAAAGTTCATAGGTGGTGTTCCGATAAATCCTGCAACAAAGATGTTGGCAGGATGATTGTAAATGGTGTAAGGGTCGCCTACCTGCTGAATCAATCCGTCTCTCATGATAACAATCTTATCCGCCATGGTCATGGCTTCAATCTGGTCATGGGTAACGTAAGCAATTGTGGCGTTTAATCGCTGATGAAGCTTCTTCAATTCACTTCTCATCTGCACTCTGAGCTTTGCGTCCAGGTTTGACAAGGGTTCGTCGAACAAAAAGACTTTCGGGTCTCTTACGATGGCTCGACCAACAGCCACCCTTTGTCTTTGTCCGCCTGAAAGCTGTTTGGGTTTTCTGTCCAACAACGGTTCAATACTGAGAATCTCAGCCGCCCGTTTCACTCGCTCTTCAATTTCAGCTTTGGGGAACTTTCTCAGCTTCAAACCGAAAGCCATATTGTCATATACCGTCATATGGGGATAAAGGGCGTAATTCTGGAAAACCATAGCGATGTCTCTGTCTTTGGGCTCCACATCGTTAACAACCCTATCGTCTATCTTGATGGTTCCCTTAGTGATTTCTTCCAATCCGGCGATCATTCGCAACGTGGTGGTTTTACCGCAACCGGACGGGCCTAGCAAAACGACGAACTCCTTGTCTTCGATGGTGAAATTATGATCTTTAACTGCTTCTACCTTTCCGTCGAATATCTTCCATACATGCTCTAAACTTACTTGTGCCACTGTTTACACCTCCTGATTGTGTTCGCTTGAATCATCAATAAAAAAATCCAGATTCAACTCTTTTATCAGCTTTACATCTTCATCATCGCTCATTTCCAAAAGATACAAATCTTTTACTTTGGCGAGAAAATCCATCAGCTTCATGTACCTGTTATAATCCATTACCACTGAAACAGGCTTGCCGTTCTTGGTGACAATGATTTCTCGGTTGGCGCTTTCGTTAATCACGGTTGAGAATTTCTTCTTGGCATCTGCAAGGCTGTAAAAATCAATTTCAGAAAACTTTCTCAAACCCCTCACCTCTTGACCATAATTATAGTCATTTTTTAAAAAATAATCAAGTTATGAAAGTAACGATTTTGTAAATTAAACATCCTCTCGCTAATAGTGCCTTTTACAGAATTACATAGAATAAGACAGTGATAAAATGGCAAACACTTCCGGCTAAAACAAACAAATGCCAGATACCATGATGAAGGGGGATTTTGCGGATGATGTAAAAAGGAGTTCCAAGAGTATACAAAACCCCTCCCATGACTAGCCAAAACAGACCATTGGGGGAAAGATTTTCAGCCAATGGTCCCATGGCAAACACAATCAGCCAACCCATGAGGATGTAAATGAAGGTGGAAAAGATAACAAACTTGTTCACAAAGAATATTTTGAAGACGATGCCTATAAGGGTTAAACCCCAAACGATGCCGAATATCGTCCAACCAACCGGACCTCTCAGATTGACCAATGTGAATGGGGTGTATGTGCCCGCAATTAGAAGAAAAATCGCCGAATGATCCATGATTTCGAACACGTCTTTGACCTTTCCTCTTGGAAAGGAATGATACAAGGTGGATGCTAAAAAAAGGGCGACCAGACTGACTCCGTAAATCACACCGCTGACAATCTTCCAGGCGTCTGCTGTTCTGGCAGCAAAAACACTGACTAAAACCAAAGCGGTGATGGCAAAAAGAACGCCGACTCCGTGGGAGATGCTGTTAAAGAGTTCCTCTTTAAAATTAAAACGCTCGTTGTTTTCCATTTTGTTCTCCTTGTTTTTCGGCTTGAGATGAGTATATCAAAATTCACATTTTTCACGCAAACCGCTACTTTGGATATTCAATCCTGTAAAATCAACTTTTTAAGGGTTTGGAGAACCTGCGGGTGATCTTTGATTTGTGCGTGATCTAAATTCTCAAATAAAAAGATGTTCTTGGAATCGATTTCACTTTGATGGGCTGTTAAGCGCTCACTCCACAGTGTGACAAACCCATCATTCATAGCGTGTAAAGGATTATCGGCATGATTTGCCAATCGTTCCATGATAAGTGATAAGGCCCTTTGTCCGATAAAACGAACATAAGGTATGGACAAGATTTGAGTCTTTTCCTGCTGTGTCCCTTGAAAAAGTCCTTGTAGATTGAGGCGAGAGGAAAGGGCTATCATTTTATCCAAAGTTTCTTGAGGTTCTAAAATAAAGGAGGTAAACAAGATTTGTTTTGAATAAAAGCGGTCGATCTCATTCAATTCAAGCAATGGATGATTAAGAATGTAGGTACCGATTGGAAAAGTGAGTCTATTTTCCAATTGTTGGAGAAATTCTTCTGATGTATAACGCATGGAGCTCATACCTTTAAACGGGATGATTTGGCCACCTATAAAGGGTATATCCTCACCGCTGATAAACATCACATTGGCGAGTAAAGGATTCGTTTGGTATAGAAAGACAAATCGCTCAAGAAAAGTCATCATGATGTTGGGATCATAGGCATACTGTTCAAAATGAAAGAGGATGTTCAACATTCCAGTCAAGTCCATCATCTCTATAGCCGAATGATCCGTTTTGATTAACTGAGGATTTTTTTCAACCGGGATTTGTGTGATACAGTAATCCACGAGGTTTGTGAAAAACGTTCCCTCTAAAACTCCGCCGATTAAGAATGTCTTGCTGATATAGTCACCCAGAAAGCCCCCTAATTGTTCAGTGGGTGTGTTCAAAGCATATCGTGCAACGATTGTCCCCATACTGTAAGCCACAAAGTATACTTGCTGATAGGTTTCAAGAATTCCGGATCGTTCGAGTATTTGACCGAGTGTTTCACCATAGTATTGGGCTGATTCAAAAAGGGAATCGTACTGGAACTCAAAATAATCCACATCATCGTATTGATAATGGTTGATCCAGTATTGTCTTAAATCCTCATTCTTCCAATCGTTACTTGACGGATTTGAAAAGGTTTCCAAAATGTTCTGATAACGCCCACCTTGAATCCCGTGAATAAAGATAACAGCTTTTGAATGAGTAGCCGTTAACGATTGTTCATCAATGCCCTTTTGATTGGTGTTAAACGATTTCAAGACATGCCTTGAACGGGTTATCGGTTCATAATCCACTTGCAGCAGCATCGAGTAAGGATGAAAAGGCGACTCAAAATCGTAGGAAACAAGAATATGCGTGTGTGAATCCATCGATGGCTCTTGATTGAGGCCAATTGTCCAAATAAAGTGGATGAGTGAAAAAGGTACTCCTGTCAAATCTGAAAGAATCGGATAATACGACTGATGGATGAGCTGTGAAGTGCCGTTTGATACCGTGATTTTGGCTTCGATGAAATGGACATTTTCCGGAAGATTCTCAAAGGGAATCTTCATCAGGTAGAAGGGGGTTAAGGGGTCATTCAAAGTGAACTCTATAGAATAGGCCCACCCATGAAATGCAAAGAACATAAGAAGGATTAAAACCAATTGAGATTTTTTCGTTTTCATCATTTTCACCCATTCATCCATTTCGATCTATTTTCTTTGGTGTATAATTATATCATTGAAAAGACAGAAATTGTGTGCAATTTTCTATCATCACCTGTTTAAGAACCGTTTTAGGAGGCAGTATAATGAACGAACAAAGTATTCGAAAGGTATACAAAAGATCCACCATCGTCACTTTTATTTTAATTGCACTAATCAGTTTGCTGTTAATCATTTATTTTAATCAAACCATACAAAATGATAAGATCAATCGTTACTCTTCCATTTCAGTTAGTTTGATAAACAACATGATCAGCTCACTGAATCGAATCAACGTGCTGGTAATAGATTCAGAGGCTTCCAATTTCGAGAATTTTTCGCAATTACCTGTAGTCAGTGATGAATTGAAGGTTTTTTTTGAAAAGAAAAGCCTTTTTCTCAAAGAAACGATTACTTTAGGTCTTGATTTTACCTCAAGGAACATCGGTGATTTTCCCAGGCTGACATTTGTAAACAAGGAAAGTGCACCCTATATCAGCTTGCTAGGAAACATGGCCCGTGAAATCAACGCCAATAGGGATGCCAAAAATCAGAATTTAAAAAAGATCTCCAATACCATTACGGTTATCTCTTTTATCATGCTAATTGTTATTCTGATTATATTAATTGTTTCCTATACCTTTCAAAACCGATATTTTAAAACCGTTGACAATACGATCGAAGAAATGAAAGCCATTATCGAAGGCGAGGATCATCATTCCCCTCAAATTAATCATTTTATGGAAACCTCTCTCATGTATACCAAGGTGAAGGAGATCGAGAGGAAACTCCGGTTTCAAAATGAATTATTGAAGTACGATTCTTTCGGAATGCTGGAAAGCATTTTACCCCAAATGTATCCGCTGTTAAAGAGTCAAATGGATATTCAACGTTTAGCCGTGGCATTCGTTGACAATAACGGCAATATTATCGCTGAAACGCTTAAATCAGAAAGAGCACAAGTGATTTTAAACGCAGGTTTTAAAGCTCCTTTGGATCAAACCAGTTTAAGCCGTTTGCGATCTGATTCCGATGTCAGAATCATTAATGATATTGAAGAACACTACAAGCAGGTCCATCAATCTGAAGCGACAAAGATGATTTTGAAGGAAGGCTTTCTATCCAGTATCACCGTGCCCATGTATACACAGGCCGGCCTGCTTGGGTTTATCTTTGCCAACAATGAAAAGGCAAATGCCTTTACTAAAAAAGATCAGCAGACCATGAAGCATTTTGCCAAAACGTTGAAAAGTGAAATATACAACGCTTATTTGATGCAGGAACTCATCGCCAAAACTTCTGAAGCCTTCGCCGATTTAGTGGAGAAGAAGGATTTTGAAACGGGTAACCACCT
>DAOTHY010000015.1:9149-17717 GCA_035447925.1 Thermotogota bacterium
TTGATCGAAACCACCCATATTCACTTTTTGGATACCTGCATTAAGATCATCGCAGAACATCATGAAAAATGGGATGGATCGGGTTATCCCAAAGGGTTAAAAGGGGAGGAGATTTCCATACCGGGCAGAATCGTTGCCATTTCGGATGTTTTTGATGCGCTGATCAGCGAACGGGTTTACAAACCCGCTTTTCCTCCCGAAAAGGCATTTGAAATCATCGAACAAGGAAAAGGCAAGCACTTTTGGCCAAAAATGGTGGACATCTTTTTGGATAGCAAGGATGAAATCATACAAATTATGAACAGTTATCGTGACTAATTTTTTTCAAAACAAATGCTGTCCTTTATGTTGTGTTGTGTATCAAAAAATGGTATAATCGGAAGGATTGCATTAGATTTTTATAAGTAAATCTCAAGGAGGTGTTTTTATGAAAAAGATAGTAGCTTTGAGCGGGATTGTCGCTTTTTTAGCGGTTATTCTCGTTTTTTCTGCGTGTGCAGCGGTAACAGCATGGTGGTCCGGTCCGTGGATTTGGGGTGCAGCAATGTTGCTTTCTGAAGGGCAAGAGGCACCGGTAGCCGCTTTTGATGAAGAAGGAACGATTATGCTGAGCGGTTCCGTTCATAATCCAATCGGGAAACTTATTGATGAGAATGGTGAAGAACTCGTTATGGAGCAGATAGACCTCAGCCAAAAAGGCTTTATTACGTTCGTGGTTAACGGAGAAGTAAAAGAAGGACTCTTTGATAAAGAAAACGGCAGAATCATTGAACAATAATCGCCAGGAGGTGTAGAAAATGAAAAAGACAGTGATCGTATTTGCTTTATTCGCACTCTTGGCAACGCTGAGTATGGCATATACCATCGGTATTTGTGCACAGAATTGGACAGGTTATGTTTGTAATGAAAAAGTTCACGGGGTTTATGTTTCCAGTACCGTTGCCGGTTATGTGGCTCATGGCGTACTCGCAAAAGGTGACGTGATTACCGAGGCGGTTGTTTTCCCGGCTTACAAATGTCTTGGAAAGTGCTGTCCTATCAATGAATGTTCTAATTGTAATCCTTGTGATCCATGTAATCCCTGTCAGAAAACCTATACACCAGGAAATTATTCATTTACCGCTTGCTGTCCGTTAGAGTCTCAATTATCACAATTTTGCTGTATCGATTATTGCTACAAAGATACATGGAACAAGTTTGCCCTGGGAAATGCTCTAGATTGTCTGCAACCTGGTCAAACCGTTGTGATGAGGATCTACAGGAGCACGACTTGCCAGTGGATGATGGGCGTTCTTACTTGGACCGGAAACACAGCCCAACTGGCGCTATATCCTTGCCAATACCAGCCTTGTAATCCATGCCAACCGTGCAACCCCTGCCAGCCATGTAATCCATGCCAACCGTGCAATCCCTGCCAGACAACGATTTCCGTTCAGGTCGAAGGGACTTGCTATCCGCAACCATACATGATTCAGATTGTGATCAATTAAGCATTTTTGAGTTAGATAAAAAAAACGGACACGCTCGAAGTGTCCGTTTTTTTTATCTGTTTTTTTATTTTTCTTCCATAAAGAGATAACGGTAATCGATTGGCGGTTCAAAATTTTCTTTGACGCTTCTAACAGACATCCATCTGAGTAAATTCATGGCGCTTCCCGCTTTGTCATTGGTTCCAGATGCCCTTGATCCGCCAAATGGTTGCTGGCCTACTACCGCTCCGGTAGGTTTGTCGTTGATGTAAAAATTACCTGCTGCATGTTCCAAAGCCTGTGCTGCTTTGATGATTATGCTTCTGTCCTTTGCGAATATGGCCCCAGTCAGAGCATAAGGTGAGGTGGTATCACATAATTCCAAGACTTCATCAAATCGTTGGTCTTCATAGATAAATAATGTTACCACAGGTCCGAATATTTCTTCTTTCATGGTTTTAAAGTGGGGATCCGTTGTGACAATTACCGTCGGTTCTATGAAATAGCCCTTTGAATCATCGTAATTGCCACCAAAGATGATCTTTGCATCTTTGCTGAGTTTTGCGTAATCGATGTATTCGGTTATGGTCTTAAAAGCACCTTTGTCGATGACAGCACTCATAAAATTGGTGAAGTCTTCCGGATTTCCCATCTTAACCGTTTTCAAATCGGCAATGAGATTTTCGCATATCTCGTCCCATAAAGATTGTGGTATATATGCTCTGGAAAGGGCGGAACATTTCTGCCCCTGGTACTCGAAAGCACCTCGAAGGATAGCCGTCGATACTTCTTGAGGATTTGCGCTTTTATGAATGACTGCAAAGTCTTTTCCGCCTGTTTCTCCAACAATTCTAGGATAGGTCTTGTATTTTTTAATGTTGTCTCCGACTGTTTTCCACATATGTTGAAAGACATCGGTTGAGCCTGTAAAATGAATACCGGCTAAATTTGGATCAGCCAGAACGATATCGCCAACTTCTGATCCTCTTCCGGGGATAAAATTGATCACGCCAGCAGGCATTCCGGCCGCTTCAAAGAGCTTCATGATAAAGTACGCAGTATATACTGCAGATGATGCGGGCTTCCAGACACTGGTGTTTCCGGCAATGGCTGGTGCTGAGGGTAGATTGCCTGCAATGGAAGCAAAATTAAATGGTGTGACAGCAAAAACAAAGCCCTCAAGCGGTCTGTATTCGCTTCGATTCCATATGGCATTGGATGATTCTGGTTGGTCCTGGTATAACTGGGTTAAAAAATAGGCGTTAAAGTTGAAAAAATCGATGAGTTCACAAGCAGCATCGATTTCTGCCTGAAAGACCGTTTTGCTTTGGCTTAGAATAGCGGCGGCATTTAGTGTGCTTCTCCAAGAACCTGAAAGGAGTTTAGCAGCCTTTTTAAAGACCGAAACCCGGTCAACCCAAGAGAACTTTGACCACGATTCTTTTGCTTTCATTGCGGCATCTATCGCCATCTTGATCTCTTTTTCGCCGGCTTTGTGATACTCGGCCAAAACATGACCATGATCGTGAGGCATCACACATTTTCCGGTATTCCCGGTTCTAACTTCTTTTCCGCCAATAATCATCGGGATGTCTATTTTTTTTGATTTCATCTCATCAATCTTTGCCTTAAGTTCTCGTTTTTCAGGACTACCCGCTCTGTAATTCAATACAGGCTCGTTTTTGGGCCTTTCGAGAAAGAAAAATCCATTCATTTTGAAACCTCCTTAAATTTTATATAGTAACTGTTGGTGGGGTTACCAACTTTTTTTGTCTTTATTTCTTATACAACAGACGGTTCGGCAATGCTTTCATGGCGTTCAAATCGCCCCAGATCAAGTGTAACATCATATGATGGCGTTTCTCCACAGATGAGTTCGGAAAGATAAACGCCGATTGACGGCCCCAACATGAACCCGTGACCTGAGAAACCCACTGCCATAAAATAGCCGGATAATTGTTCTGATTCACAAATAATCGGTTGCCGATCAGGGGATATATTGTACGACCCCGCCCATTGCCTGACAACACGTATTTTTTTAATCGCCGGAAGTATATAGGTGACTTTTTGTGCCATGGTCTCTAAAAACTGCCAAGTGCTGTTGATGTTATGTCCCGGTTTTTCATTTTTCGGGCCATGCCCCATGACGATACTCCCATTTGGCGTCTGCTGGCAGTATATGTTGTAGGAAAAAGACATGACCATGGGATCCAGAAGCGGTGGAACTTTTTCTGTAACCAGTATTTCATGCCTTTCGGAGAATACCGGAAGTTCCAATCCGGCCATTTGACCGATCTCATATGCCCATCCACCGGCAGCATTCAATACTCGTTCCGTTTGGATGAACCCTTTATCGGTTTGGACACCTTTTATTCTGCCATTTTCTGCTTTAATAGCCAGAGCTTGCGTGAATGTGTTAATCTCAACCCCTCTTTTTTGCGCCGCTTTGGCATATGCCTCTGTTGTCAGGAAGGGGTTGGCGTGTCCATCGGTTGGGCAAAAGGCGGCACTGTGAACGGCTTCGATGTTCAGTATAGGGACAATTTCTTTGGCCTGCTCTGGGGTTAACGCTTTGGACGGAATATTGAGGTCATGCTGCACTTTGAGGTTTTTAGTGAATTGTTCCGTTTCTTTTTCCGAGAAGGAAAGGAGTAAATAGCCCCTTTGTTTTAACTCGATGTCCACCTTTTCACCAAGATAATCGGAGATGTTTTCCAAGATCGTCATACTCTCTTTTGCCAAAAGGCAGTTTTGTCTGGTTCCCCATTGCTGCCTGACACCGGCACCGCATCTACCGGTTGCTCCTGAGGCCAAAAAACCTTTCTCAATGATGACAATGTCTTTCATCCCTTTTTTGGCCAAATTAAAGGCTACAGCACAGCCAATGATTCCCCCACCGATGATGACGATATCTGCTTTATTCTTCATCTCGACCACTCACAATCTCTTCAAAGGTTACTCCGCCAAATGGCGGTCTGTGATTTTGCTTCATGATTTCGTGTATGTCTTTGCCTGTAATGGCGGCAATTTCTTTTGCAATTAACGGGGTGCAGGTTTTTCCCTGGCAAGGACCCATTCCACATCGGGCAATTCGTTTTATCTCCTCAAGGGTGGTATACCCCTGGCGGATCAAATCTCTTATCGTCCCAAGTGTGACATCTTCACAACGGCAGATTATGATATCGTCTTCTTTCATCTACCTCACCACCCTTTTACCATTTTCTAATGGTTTGATTGAACGGACCTGATTGACTAGCTTGATATCTGTTTCAACCGTAATAACAGCTGTTTTATCCTGTTTTTGCCCATAGAGAACGGTTGTTACCAGCCCGCTGCCCAGAGGCTGACCATTGCGGCCGAATAAGTCTACACGCTCCCCTTTTTCCGGGCGGTTCAGCTGTTCATAGGGAATGGAAATGGTACCCGTCCCTGTTTGAGGATGATACTGTTCAACGAAAATTGCCAGTCCTGGACAACCACTAATGCAAGATCGACAGCCGGTACATTTTTCAAAGTCAACCACCGGTGGGCAATTGATATCATCCTTTGGGATGTAGATGGCGCCAAACGGGCAACTGGCAACACAAGGGTTGCAGGGGATTTCCTGAAAGCATTCGATAACGGCATAGGGTTTTAATCTGCGTTGGACATCCGGTAATTTTTCGTCGATGTTTTCCTGAGATGGGACGCCGGTGAAAGCAAGCTGTGTTATATCGTGCTGATGCTTTTGTATCTTCTCTTTGGTGATAACCGATTCTTCATATAATTGAGCCAATCCGTACCGAATCTTTTCCCCCACCGGTCCGGAGCGCAAACCCATCAACTCGTCTTTCAAGTGATGGATGCGATCGTTGACCCGTTCATCTGCGTTGACGTATTTTACCGCATTCAATCCGGCTAATTCGCCTTCAAGCATGGCGGCGCTGGCCTCTTCTATTCCGGCTAAATCACCGGCAACGAACACTCCCGGTTTGGTCGTTTCCAAATCAGCGGTTCTCTTGGGAACAATTCCTCCCAATTCGCCGATATAGGTGGTCTCACAGCCCATTTGCGAGAGAATATCCGATAAAGGTGTCAATCCCACTGCCAGACAAATGGCATCGCAATCAAGCTGTCGTTGAGTTCCTTCAATTTCCTGCCAGTTTTCATTCAGTTGGCAGATCACGGCACCCTCAACCTTTTCTGATCCCACTGCTTTTTTAATCGTATGCCGGGTTAAAATGGGTACTCCCAATCTTCTCAGTTTAGAAGCATGAACCAGGTACCCTCCAATTTTTGCAGCAGCTTCCACGACCCCAATGACTTGAACCCCTGCCTGTATCAACTGATAAGAAACAATCAGTCCGATGTTTCCCGAACCGATCATTAACACTTTATCCGCTGGTTTAATCCCGTAAATATTCATGAGAGTCTGAACGGCGCCGGCTCCAAAAATACCGGGCAAATCGTTGTTTTCGAAGGGCAGGAAGCGTTCAAATGCTCCCGTGGCAATGATCATGGATTTCGGTTTGATTTTGATCATTTTTTCATCATGCAAGGCTGTAAGCATGCCGTCTTCATAGTATCCTAAAGCGGTTGTTGAAGTCATGATATCAATCGTAGACAAACTTTCCAATTGATCTTTCAGCTCTTGAGCAATATGTATTCCTCTGGTACCAGCATGTTCTTCCTCTGAACCAAAAAAACGATGGGTCTGTTTGATCAGTTGTCCGCCTAAAAATGTTCTTTCTTCAATGAGAAGGGTTTTCAAGCCGTTTTTGCCAGCCGCTATGGCTGCGCAAATCCCCGCCGGTCCTCCTCCAATGATGGCTACATCATATTCACGTATCATTCGGTTTCCCCCCCGGTTTTTGACTCCACAATCATCCCGTCAACTACATCTGTGACGCAGATTCTGGTATTGGGAACACCGTTCACACACATCAGGCAAGACGAGCAATGTCCAATGGCACAAAAAAGTCCCCGGGGTCTTTTCAACACATCGCTTTCGCTGTAATGCCAGATACCGGCTGCGTGAAGAGCGGCAGCGATGGTTTCGCCTTTATAGGCTTCCACACTTTTTCCGTTGAAGGAAAAATGAATCTGTTCACCTCTTTCAAAATCAAGAATCGGATGCTCTCTGATCCTCATATTTCTACCCCCTGATCTTACAAATAACGCAATATGAGTGACTTTCATGAATCTTTTCCAGTCATTTATTTAGTATATCATAATGTTTTTTTACCGAGGTTTTTTTTATGATAGAGAACCATAGAAAACAAAATCGAATGCTCAAAGAACAAATTGATTGCAATTTACAGCAATTTGCTTTTGAAAGAATTTGCATGTTTTGATGAATTGATAAACGGCCTTTCGATTTTTGATAGTCGTCAAAAAAGAGATGGTATAATAAAGGAGTTTACTCACACACTAATGAAGAACCGGTAGCGGTTAGCTTGTCAGTTTTGATCTCAATTTTTTGTTGTTTTTATGAAGGAGGTTAGAAAATGTCTCATTATAGGGAGAAATACATTCAATGGCTTGAGAATGATTTTTTTGATGAACAAACCACAAAAGAGTTGGAGTCCATTCAGGGAGATGAGGAGCAAATTAAGGACAGATTTTATACCGAATTGAATTTTGGTACAGCGGGTTTGCGTGGAAAGATTGGTGCAGGAACCAATCGGATGAATCAATACATTGTCATGCGGGCAACACAGGGTTTGGCTGAGGTGATCAAAGAGCATTCAAAGGAAGCGATGCAACGTGGCGTTGCTATTGCCCATGACAACCGGCATTATTCTGATTTTTTTGCAAAAACAGCCGCTCTGGTTTTGGCGCAAAACGGGATTAAGACCTATCTGTTCGATTCACTTAGGCCCACTCCCGAATTATCTTTTGCAGTCAGGTTTTTAAATTGTATATCCGGTATCGTAGTGACTGCGAGCCATAACCCGAAGGATTACAACGGTTACAAAGTCTATTGGGAAGAGGGATCTCAAATTCTGGATCATATCGCCATGCCTATCCAGGAAAAGATTAAGGCTATCAAAGATTTCTCTCAAATCAAGTTGATGGATGAAAGAAAGGCGATCGACAGCCAATTGCTGATCTATATTGGAAAAGGAATAGATGATGAATACATTTCAAGGGTTGAATCTTTGAGTCTTAGGGATGAAGATGTGAACAAAAGCATTCGAATGGTTTACACACCGCTAAACGGGACCGGAAACATACCTGTTCGAAGGGTATTAAAGGAAAGGGGATTTGAGAATGTGTATGTGGTACCCGAACAGGAGAACCCCGATCCGAATTTCCCGACTGTTGATTATCCCAACCCGGAGGATATCAGGGCATTTGAGTATGCCATCGAGCTTGGTAAGCGGGTGGAGGCAGACCTTTTGATTGCCACAGACCCCGACTGCGATCGATTGGCTGTGATGGTATATAACGGCAACGAGTATCAGGCGTTGAACGGCAATCAAACAGGCGCCTTGCTGATAAAATATATCCTGGAGGCTTTGGACGAACAGGGACAGATCCCACACAACGGGGTCATTGTCAAGTCGATAGTAACCGGTGATTTGGGCGAAAAGATCGCCAAACAATACGGTGTTCAAACAGTGGAAGCCTTAACGGGATTTAAAAACATCTGTGGCAAAGAAAATGATTTTGAGAAGACAGGCGAATACCAGTTCATTTTTGGTTACGAAGAAAGCATCGGTTATGTTTATGGCACTTTCGTTCGTGACAAGGATGCGGTTATCTCCGCCATGTTGTTGGCAGAGGCTGCCGGTTATTATCATACAAAGGGAAAGACTCTGTTGGATGTTATGGAAGACATTTACAAAGAGGTCGGTTATACGGCTGAAGGACCTTTTTCATTGGTTTTGGAAGGTATTGAGGGAAACGAGAGGATTAAGCGGATGATGGTTCATGTTCGAGATAACCCGCCCCTCGAAGTTGCAGGTGTAAAGGTATTAGAGGTGATCGACTTTTTAATCCAAGACAAGATTGATGTGGGAAAGACCAATGCGCTAAAATACACATTGGAAGACGGCTCCTGGTTTGCCGTGAGACCATCCGGAACTGAGCCAAAGATCAAGGTCTATGTTTATAC
>DAOTHY010000015.1:17817-38454 GCA_035447925.1 Thermotogota bacterium
AATAACCTTTGAAGAACGGGGTGATAAGACCCTTTTTATGGTCAAGGATTTTGATCCGAAATTCGATTCGGTGCTGAAGAAGAGTTTTTATGAAAATGATGGAAATGGTTATTATAAGGAATTTCCTTCAGACTATCGTTATTTGAATCAAGTCAAGTCATTCTACGAAAAAAATCTGGAGAAAATGCTCATGCAGCAGGGGTATTTTTCAGAAATTCCTTGGGAAAGCGGATTGGAAAAATTCATCGAAATGATTGGCAATGAACCGATCGATTGGTGGCTGACGGGAAGTTGTGCAGCCTGTGTAAGAGGCATTCCTTTTGAACCGCATGATATTGATATTATGGTTCATTCCAAAGATGTGGAACACTTAGCGGATATCTTCTCGGATTTTATTATCGAACCCATTGTTGATTCAAACGGTTGGGTCGTTAAAACCATCGGTGTGCTCTTTTTGGATGTTGCCATCGATATCGCTTCAGGCCCTCAACCTTGCTTGGATGAGCCTTTACCGGTTGATTGTGGTCCTTATGCCCAAATGCATTTAGAAGAGATTGTCTGGAAGAACCACAAGCTGTGTATCCCCCCTATTGAGCTTCAATTATATGTGAACAAAAAGCGGAAACGTTTTGAAAGAGTGAAATTAATAGAATCGTATATTCGAGAAAAGCGCAAATAAAAAACAGGCTGTTTTCACAGCCTGTTTTTTATTTGTTGATGCATGTCAACATGATGTGTTGCTATTGAGCGACGATATTGACGATCTTGTCCGGTACGATGACGATCTTTTTGATTTGCTTGCCCGCTGTGATCTCGTTGATTCTATCCCTTTGAAGGGCTATTTGTTGGGTTTGTTCTTTAGAAAGGCCGGTTGGAATCATAAACTTATCCCTTATCTTGCCGTTCACCTGAACCACGATTTCGACTTCATCTACTTTTAATGCTGTTTGATCCGCTTGAGGCCATTCTTGCTGAACAATCAAATCTTCATTTCCCATCTCATGCCAAAGTTCTTCAGTCATATGAGGTGCAAAGGGCGACATCAGAATTAAAAGCTTTTCCAGCACTTCTTTCAGAAGCGGTTTGTTCCACTTTTCTCTTTGAATGGCAGAGGTATAATCGTTGAGTTCGTTTGTCAGTTCCATCATCCCGCTAATAGCGGTGTTGAAATGAAAATCCGTCTCGATGTCTTTCGTGATCTTTTCAATCATCTGATGGAGCTTTCTTCTCAAATCCTTTTCCGGTTTGACAAACTTTCCACCGTCAGCCGGATCATTCAGATAAGGAATAATATTCATGGCGGCGTTCCAAACCCTTTTCAAAAACCTATATACGCCTTCTATGCCTTTGTCGTTCCACTCGGCATCTTTTTCGGGTGGTCCCATGAACAGGGTGTACATCCGCAGGGTGTCTGCTCCGTAATCGGTTATCATCTGCTCCGGTGAAACAACGTTTCCTTTGGATTTTGACATTTTATGACCGTCTTTGTAGATCATTCCCTGTGTAAACAGGTTTTTAAAAGGTTCTTCAAATCCAACCATTTCCAAATCTGCTAAGACTTTCGTGACAAATCGCGAATAGAGAAGGTGAAGTATGGCGTGTTCCACCCCTCCGATATATTGGTTGACGGGTAGCCAGTTGTTGACATCCTGCGTTGAGAAGGGTTTGTCTTCCATTTTCGGATTGATAAATCTCAGATAATACCAAGAACTGTCCACAAAGGTATCCATGGTGTCCACTTCCCTTCTGGCGGGTCCAGAACATTTCGGACATGTGGTGTTGAGAAATCGTTCATCCGAGGTTAAAGGAGATTTTCCCGTGGGATCGAATGTCACATCCAAAGGCAGTTTAACCGGGAGGTCTTCCTCCCTTACCGGTACCATTCCGCATTTTTCACAGTAAACAATCGGTATCGGCGCTCCCCAATAACGTTGTCTGGAAATCAGCCAGTCTCTCAGTTTATATTGGGTCGAACCTTCTCCTATCCCTTTCTCGCTAATCCATTCTATAACTTGAGTCAATGATTGTGAACTCTTCATTCCTGTAAAAGGCCCGGAGTTAACCATGATTCCCGGTTGAGTATAAGGCTCTTTCATTTCCCGAGTGAGAAGACTGTCTTCTTCGTTATCAATGACAACACGAATTGGTATTGCGTATTTCTTTGCGAATTCAAAATCTCTGGTGTCATGTGCAGGAACAGCCATGATAGCGCCTGTTCCATATTCCATGAGGATGTAGTTGGCCACATAGATGGGTATTTTTTCCCCGTTTACGGGGTTGATTGCATAAGTTCCTAAAAAAACGCCTTCTTTTTCATAGTCCTCTGAAGTTCTAAGAAAACGATCTTCTTTGGTAATGGTTTCTTTAAATCGTTTGACCTCTTGTGCTTTTTCCGGGGCTGTTAATTCATCCAACAAGGGGGATTCAGGGGCCAGGGCCATGAAGGTCACTCCCCATAGCGTGTCCGGTCGAGTGGTGTAGACATCGATTGTCATGTCTTTCCCGTCTATTTTAAAGCCTACCTGTGCGCCTTTACTTTTCCCAATCCAGTTTCTTTGCATGGTTTTAACATGTTCGGGCCATTCATCCAACAGCTCTAAATCGGTAAGCAATCTCTCAGCGTAATCGGTTATTTTAAAGAACCATTGTTCTAACTGCTTAAGTTCCACCAATGTGCCGCATCTTTCACAATTGCCATCTACAACCTGTTCGTTGGCGAGAACGGTGTTGCATTTGGGGCACCAGTTGACAGCGGCTTCCTTCTTATATGCAAGTCCTTTCTCGTAGAATTTAAGAAACAAGTATTGTGTCCATTTATAATAATCCTCTGTACAAGTTTGAATTCTTCTGGACCAATCATAACTGATTGAGAGCATTTTCAATTGTGAGATGATGATGTCAATATTTTTATGAGTCCATTTTTCAGGAGGTACACTCTTTTCAATGGCAGCATTTTCAGCCGGCAATCCAAATGCATCGAATCCCATGGGATGCAAGACGTTGAATCCCTTTAATCGTTTATATCTTGCAACCACATCGCCGATCACATAGTTCTTTACATGTCCGACATGCAAAGTCCCCGAAGGATAAGGAAACATCACCAACGCATAGTAGTTTGGTTTGTCCGATTCTGTACTGCATTTGTAAATGTCTTTTTTTTCCCAGACCTCTTGCCATTTTTTCTCAAAGTCTGCCGGAATAAATTCTTTCATGATAAAGCACCTCCGACTTTTGTCTTAATTGTGTTTGTATCGATCAAACACAGCTGGATTATACCACAAGAAAGGGGCTTTTTGTGGTAAAATGAAAGAGATAAAACAATCAAAAAACAACAAATCTTGGGGGTGTTTTTATTGAGAATCGTGAGCGGCAGCAGACCGACCGGAAAATTGCATATCGGGCATTATGTGGGGATTTTGGAAAACTGGGTGAGATTACAAAATGAAGGGTATGAGACCTTTTATTTTGTCGCTGATTGGCATGCCCTGACAACGGGATACGATGAAACACAACACTTGGCTGATTATTCAAAAGATCTGATCAGGATGTTCTTGGCTTCCGGCTTGGATCCTGAAAAATCGGTGTTGTTTGTCCAATCTGCCATTAAAGAGCATGCAGAACTGCAATTGTTGTTTTCCATGCTCACCTCCGTATCTCGTCTTGAACGGGTTCCTACCTACAAAGAGCAGAAACAGCAGATGGAAGGGAACCAATCACTTGCAAATGCGGGTTTTCTAACATATCCAATATTACAGGCTGCCGATATCTTGATCTATAAAGGCGAAGCGGTCCCCGTGGGAGAAGACCAATTAAGTCATGTGGAATTAACAAGAGAGATAGCCAGAAAATTTAATTATACATATAATTGCGAAGTTTTCCCGGAACCTGAATCCAAGCTTTCCCATACTCCGAAACTACCCGGAACGGATGGGAGAAAGATGTCGAAAAGTTACGGGAATATTATCAATATCGAGTCAACACCGGAAGAGCTTAAAAATGCCGTCATGCCCATGATTACCGATCCATCAAGAAAAAGAAAAACAGATCCCGGCAACCCTGATATCTGTCCGGTATGGTCTTATCACAAAGCATTTGGAATTAGTGAAGAAGATAAAAAATGGGTTTATGAAGGCTGTACGAAGGCTCAAATCGGATGCGTTCAATGTAAAAAACTCTTGCTCAAAAACATGGAAAGGACATTAACACCTGTGTGGGAGAGGCTGGTTGAGATTGATGCCAGAACAGGTTATGTGGATGAAGTGATTCATAGCTCTAATAAAAGGGCACAGCAAATCGCCATGAGTACAATGAATGAAGTTAGACAGGCTATGAATTTATTGTTTTGATTGGGGATGAACCCTTTAAAGATGGATGAACAGACAGAAAAGACATTTGAACAGGAGGAATTTAATACTTCGCAAGAACTGACATTTAGCCTTCCGGAGTTTGAAGGATCTCTCGATCTGTTGCTGTTTCTTGTTAAAAAAGAGGAAAAGGATATCCGTGATATTCAGATCTCGAAAATAGCTGACGAGTTTGTTAATTATGTAAAGAAGATGCAGCGACTGGATGTTAGTATTGCATCGGATTTCATGGTTATGGCCTCGACCTTGATGGTTTTAAAGTCAAAGGCGCTGTTAACGGAGGACGAAGCGGCTCAGCAGGAAGTGAAAGAAGCAAAAGAGAAATTGGTTCAGCAAATAGAGGAATATGAACGGGTCAAAAATATCGTTGCGCTTTTGGAAGAGAAACAAAAAAAAGCCGATCAACTTTACAGAGTCAAGGTAAAAAGGGATGGACAAATAAAGAAAAGATCGGTTGAGGAACTTCCAGACAAATTGTTTTTGGCATTTAAGTCGGCTTATGATGAGTTGAAGTTAAGGGAAAAGATCTATAAGGTATCGGGTGAACAATACTCTATCTCTGAAAGGATCGGATGGTTAAAAGAACTCTTGAATCGTGAGAAGCGTGTATCTGTCAATGAGCTTTTTTCAATTGCAAGAGATAAGATTGATTTGATCGTTTCATTTCTGGCGGTGTTGGAGCTGGTAAAATTATCATTTGCCGATATTGACTTTTTTGGAGGCATCACGGTTGTTTTGTTATAGTGTTTTGAAAACAGCTGTGAGGGTCTAACCCGATTAGTCAAAGAGTAAGTCATTTCAGAAAGCGTATCATTGTTATTTTTCTGGATTCGTTGGCTGCCTTTCAACGACTTGTTATTCAGCAACCTTTGTGTTATTTGTCGCCAATTGGTTTTATTCAGATGTTATGTTTGTGATATAATCAACTAAACATGGGAGGTGGTACCATGAAACTGTTAAAGCTGTATAAATACAGACAAGAGGCAAGAACGTTGATGGATCTTCTTAAGGAAAATGACATTTCTTATGAAGAGAGAAAACTCACGCCCACTGAAGTTTTTGTTGATGCAGAAGACTTTGAAAAGGCTAAGGCAGTGTTGGAGGAAAACAAACAAATCATTCAAGCCTCATCAGAAAAGTGGTTTGCGGTAACAACTGCCCCCGATGAAGTGACGGCAGAGATTATCAAGTCGTCCCTTGACAGTGAGGAAATTCCATGTGTATTAAAAGGTTTGGCTGTCCCATACGGTGAGCCGATTATCATGGGTCAAGGCGGAGTGGTTCCCATGGAGGTTTTGGTTCCAGAATCATGTTATGAAAGGGCCAAAGAAATCATCGAAAGTCATTTGGATGACGAAGCGGAATCAAGATATGAGGAGAGCGAGAAACATCAGGAAGACTGATCAAATATAACAAACGGGGGAGGAATAAAGATTGTCTGAGCTAAAAAGAACGCCTCTGTATGATGAACATGTCAGATGCGGAGGGAAGTTAGTAGATTTTCACGGTTGGGAATTGCCTGTTCAGTATTCGGACGGCATTATCAAAGAGGCCAAAGCGGTTAGAGAGAGGATGGGAATCTTTGATGTTTCGCATATGGGCGAGATATTCCTGTTGGGAAAAGATGCCTTGAAGCTGGCTGAACACTTGGTGACAAACAACGTTTCGACGCTGAAGTATGGCGAGATCTGCTATACCCCCATGTGCTATGAAGATGGCGGGATAGTGGATGATTTATTGGTTTACAAGAAGACATCGGATGAGATTTTGATGGTTGTTAACGCATCCAACGTGGATAAGGATTTTGAGTGGATAAAGGCGCAGGCAAAGGCATTTAATGTAGAGGTTTTGAATCGATCAGATCAATATGCCCAATTGGCTGTGCAGGGTCCGGATGTGGAAAAAAAGCTTCAGGAGTATTCCGGTGTCAGACTAGATCAAATCCCCTTCTATACCTTCAAAGAAGGGAGATTCAACGGCATCGACTGTTTGATTTCCAGAACGGGGTATACCGGAGAAGACGGTTTTGAATTCTACACTTCGATTGAAGCCGTAATCCCTCTATGGAGAAAACTCATTGAGATCGGTGCAAAACCTGCCGGATTAGGGGCCAGAGATTTATTGCGATTTGAGGCTTGTTATATGCTTTACGGAAATGAGATTACCCAGGATACAACACCCATTGAGGCGGGGTTGAAATGGACGGTTGATTTTTCAGTTGATTTTATTGGGAAAGATATCCTTCAGAAACAGGATGAGAAAGGCCCTGATAGAAGATTGAAAGCCTTTGAAGTCGTTGAAAAAGGCGGTATCCCAAGAACCGGAAACAAGATTTACAATGGGGATAACGAAATTGGTTTTGTCACGACTGGAAATAAATCCACTACACTGAACAAAATCGTAGCATTGGGATATGTACCTGCAAAAGGCTACAAGTTGGGCCAAGAGGTGGAAATTGAAATCAGGGAAAACAAGAGATTAAAGGCTAGGGTTGTCAAAAAGCCGTTTTATGTTGGTAGTGTCAATCCCGGCAAACAATAAAAAAGACGAAAGTATTTCATCAATTTTCTGATAACTCTAAACGGAGGGAAGCGCATGAAAAAGTACACTGAATCACATGAATGGATTGAAGTAACAGACACAATAGCAACGGTTGGAATCAGCGAACACGCTCAGGAACAATTGGGAGATATTGTTTATGTGGACCTTCCTCAAGAGGGAAGCACGCTTTCAAAAGGCGACACGCTGTGCTCCATCGAATCAGTCAAATCCGCCAATGATGTTTATACACCTGTATCCGGAGAAGTTATTGAAGTCAACAGCGCTTTAGAGGATGCACCTGAAACCATCAACGAATCTGCTGAAGGGGAAGGGTGGATATGCAAAATAAAGATTTCCGATGAATCTGAACTGGATATGTTGATGGGTTTGGAAGAATACAAAAAAATGGTAGAATCTGAATGATCATTTTTTCACCCCCTCCCATTTGGGAGGGGGTAATAAAAGACAGGGGTAAGCAATGATTATTACATTTAAGTTAAATGCTAAAGATTTCGAGATGGAAGTAGATCCCACGATGCGGGCACTTGATTTTTTAAGGGATGTTATGAAAATGAAAAGTGTAAAAGAAGGCTGTTCAGAGGGTGAATGCGGTGCCTGCACCATTGTTCTTAACGGGGATGCTGTTTGTTCATGTCTTTTATATGCAGGTGAGTTGAACGATAAAGAAATATTAACCTCGGAGGGATTGGGGACACCCGAACAGATGCACCCGATACAGCAAGCGTTTGTTGAGGCCGGAGGTGTTCAATGCGGTTTTTGTACACCTGGATTTGTTTTATCTACAAAAGCATTGCTGGACAAAAATCCAAATCCAAATGAAGAAGAGATTAAAAAGGCTTTAGAGGGTAATTTATGCAGATGTACGGGTTATACAAAAATTATTGACTCGGTAAAACTGGCAATTCAAAAAATCAATCATCAGAACGGTTAATGAGGGGGATCTATCAGATGTTGAAAAGGACACACACATGTGGCGACTTAACAGCAACAGATCATGGACAACAGGTGATTCTTTCCGGTTGGGTTGATCACAGGCGAGATTTAGGCGGGATCATTTTTACGACGTTGAGAGATCGATATGGAACGACTCAAATTGTTTTTAATCCCGAAAAGCAGGAGCTGATTGAACAGGCAAAAACCTTGAGCGGTGAAGATGTTATCTCGATCAAAGGTGTGGTCAGAGAACGTCCGGCTGATGCCATCAATAAAAAGCAGAAAACCGGTGAAATAGAAGTGGATGTGCTGGCGTTGGAAATCCTTTCGGCTGCTCATACGCCCCCTATCTATACGAACATTGAATCAGATACGTCCGAAGAAATGCGCCTGAAATACAGGTATCTTGACCTGAGAACGAAAAGGATGCAAAAAAATATCATCATGCGTCACCGAATTGTTCAATCCATTCGTTCATTTTTTAACCAGGAGGGTTTTTTAGATATTGAGACCCCGGTTCTCACAAAAAGCACACCCGAAGGTGCCAGAGACTATCTGGTTCCTGCAAGGCTAAAACCCGGAAATTTTTATGCCCTGCCTCAATCGCCTCAGCTGTTCAAGCAGTTGTTGATGGTTTCGGGTTACGATAAATACTATCAAATAGTGAAATGTTTCAGAGATGAAGACCTTCGGGCAGACAGACAGCCTGAATTTACCCAGATAGACTATGAGATGTCTTTTGTCGACGAAGAGGATGTCATTGATTGTACAGAAAGGATGCTGGCAAAGGTTTTCAAAGAGGTCCTTGATGTCAATATTCCTTTGCCTTTACGAAGAATGTCATACGATGATGCCATGAATTTTTATGGAAGCGATAAACCGGACACCAGATTTGATATGCAGCTGATCAACATCACAGACTGTTTCCAAGAAACTTCTTTTCAAATCATCGCAGACATCATCGAAGCAGGCGGTGTGGTTAAAGCAATCAAAGTACCGGGTGTCGCCACAAAATACAGTCGCAAAATGTTGAAGGAACTGGAAGATCATGCCAAGCTGTATGGTGCCAAAGGGCTTATGAATATCAAGATGACGGGCGGAGAAATGAAAGCCTCTTTTGCAAAGGCTGTGGAACCAATCGTTCTTGAAAGGATTCAGCAGCAGCTAAGTCTGAAAGACGAGGATTTCGTTTTGATCTGTGCCGGTCAAACGGATGCCGTCAACGTTGCATTGGGTGCATTAAGATTGGAAATTGCCAAAAGGGAACAGTTACAGGATCCAGATGATTATCATCTGCTTTGGGTCACCCGATTCCCTATGTTTGAATACTCTTCGGAAGAAGATCGTTATGTTGCCCAGCATCATCCTTTTACGATGCCTGTCAAAGACGATTTGGAGCGATTTGGGGATAATGACCCTTCAAAAATCAAAGCATATGCATACGATGTCGTTCTGAACGGTTGGGAATTAGGCGGCGGCAGTATTAGAATCCATGTTCCCGAAATTCAGCAACAGGTATTTGATCTGTTAAAGATAGACAGAGAGTCCCAGAAAGAGAAATTTGGTTTTCTTCTTGAGGCCTTCAAATATGGTGTTCCGCCTCATGGAGGCTGTGCCCTTGGACTGGATCGTATGGTGTCTTTGATGCTGGGCGAAGACAATATCAGGGATGTAATTGCCTTTCCAAAGACGACCAGCGGAACATGTCTTATGACTTCAGCACCTTCACCGGTGGATGAGGAACAGCTCATTAAATTGGGTATCCAGGTGAAGAAAAACGAAAAGAATTCGTAAAAAAAACTAAGGAGGATGACTTTATGAATGATTTAAAATTCGAGTCTCAAAAATCCGGAAGTGGTAATATCATCGTTAAGATTAGCGGGGACATAGATGCATATCATTCTCCAAAGATGAAAGAGGAGATGGAGGGGTACATTAAGGGAGAGTATAAAAATATTATTCTTGATTTTCAAGAAGTTCCCTATATAGACAGCGCCGGCCTTGGCACACTGGTATCCATACTGCGAGAAGTGAGAAATTATCAGAAGGAGTTAAAGATAGTTGGGTTAAGGAAGAATATCAAAAGGATTTTTGAAATGACCCGTTTGGATAATATTTTCAATATTTTCGATACGGTTGAAGAAGCTGAAAAATGACCAAAGGCTTTGTAGTCGCAATCGATGGACCCGCAGGATCAGGAAAAAGCTCTGTGTCCAAAGCCCTATGTGAACGGTTTGGGTTTATCCATTTTGACAGTGGCGCCTGCTATCGAGCGGTGGCGTGTTATTTCCGGATGAAAGGAATAATGGATACAAAAGTGATTGAGTGTACAGACCTTTCTGCAGAAATAAAATTGAAGTATGACGGAGGTTTTCTGTCTTTGAATGGAAAACGGCTTGGGGATGAGATTCGGACTCCGGAAATTAGTTCATTCGCATCTGATGTATCGACAAAGCGTAATGTCAGGGAATTTGTGACTGAAAGTATCAGGAATATGATTCAAGGACATCATGTTATCATGGATGGAAGAGATATTGGGAGTGTTGTATTGCCGGATGCAGATCTGAAAATATATCTGACCGCCAGTGCGAGGGAACGGGCGAAGAGACGTTTAAAAGAATGGCAGAAAAATGGTGAGCAGATTGAATTGGAAGAGGTTGTAAAGGAAATTGAACGCAGAGATTTACAGGATACCAGTAGACAGCTTGCCCCTTTAAAACCTGCAGCAGACGCAATCATGATGGACACAACTTCGTTATCTTTCCATGAAGTGGTCGATGAAATATCCCGACTGATCGAAAAGAAAAAAGGTGATTCAGGTTATTATCAAAAGAGCTGAGCATATCGGTTTTTGTTCCGGTGTAGACCGTGCGATAACCATGGCTTTGAAGTTTTTATGTTTAGAGGGAACCTTGTATGTGACGGGTGATTTGGTTCATAATGCCCAGGTCATGGATGAATTGATCGTGAAAGGGCTTAAGATCATCGATCATAGAAGATTTCCTGAGCATGCCACCGTGATGATCCAAGCTCACGGAGCCTCGCCAGATATGGTCAGAGAACTGATTGAAAGAGGAAACAACATCATAGATGGGACCTGTCCGATTGTTAAGAAAAGTTTTGATATTTGTCAAAAGTGTTCTTTGTCGGGGCATCAGCTGATTGTTTTTGGACGTTCTCAGCATCCCGAAATGATTGCTTTGAAAGGCATCGTTCGAGATGCTTTAATTGTTGAAGGCCTAAATGATTTGGAGCTGTTATTTCAAAATAAGGCTGGGTTTGTACAGAAACATCAGATATCAAAGGCGTTCGATGTGGCTTTATGTGCACAGACGACAAAACCGCTTGAGCAGTTTGGTGAATTAGCGGCTTTTTTAAGTTCTCAAATCAGACAGTTTCAGCACTTAATAGTGTATAATACGATTTGTGATGCCACCACCCTCAGGGAAAAAGAGATTGAGCAACTTGCATCCGATAACGATTGTGTTATAGTAGTTGGGGGCGTCAAAAGTTCTAATACTAGGAAACTATATGATATTGCCAAAAAAAGGAACAACAATGCCCATTTGATCCATTCCATCGAGGATCTCGACGGCATTAAAGCAAGCATATTTCAATCCGAAACCTGTGTAATCGCCAGCGGAACTTCAACGCCGATGAAGCAGGTTGAAGCGGTTGAAAACTATATAACAAGCGAAATGTAGGAGGTTGACAAAGATGGTCGACGGTAAAGACGGTCAGGAAATCACAAACATGGAAGAGGTCATGGAAGAACTTGAAAGGAGTGATACGTTTCTCGCTGACCCTAAAAAAGGGTCGTTGGTAACAGTTCAGGTATGGGAGGTTCATGACAATGAACTCCTCGTTAAGAGTGGCGGTAAGAGTGAAGGGATGATTTCGAAGGATGATCTTGTAAAAGACATCTCCGAATATCAGCCCGGTGATCAATTAGACGGAATAATTACTTACATAAACGAGGAAGACGGACACATAAAAATTTCCGAGAAGAAACGTGTTTTAAAGGAAATCCTGAATAATCTCAAAGATTACCAAGCTTTGGGAACACCTGTAAAAGGTAAGATTATCGCTAAAAACAAAGGCGGATATGTCGTCAAATTGTTTGGCGTTCTTCAGGCATTTCTCCCCACCAGTCATTCGATGTTGGAGAAGAATGCGGATCCAGAGGGAATTGAAATGGAATTTGAGATCATTGATCTCAGATACAGAAGAAAAGGCAGTCCAAATATTGTCCTTTCCAGAAAAAATATCCAGCAGAAGGTTATCGATCAATTTATGGGAAACGTTTCTGAAGGCAAGGTTGTTGAGGGCAAGGTTGAAGGAATCGAAAAGTTTGGAGTTTTTGTCGATCTCGGTCCGATCACGGGGTTGATTCCCAGATCAGAACTGACTTATGACAGAGAACTGGAACCAAAAGATGTCGTTGATATAGGAGATCCAGTCAATGTAATGGTTCTCAGAATCGACAAAAAGTCCAATAAAGTCACTTTAAGCCGCAAACGTTTGCAACCGGATCCATGGACCGGTATTGAAGCTAAACATCCACTGGGCTCCAAGGTTAAAGGCGAAGTTATCAGAATACTACCCTTTGGTTTTGTTGTCAAGATCGAACCGGGACTTGAAGGACTGGTTCATACATCTGAGATATTCTGGACCAACAGAAGAATGGATATTCGAGCGGTTGTTCAGGAAGGCGAACAGGTTGAAGTGGAAGTGATAGGGATTGATAAGGAAAAGAGAAAACTGTCTTTGAGTTTGAAGAAAGTAAAGGGAAATCCCTGGGAAGACGTTGAAAAAAGATTCCCTGTCGGCAAAGTCCTTGATGCCAAGGTCGTTAAGATCCTTCCAAGTGGTTTGATCGCTGAACTCGAAGAAGGTATCTCCGGATTTGTTCATGTTACAGAGATGTCATGGAACTTCCTTGACAATATCGAAGATGCCTACGGTATTGGAGATGACGTGAAGGTTTCAGTGATGGAAGTCCTTCCGGATGAACAGAGAATCCGATTGAGCATAAGAAATATTACTCCAGATCCTTGGAAAAGAGCCAGTGAAGAACTGAACAAAGGCAACGAAGTTAAAGGAAAGGTTGTCAGAATGACCAACACCGGAGCAACGGTTATGCTGGATGATTACAATATCGAGGCTTTCCTTCCGGTCAGCCAGATTTCTGTCCAGCGCGTTGAAAAACCTGAAGATGTTTTGAAGGTTGGAGATGAAGTGGATGCGAAGGTTGTTCGAACGGTTTATGAACCGGAAAAAGAAAGAAGAAACATGGTCATTTCTATTAAGCAGAAGGAAGTGGATGAGGAGAAGACCGATTATCAACAATACATGGACAAAGACGAATCCACAGTGACCATGCATGAATTGATGAAGGAAAAGGGGAAAGAGTGAGCGAAACATTACCAGTCGTTCATATACTGGGCAAGCCTAATGTTGGAAAGTCAACGCTTTTCAATCGCTTGATCAGGAAAAAAAAGGCAATTGTTGATGATACTCCCGGTGTAACTCGGGATGCCGTTAAGGGCGAGGTCCGGTTTGACAATCGGGCCTTTTCTCTTGTGGATACTTGCGGGTTGTTTGGCGATCCAGAAGGAATCATTGAAGAGAAGATGTGGGATATGGCAACACGTGATGCGCATAAGGCGGATCTGGTTCTGTTTGTTGTTGACGGAGTCAATCCACCTACCAACGAGGATTATAAGGTGGTTGATTTTCTGCGCTCAAAAGGAATCTCGCCTTTGTTGGTTGCTAACAAAGCGGAAAGCTCCAAAAAATATGAGGCGAATCTTGCCGATTTATACGAATTGGGTATGGGAGATCCTTTCCCTGTTTCTGCTGAACATGGCTATGGTGTATTGGACTTGGTTGAAGAGATTATTGAACGTCTATCCAACATTTATGAGGAATTAGAGGATCAGAACCTACCCAAAGCCATTTCAGATGAGGACATTTTGAAGATTGCCATAGTAGGCAAACCCAATGTGGGTAAATCCTCTCTTTTCAACCAGATTCTAAAAGAAGAAAGAAGTATGGTCACCGAGATAGCCGGAACCACAAGGGATACCATTGATGCGGATATCGAACTATTTTCGAAGAAATACAGATTGATTGATACAGCCGGCATTCGAAGAAAAAACCGTGTGAAATATTACACGATAGAAAGTTACAGTATCTTGAGGGCAAAAGATGCCATAGATAGAGCCGATGTTTGCGTAATCATGCTGGATGTAAACGAGGGGATCAGCGATCAGGATAAGAAGATTGCCGGTTTCGTCGAAAATGCGGGTAAAGCCAGTGTGATTGTATTCAATAAGTGTGATATGCTTAGTGAATCTCAAAAGGAAAAACAATACCCTGAAATGCTTGAAAATGCACAAATGGATTTCTATTTTATCCCTTATGCCAAAGTGTTATTTATTTCCGCTTTGACAGGGATGGGATTGAGGAAACTTTTTGAAGCTGTTGATGAAGCTTATCGTTCTTTTTGCAGCGAATTTACCACGGGTCTCATTAATTCAGCGTTAGAAAGAATTAATATCTTAGTGCCCGCACCTTCACCGAAGGGAAAGCGGATTCGATTATATTATGCCAATCAGGTTTCAGTCAAACCACCGGTTATTCAAATCTTTTGTAATTATCCGGAACTCGTTCCAGAGAACTATAAGAAAGCGGTTAAGAAAAACCTGAGAAAATTTCTTGGACCTTTACCGGGTAGTCCGTTATTCACAAAATTCGTGAGCCGGAGGAAAAAAGTGTGAATATCTTTTACGTGATTTTGTTATATATCTGTGGTTCAATTCCTTTCAGTTATCTGCTACCATTTTATACGAAGGGTATTGATATCAGGAAAGTGGGATCGGGGAATATCGGGGCAACAAACGTCATGAGGGGTGCCGGGAAAAGACTCGGCATCGTTTGCTTGATCCTTGATTCACTAAAGGCTTATATTCCATTGATGTTATTGAGATACGTTTTCATTCCAAATGATCCTCATATGAGTATTTGGTTTGCCGTTGCGGCTATGGCATCAGTGATTGGCCATGATTATTCAATTTTTATGAGATTTGCAGGTGGTAAAGGGGTTTCATCAAGCATGGGGGTTTTTTTTGCCGTTAATCCTGTTTCCGGTATTGTTTTTTTCACCCTCGGCATCACCATTGCCTTTACAACCCGTATTATGTCCCTGGCCTCTATCGTTGCCATGTCCGTTACCACGGTTTGTATCTTTTTTTTGGAAGAAGATCCAGCCTTTTGGATATTGTACATTGCCATGACGCTTTTTTCAATCTACAGACATAAAGGCAATATCAAACGTTTGGCAAAGGGCAACGAAAACAAGTTCATGTGAGGTTGACCATTGAGAACAGCTGAAAACGAATGGAATGTCTTTGTTAACAATCCAGATTCAACAGTCACCATGTCCCCGGGTCGTGGAAAACCGCTTCCCCTCGGGGCAACGGTAATGGGAACGGGAACTAATTTCTCCCTTTTCTCCCGTAATGCTGTGGGTGTCACGCTGGAGCTGTATCAAAACTATTATGATGAAAAGCCATCTCACGTTTTTCAATTGGATTCAAGAAGAAACAAAACGGGGGATGTTTGGCACATCTTTCTTGAGGGAATCAACTGCGGCCAGTTTTACGGTTATCGGATTTATGGCCCTTATGATCCGAGCAGCGGCATGCGTTTTAATCCCAATAAACTACTCACAGACCCTTATGCCCAAGCCATTTCCGGTTCTTACAACTGGGATCAGGAATTCGCATACGCCTACGACAAAAATTCTCCTTTGAGAGATTTGTCTTTTTCTGAAATAGATTCTTCAAGAAGTCTTGCAAAAAGTATTGTTGTTTGTGATCAGCACTTTGATTGGGGAGAAGATCAACCATTGAGGGTTCCCATGAATGACACCATTATCTATGAGATGCATGTTCGATTCTTTACCCGGTCGGATACCTCAGGTTGCGAAATACCCGGAACCTTTCATGGCATAACAGAAAAAATTCATCATCTAAAAGAGTTGGGTGTTACAACGGTTGAATTGATGCCAATATTCGAGTTTAACCCCAACTCTAATATCAATATTAATCCTAAAAACGGACAGAAATTAATCAACGCCTGGGGATACGATCCTTTGGCTTTTTTTGCGGTCGAGGGTTCTTATACCCATTCTATCGGTATCGGGGATCAGGTCTTTCGGTTTAAGGAATTTGTAAAGCAAATGCACGCAGAAGGTTTGGAAGTTATTATCGACGTCGTATACAATCACACCGGTGAAGGAGCCCAAGAAGGGCCGACGCTTTCATTCAGGGGGATTGACAACGCCGTTTACTATCTCTTGAATCCTGAAAACCCTCGTTTCTACATGAATTATTCCGGTTGCGGCAATACTTTAAACTGCAATAAAACCGTTGTTAAGCAGATGATCATTGACAGTCTGAGATATTGGGTGACTCAGATGCACATCGATGGATTTCGATTTGATTTAGCGGCCATTTTAGGTAGATCAACCAGTGGAGAATGGATTGGAGATTTTTCATTGCTGAAGGAAATTGCCGATGACCCTATCCTAGCCAGATCAAAACTAATAGCAGAAGGTTGGGATGCCGCTGGCGGCTATTATGTAGGGGAATTTCCAAAAGGCTGGGCGGAATGGAACGGAAAATTTCGTGATGTGGTCCGACAGTTTATTCGGGGAGACAAGGGTCAAGTGCCGGAATTAGCCACCCGCATTGCTGGCAGTTCGGATTTGTACAACAAACCTGGAAGGAAGCCATTTGATGGGATCAATTTTATCACTGCTCACGACGGGTTTACCCTTTGGGATTTGGTCTCTTATGACAGAAAGCACAATGAAGAAAACGGTGAAAACAACCGAGATGGCACCAATGAAAATTTTAGCTCGAATAATGGTCACGAAGGGCCAACCGAAGATTCGGGAATTTTGACTGTCAGAAAAAGACAGGTGAAAAATTTTGTCACGACCCTGATGATCTCCCAAGGAATTCCGATGATTCTCATGGGGGATGAGATGTGTCGAACACAGAGGGGAAACAACAACGCCTATTGCCATGATAATGACATGACATGGTTGGACTGGTCTTTAAAGGAAAAAAATAAAGATATCTTTACCTTTTTCAAATCGATGATCAAGTTTAGAAAAGCGCATAATTGTTTGAGACGAGAACATTTTTTTACAGGTAAAAGAACCAAAAAAGGCGTAAGGGATATCACCTGGCATGGAACCGAGCTCTTTTCTCCTGATTGGTCTTATGAATCACATACACTCGCCTTTGTCATCAGTGGAACGGATTTGGACTCGTTTAGTGTGAAGGACACCGATGTTTATGTGGCCATGAATTTTTATACTCAACCACTGATGTTTAGATTGCCTAAGCCGCCTATCGGAACGTGGTACCGTGTAGTGGACACTTATGAAGATCACCCGAACGATTTTATGGAAAAGGGAATAGAAGTACCAAACCAGGAGTATTTGGTGAGAGAACAAAGTATTATCGTATTGATTAACCAGTAAACGCTATGAAAAGAATTCTGATCATTTTTTTTTGCTTTCTTTTAATGGGATCCTTCGGATTATCTATTGAGATTCATTTTGAGAGAACGACCCCTCTTTATCTCCGTAATTTTTTACAGCCACAAATAGAACAGATATCAGAAGAATTATCTGCTTTATGGGGGATTGAGCTCGATTATCCTTTGTTTGTTACGATCGAACGCAAAAGACAATTAGGAGCTAGCGGGGAAGCCTCCTTTGATGGAAAACAATTTGATTTGTTTATGACTCCTGCCACCGATGTCATTCCTTCACTCCTAAGGCATGAAATGATGCATGTCTACACCTTTCAATGGTTTTTTAACCACAATCGATACCATGCTCCCCTTTGGTTTGTGGAAGGGCTTGCCGTTTGGTACGAAAAACACAAAGGTGTTAATATCCGAGATGTGAATCCCGTCTCGCTGTTCAAAGAAATTGATGTCTTAAACGTTGATACCTACCCGACAGGAGACGCCTTTGCACGTTACTATTCTTTTCTGTCTGATTTCTTCTTTTTTTTGGATGCTCAAATAGACATCGGTAATTCTTTTGATTCTATCCTGGAACGATTAGAAAAAACAGATGATTATAAAGAAGCATTTATTGACGCTCAGGCTTTTGACCGTCTTTACCAAAAATGGAAGCGATCAAGAATTTCCCTGTCGATATTTGGATTTATCGTCATGCAGTTTAGCTGGTTCATCCCGGCGATCATCATCCTTAGTCTGGGCATTTGGACCGCTAACAAACGAAAACGTATTCAGGATATTGATATTCGGGAATTGGAAAAGAGATATGGAAAGGATTATTGGAAAAAGGATGAATAAGTAATCTGAAATCACATATCCGGAAAAAGAATCAGATATGAGGCCTATCGTTTATGTGTGTTGGATGCATGAGGTGATGATTGTACTGTTCTACTCTGTTTTTACCGTGTTCTTTGGCAACATAAAGGGCAATATCTCCTCTTTTTTCCAATTCTTTATACTCATCATACTCATCTTTTTCCATGGAATCGACACCAAAACTCATGGTTGTATTAAAGGGAAACAGTGTGATCTCTTCAATTGTCGAACGTATTTTCTCCGCTACTTTAAAGGCTCCTTCAACATTCGTATTCGGAAGAATTATCGATATTTCTTCTCCTCCATAGCGTGCGACGATATCAAATTTTCGAGTGACAGTTAAGAATATCTTTGAGATTTCCTTTAGGACTTCATCTCCGGTTTGATGACCATAGTTATCATTTACTAATTTGAAGGAATCAATATCACCAATGATGTAAGAAAGGGGTATTTTATAACGGACAGCTTTTTCAAATTCTTCTTTAAAACGCTCTTCATAGTACCATCTGCTGTATAATCCCGTTAGACTGTCATACATACTGTTTTGAAGGTACAATGTGTTTTTTACGAATAATGCCAAAATGGATTCGATTTGGTTTAGAAATACGGGTAAAAAGAATTTAACATCCTGTTCGGATGATTCAGAGTCCTCAACGAAGAGAATAATTTTCTTCGTTTCATCGATGATATATGTTCGTTTGACACATAAAGGGGTGAAGCTCATCCTGTTGGACATTTCCAACACGTTTTCTACCGTTTTTTCAACGATTGAAGGATTGAAATTTGTCTCGAAATGATTCTTGATCTGCTCTTTTTCCAACAGAATGATCATTCCGCTTTTTGCTTTTGATAAGCTGGTGATCCAAAAAAGAATTTGTTTTAACGTTTCAACAGAATTATCGGTAATATCGATATTTCTTGAAAATTCAAGGATCTCGTTCATCACCTTCAGTCGATTGAAATAATTATCGCTCATCCTTTTAAAGTGATGAAAAACGGTCTTTTTAGCCTTATCTCCGGTTTCATCAATGAATAATTCAATTTGGTCCCTTAATTCCAGCAGATTAATCTCGTTAGCGGGAATAATCTTTTCAATCTCTTTTGCGGCTTTCAGAAACCCGGTTTTTTTATAAACCATTTGCGCCTTGCCCAAGTGAATGCGTGCTTCTTCGTAGTCTTCAAGATAAAGGTTCGCTTTTCCGTAAGCCTCGTTAAGCAACGCATAGGATAGCTTCAATCCGGAATTCTTATAATCGGCAATGAGTTTTCTGGTCACACTATGGAAGGTTTCGGGGATGACCCGTATAAATTTTCTGTAAAAACTCAGCAAAATTTCTTCGACCCATAAAAAATCATGTTTAAAATAGGAGTTAAACAAGACCTCCATTTCTTCTTTGTCTGTAGTCTTATAAAAGTCAATGAATTTATTAAAGCCGTATGATAAATATTCTCCGGAGATTTCTTCCAGTCGCTTGTTGCCCTCGTTGTGAGTAGAAAGAATAAAGGCTGAAATGACCTGTAAACGCTTGCATTTTCCAACGATGTCCTCATTTGGGTTTAAAGCCAATGCCTTATTGACATGACACACCACATTGATGAGGTCTTTGTTGTAAAAGTGGAACATGGCTTCCAAATAATAGATGTTGGCCAATGATTGGTTATCGTTTTCCTGCTTTGACCACTGTTTTATCTCTTGAAGACGTTCCCAAAAACTTTCTGTGTTTCCGGCATAGATATAATAAAAAAGCCACTGCGTTTCGATCTTGATCAACATCTTTTTATGGGGGAAAAAATCACTGATCTGTGAGAGTCTTTCCAACAGATTGAGTCCTTTGGCAGAAGGAAAATTGACCACATAAAATTCGGCTATTCGGATGTAAAGTTCCGAGGTTACAAAATAAACCCTGGAATCTTCAATCATCAAAAAAGCCTTTCTCATCATGGCTTCCGCCAAGGTTGTCATTCCTCTTTTTTGATAATATTCTCCTAATATCACATATGCTCTGGCTATGATCAATTTGGACTTTTCTCCCAGATGAGCCTCATCGGTGTTCTTTAGGTTGGTGGAGATGATCTCAAAAGCCTTGTCTTTTTCCTTCAAGAAAAAGAGGTTTTCTGCGTCCATAAAAACAGCCAGCAGTTCGCGATATAGTAACGGCGCCTTCTTCTTAAACACTTGTTCTTGACGGGTTAATTGATCAAAGAATCGATGGGCCTCGGAATAGTTTTTATCTTGGATGAAAAAGACCATTTTCAGATGTAAATATCGGATATCATCCGGTATGAGTGCCCTTAAATGATCGGGTGTTTTTCTGTGGTTAACACCATAGAGAAAAGCTGCCCATGCGACAAA
>DAOTHY010000016.1:0-22243 GCA_035447925.1 Thermotogota bacterium
AGTCTTTTGCCAGGAGTGCCGCATGAAGGCTGTTGTTTAACCAGTTCTGACCGCAGGAGTGATGGATAAAGATGAGATCATCTTGAGGACTGATATCCGGTGGCTGGGGGGGGTCATCTCCGGTTCCTGCAGAAACACTGCATGCTGTGGAACTCAACAGAATCATCGCTATCAGCAGCATCATGATCATGGGTTTTATCTTCATTTTTGCTCTCCTTTCGTTGATTGGATGCTATATTATACAACGAATACAGTGCGGTTGTCGCATGATATCTGAGTATAAGGTGCAATGTGATTTGTCATGTGTTCATTTCAGATAGAAAATGCGTTAAAATAGCTTGAGGTGATACGGTGAATATCCGAGTGTTAAACGAAAGTGATACCCAAGCATACCGAACAATCCGGCTGAACGCTTTGATCAACAATCCCGAAGCTTTTGGATCTTCTTATGAAGAGGAATCGGCCTTTGAAATAGCACGCTTCACCCATCGGCTGACCAATCCCAGAAGTCAAACATATGGTGCTTTTGAAGGAGAGCGGCTCGGAGGCATCTGTAATATCAGTTTTCAGCCCAGGAAGAAAATGAGGCATCGGGCGGATATTTTTTCCATGTATGTCGAACCGGCCTTCAGAGGAAAAGGGGTTGGCAGACAGTTGATCGAAACCGTTTTGATGGCAGCCCGAATGAGGCCGCACGTTCGACAGGTCTACCTGACGGTGGTCAGTTCCAATCAAACCGCCAAAGTGCTTTACACATCATTCGGCTTTAAAACATACGGTGTGGATCAGATGGCGATGTTCCACAACGACCGATTTTTCGATCATGACCTGATGGTCTTGTATCTAAAACAAAGCGAGTAAGTGATGATTCAATTCGTCTTATGGGATTTCAACGGTACACTTGTGGACGATGTGTCCGCCTGTCTGCAAAATATGAACGATCTGCTGAGAAAATACCACAAGCCGCTCATTGATTTGACCACATACCGGGATGTTTTCACTTTTCCGGTGATTGAATATTATAAACGGGTGGGAATCATCGAGACGGATGAGGCGTTCGCCGCCATTGCTAATGAATGGATGGCGGGTTATTACGCCATGGAAAAAGATTTAAAGGTTTTTGACGATACGCTGGACCATCTGAAACGGGTCCGCCAAATGGGGTTGGGCCAGGGTGTTCTCAGTGCCAGCAGTAACAAACAGCTGAAAAGGCTGTTGGACCGTTTTGAATTGACTCCCTACATGGATCATATTCTGGGTCTGGGGGATATCTACGCCAAGGGGAAGGTTGAGATCGGACTACAATTTATCCAGCAACATCATTTATCTCCCAACGAGATGGTGTTGATCGGCGATACGCTTCACGATTATCATGTGGCAAACCAGATGGGCATCCACTGCATCCTCTTTTCGGGAGGCCACCAGAGCGCTGATATTTTAAGCCAAACGGGTTGTCCTGTCGTGAAGCGGTTAGCAGACATCTTTGATCAACAACTGCTCACTCACTTGACATAATCTTTTTTCATGCGACACCTTCTGTTTTGACGAGTAATAGGGGTATAAAAATCAGGAGGTGTTTGTTTATGAAGAAAACCGTAATGGTACTGTTGATGATTTGCACACTGGCACTGATCTCGTGTACACAGCTGATGGAAGAGCAACAGCCACCGATAAACATTCCCGAAACATTGAACCGTGCTGAGGAAGCCCTTGAAAACGGCAACGATGCATTGGCTCAGGAGCTCTTTCAACAAGTTCTGAATGCCCAGCCGAATAATCCGAAGGCCAATGCCGCCATGGGGTGCATTCACTTCTTAAAAGGAAATCAGAAGATCATCTCGCTGACTGAAAGCGTATCCAGCCAGCTTTCTGCATCCGCCAGGCGCATCAGCCCCCTGAGCCTCTTGATGGACTTGAACTTTGCAGCCGGGCAAAATGATCTGGTTTTGATCATCCAGGATTTGGAGGCGGCCAAAGCCTCTCTTGAAAAAGCCATGGGTCTGATGAATGAACACACCACCCTTAATCTTTATCCCAATCGTTTCGACTGGAATCAAGACGGATTTGTGGATCCCACCACGCCTTTGAATGTTTCCTTTGATCTGTATGGCACGGGTGAAACCCGTTTATGGTGGGTGCTTTTTTACAATCCCGCCCCGATCAGCTCACCCAGAGCCGTGTTTGACGATACCAAAAGGGGTGATGCCTGGTTTGACATCGAAACTGTCAACGCTTTGATTTACGATGATGTCATGCCCATTGGCTACGAACCGGTCTTCGATGAAGACGATTACCTCGCATTAACAATCGATGAAGTGGAAGTGTTGCTGTGTTTTGTGAATATGGAACTGGCCTTGCTCGAACCCGGACTTATATACAATATCAACCCCAAACCGGAATTAAGCGATTTTCTGCTGGAGGCCTCCAACACCATCCACCTGTACGAGGGTACCCTGGATTATGCCACCCAAACACTGGACACAGATCAAAACGGAACCATGACCAATGCAGAAATCAGAACCATCTTCCCCCAATCTTTTCTGCGTTTTTACGATCATCCGCAAGGCGGGCTGAATGCCATCGCCGATTGGAAAGATGCCATCAATGATTTTGCCCAAATCGGCATTGAACTCGAATCGGAAGGTTTTTTCGACTTTACCGATGCGGATATGCTCCGTTTCTTTGAATTCTTAGATGCCTTTGTCAACGACGCAGATTTCAAGATTGACGTAACCCCACCCCCATTAAGCATGCCGAGGCTAAGAATCCCATCAGCACTCTATTTCAAGCCATCCGCCTTTTTTAACAATCCGTCGCTTTTTGAAGATCTTAAAGATCTGCTGATCCCCAATATCAATTATGTCTCTTTTATCATCACATTCCCAGACCCCACCTTTGGCGGACTGCTGGTGGAAGAATATCCGCCACTTCCCACCTTGTTGCGCTCCCTGTTTGAATAGCCTCTGTTTGTAAGAAATCAAAACCGTCCTTGTTCAATCGGCAAGGACGGTTTTTTTGTTTTTTTAAACAAACCTGCAGATGATGTGATAGGATAGACACAGCGTTTATTGTTTTTTTGATTCCGGATGGCTATTGAGCCGCTACGCTTGTCAAATATGAGGATAAATCGTTTAAGGGTGTGATGAATCGTGAGTTTGGAGGATATCAGAAAACAAATCGATCTTGTGGATGGTAAATTGATTCAGCTGTTACAACAAAGAATGGAACAAGCCATTTTATCCAAGCGGTTTAAAAAACAGGTGGAAGACACCGGCAGGGAGCAAGCGATATTGGAAACAATCAGAGAAAATGCACAACCCCTTGCGGATGGTGATTTTCTGGTTGCTTTATATCAACAGATCTTCCAACAGAGCAAGGCACTTCAAAGCAAACCGCTAAAGACCATCGCCTTTCAAGGTGAACACGGCGCTTACAGCGAAGTAGCCGCCAAATCATGGAATCCCGACTTCATCTGTCTGCCCTGTGTTGAATTTGCCGATATCTTTGAAGGGGTACGAACCGGATTATACGATTACGGCATTGTCCCGGTGGAAAATACGCTGGGCGGACTCGTCAGTCAGGCCAATGACCTGATGATAAGGACTCAACTCAATATCTGCGGCGCTATCGAAATCCCCATCAACCATTGTCTGGTCGCTTGTCCGGGTACCGATGTACATGAAATCCGGGATGTCTTTTCGCATCCCCAAGCTTTGGCGCAATGCCGGGGTTTTTTATCCAAAAACAACCTGAAAGCCGTTCATTATTTTGACACAGCCGGAGCCGCAAAGATGCTCTCCGAGAAGAATTTGACCAACTCCGCTGCCATTTGCAGTGCATTGGCCGCCAAAATATACCGTCTTGACATCATGAAAGAATCCATCGAAGATTACGAAATCAACCGGACACGGTTTTTGATCCTTTCAAAAGAAGCGAACAAAGAAACCGGGAATAAATGCTCTATTGTCTTCTCAACCGCTCACAAATCGGGAACCTTGTTCAATGTATTGGAGAAATTCGCCAAGGCCAGACTGAATCTGACCCGAATCGAATCCATTCCCAACGAAAAAGGCACCTACGCTTTCTTTTTGGATTTTATCGGAAGACGTGAGGATGAAAAGGTGAAAAACGTTTTGGCATCTTTGGCAACAGCCACCGAACAATTCAGGGTATTGGGCTTTTATGAAGAAATGAAACTTTAGTTCGATCAGTGTTCCTATCGATAGGCCTGGGCATCCAGAGCTTGACCGATTTCTTTTTCCAGCTTTCTAACATGATGGTTAATCATCCACATCACCGGACGCTTGAAAAATCCCGGAATATTCATGGCAAGCAGTTTTTGGGATTTTTCCGGCACAATTCCGTTTTGAACCATCCCGTCCACGGCCAAATCAAAAGCCTGGATCATCCTGCGTCCCTTCTTTCCCATTTCCTCAAGGGATTCAGCATCCATCAGCCCCGCTCCTCCGTACATGAGTCCGCCCATCCAGTTCATCTTCATCCGCCTTGTAAACAACGCCATGGACTTGATCGAACATTCGTTCAACCGGTAGAAGGGGAAGGCGCATTGGTTGAAACCGAATACGCTTCTTCCTTGTAAATCCAAATTCGGCTGCCCTTCAATCAACTCAAGCACCTTCACCAGATGAAAGGGCATATAATCTGCATACAGTGGACTTAGAATGCAAATCATCCGGGATTGGTTTACAGCATGGATGAACGGTTCGGTTAATCCCCGATAGAGGTCGATGCTGAAAAAAATATCCGTGGAAAAACCACGCTTTTCATAGGATGCTTTCAGGGCCTTTGCAAATACAAAGGTGTTTTTCTTTTTTCTGGAACTTCCCAGTATAAACGTCACGTTCTTATCGCTCATCATTCATCACTTTCCCCAACACTTCTTGTGCCAGATGCCGCTGATCCTCACCATCGGTGAAAATACACCCCCAATGATCCACACACATGTTCATGGCATTTCTCTTAACCAACAAGCGAAAGTTCTCCGTTTCCTCGTTTGATAGACTCGTTCCCAAACCCACAACATAATAGCCGACATAATCCCGATAACGCTTGCGATGCAGCAATTTGCCGTCTTTCATTCCATAATAGGGGCTGCCCATCAGGGCAAATTTGTCCGCTACGAGTTTGTAATCCGATGAATAACCACCGTATCGTACACTGGTGATCCCAATAATGATGTTTGACTTTGCCAAAGGCGTCATGAATTGCGCTGTATCATCTTTCATCACGCATTTTCCTGGTGTCTGTTTCAGACAGCCTTCACAACCATAACATGGCAACAGATTCAACCTTGTCAAGTCGATTAGAGTACAATCTATTTCTTTGTGCTTTGATATGTTGTTTATCATTTCGGAAAAATTGATGTCAATTTTGGTTTCTCCTATGGAATCCAGAATGGCTACTTTCACTTCATCCACCTCAATGCTTATTTTAAAGGAATAAAGAATCGAAACGTCGAACCTTGCCCCAACTCACTGTCAACTTCTATCCATCCTTTATGCATTTCAATGCTTTTTTTGGCGATGCTCAACCCCAATCCCGTTCCCGGGTATTCCCTGGAATAACTCCCGTCGATTTGATAGAAACTGCTAAAGATATCGTTCAATTTGGAGAAAGGAATGCCTATCCCGGTGTCGGCTATTGTAACCCTTAAATAGTTATCCTCTCTTACCATCACGCTATCGAATACAACTGAAACACAGCCTTTTTTCGTGTATTTTATCCCGTTGGAGACCAGGTTCATGAGCGCTAGTCTGATTTGATTTTCATCCATCCACACTGTTTCAGGTACTTTCGAATCAACGCTGTATGTAAAATCCAGTTCCTTTGCAACGGCGGTTTGCCTCATGGGCAACAGCGTGTCTTCGACAAACGTTCGGATCATGACGGGGGTTTTCTCCAATCTTAAGCTCCCATTGTCTAAAACCGAATAGTCCAGTAATTGATTGATGATGGTTAAAAGCTGCTGAGAGGAAAGGGACAGCATATCGATGTAATCCTGTTGTTCCGGATCCGTTTGCGTTTTGTTTAACAGTGTAATCATACCCATCATGCCATTCAAGGGCGTTCTTAATTCATGACTGATATTGGCCAAAAATTCGTTTTTCAGTTTGATAGCGCTCTTGGTTTCCAAATTGGCGTTGATGATCTCTTGCCGTGTCCTGTAAAGGGACACCGCAAAGGCATAATCCTCAGATAACTGTTTGAGATGATGTAATATTTCAGGGGTAAAATGATCCACTTCTTGAGCAAAAAAACACCATAATTTGGTTTCATCGTGTATTTGAACAGGTAAAGAGACCATCTCCTTGATTTGCAACGACTTAATGACGTTCTCACAGCGAAATCTTTGGGTGAAATCATCCCATTCGTCTTGTCGAAAGTGTTTTTGTTTTTGCAATAAGCCTTCATCATGCAATACGAAATCTTCAAATTGATTTTTAGATGCTAAGATTTGAGAATAACTCTCCTGCACATGGCATTGTATCCTTCCCAGCGGGTCCTTTTTGATGCTGACCATGAGAAAGAGGGCCAGTTGAAACTTTTCTGTCAGCATCTGGAAGAGCTGATGGTTCATTTGCTCTTCATCCTTCGACAAAACAATGATCCGCATGGCGTTAAACAAGGATTGATAAAGCTTATTCACATTGAGAAGCTCTTTTTCGTTGATGGCTAGTTTCCTGTTTTGTATCGTTAAATTGGCGTTGTTTTTCTCAATGATGCGATTAGCGGTAATAATGGTCTGGGTTTTTTTTGCCACCTGTTCCTTTAATTTCATATTCCAGATGTAGAAAAGGATCAAAAAAACAAGCACAATAGCGCCTGTGATGATCAGAATGGAAATAATCAAGGATAACAAGCGGTTTCCCGAAGAACCGAACCACTGATTGTAGATTTCACTGTAACGGCCTGAAAGATGGAGTTTTCTTAACCCTTCGTTGAGTTTCAACTCCAACGCATGATTATCTTTTTGAACGGCAAAACAATAGGGAATCGTCAGCAGCGGTTCGTTGATAAAATGAATTCCCTTGAAATTCTTCTCCTGTATTAAATACTGCCCCTGTTTTTGGCCAATTAACGCACAGTCTCCGATGCCATCTGACAATGCGGCTAAAACAAGTTCAGGTGATTCATAGACAAGGACCACCGCTTCAATCTTCTCCCTTTCAATATAATCAACCATGACATCGCCTTCCTGAACGAGGATGGTCTTTCCCTCAAGGTCTGTTTTGCTCTTGATGGTCGAGTCACTGAGTGTAAAGATGGAATAAATGATGTAGCCATGGGGATGGGTGAACGTAGTGTATTCCGCTCTTGAAGGATAATAATAAAATCCAGTTAATACATCAATCTCATGATTTTCGAAGGCCTCTCTGATCTCGGCCCATGGACCGGCTACTATTTCTATATCCAAACGCTCAACCTTTGCGATTTCACGCATCAGTTCCACGTTAAAACCGGTTATCGAATGGCCCTGTTTGTATTCATAGGGAGGATAGCCCTGATCAGCACCAACAATGATATTCGAAGAAAAAATGAAAGGATGTATGAAAATGATGATGAAAAGAAAGATGATGATATTTTTCATTTTTCAACTCTCTTTTAAGATGATTTTGATTAAGCCTTTTTTAGTGCTTCCGCCTTCATTATACTCTTTTTTCAGACGATTGCGCAACAACGATACGACAACAGAAGCACTCAAAAGTTCTTTTTGACAGTTGTGGTATATCCCCTCAACTTGATATCAAAAAATGTTATGATTCAGACAGAGAAAAGAATTTACCTGCAAGGGGGGATCAACGTTATGCAAACTGTGACCTTGGGAAAAACCGGCCTCGTTGTCAGCAGAAACGGATTCGGGGCATTACCCATTCAAAGAATATCCACCGGTGAAGCCGTTTATCTGCTGCAAAAGGCATTTTACAACGGCATCAATTATTTTGACACGGCAAGAGGCTATACAGACAGTGAAGAAAAGATAGGAGCTGCTTTCGAACATATTCGGGAAAGAATCATCATCAGCACGAAAACCGTAGCTCAAACTGCTGAAGGCTTTTGGAAAGATCTTGATACCAGTCTGAAAACCCTCAAAACCGATTACATCGACATCTACCAGTTTCACAACCCGGCTTTCTGCCCAAAGCCGGGAGATGGCACGGGATTGTATGAAGCAGCTTTAGAAGCTCAAAAAGCGGGAAAGATCCGATTTATTGGCATCACCAATCACCGCATGGCGGTTGCTCGAGAAGTGATTGCTTCAGAATTGTACGATACCCTGCAGTTTCCTTTTTCATATCTGGCCAGCCAAGAAGACGAAGAGATCGTTAAAGCCTGCCGAGAAAAGAACATCGGCTTTATCGCCATGAAAGCGCTCTCAGGGGGGTTGATCACCCGTTCCGCCATGGCCTACGCCTTCATCGCCCAATACGATAACGTGGCACCCATTTGGGGGGTGCAGCGTGAGAGAGAACTGGATGAATTCCTGTCCTATCAGGCCAATCCACCAATGATGGATGAGAGGATGCAAGCGGCCATTGAGAAGGACAAAGCAGAACTGTCCGGTGATTTCTGCCGGGGATGTGGTTACTGCATGCCTTGCCCGGTTGGGATAGAAATCAACAACTGTGCCCGAATGAGCCTGTTAATCCGCCGTGCGCCAAAAGAGGGGTTTTTAACGCCTCAATGGCAGGCAAAAATGAAGTTGATTGAAGCCTGTCTGCACTGCAATCAATGTGCACAGAAATGCCCCTATGGGCTGAACACCCCACAACTGTTGATCAAAAATTACGAGGACTACAAGACCTTTTTGTGACCGCCTGGCCTATTAGGGCTTGCTGAATCAATCAGAACACTCAAAAACAAATTGTCTCGGAAGCAGAAATTCAATTCAGGTGCAAGGCTTTTTAAAAGAATAGGCAAAAAAACCTTGCACCTGATAATTCCACTTTTGAAAATGAGAGCCGCATACCGTTGACGGATGTCCGAATAGTGCCGATTCTAAAGGAAGATATCGGCAGTATTTATCGGTTTACAATTTTATCAAACCGAAATATTCCGGCAGAAAAAACGCAGGATGCCAACAGAAGGAGTATGCCCATATTCAAAAGGATATTGCCAACGGGTTGTGAAGCGTTCATCTTCTGTAATCCATCCATAACCCAGTATTGAGGGGCAAGAAAGGCGATTTGATTGAGAAAATCGGGTAAGAATTCCTTAGGCACAAGGATTCCGCTGATGATACCCGTGGGCAGGATAATGATATTTGCCCAGATGCCAATCATACTGTTGTTTTTACAAAAACGCATCACGAGAACACCTAGGCTTAAATTCAGCAGGATAAAGCATGCCAAAAGCAGAACGGAACCGGTCAGATTGCCGGTCAACAACGGTGCCTTGAGAGCAATCGAGCCTAGCCAAAATAAAATCACAGCCTGAAGGGCAAAAAACACAAACAGGGTTGCCATCAGTGAACCGGTCAGTTGAGAAGGCTTGTTGGGGCTTGCAAACATGCGAAACAGAAGGTGTTTGTTCCGCAGATCGATGAGTTCCTGGGATAAAAAGATGATGGAAAACATCATGAACGTGATGATAAAACTGATGGTCATGAACCCGTTCGGTTGGTTGACAAACGGCATCTCTACAAAACGGATTGGCTTTACCTCGGTATGGATCAAATCCGCTTTTTCAGTTGATCTCTCAACGAGGTACTCCTGAAGCAGGTTTTTGACCATCTGCTCCATTTGCCGGATGAGTGTATCTCCCGGTACACTCTCCACATGAATGACATTCATGACGATCGCTTCTCCTGCCAATGCCCCTTCAAAAAAACCCTCTGGAATTGTCAGGATGATCGGCAATCGTTTTTTCATATACTCTGAATGGGCTTGCTCCCGATCATATACGTTGATTGAAAGGGTCGGGTCTTGTTGAAGCAATTCAATCATTTGGTGTGAAAGCTCTCCCCCGTCATGATTGACAATGCCCATCTTAATGGTTTGTATGGAGTCGGATTGATTGGTTAGCGTTGCAATCACCAGTACAACCAAAACCGGCGCAGAAAAAACACCGATCAGTAATTTGTAATCCTTGATCAAACGCCTCAGATTTGCTATGATTAATGACCATTTCACTTTAAATCTCCTCCCGTTTTAAAAAGACCGCCAACCCTGCCAGAAGCATGATCATAGAGGGAATCATGACGACCGCAATTCGCCATTGCAGACCGGTGTAGGCTTGGTTCAAAGCCAAGTTCTCATAAAGTTTGAACAGATTGTAATTGGGTGCAAGATTCGTCAGTACAGACACCTCCCCAAATGATTCAATGGGAAATGATGCGCCGCCGGCAAATAGCATAAACATCAAGAAAAAGATGCTCAGAGTTGTCCCGCCTTTATCCGTCCGGCAGCATCCGGTGATCATGGCACGGAAGCTGCTGATAAAAAAGGCGTGAAGAGAGACCATCAACAAGAGTTGAACCAATGATACCGGGTTGTTCAACAGGATGAAAAACACCACCAGGAAATAAACCAGACACAGCAGAAAACTGATCATGAAATTAGAGAAGGCGTTCGCCATATACAGCGTGATCCGACTTACGCCCGTTGCAAAGGTACGCAGAAAAAGTCTCTTTTCCCTTTCCTGCAGACTGTTTGTCGTGATAAACAAACTGAAAGCCACAAAAGTGGACAGGATAAAAAATGCCATAGATGACAGTGAGTGAATAACCGGTGCCGGTGTTTTTTGGATGAAGCTTGTCTGTTGAATCCGCATGATGTCCTGATACACACTGCTGCCCTGAGAAGGGTTGAAATTCTCAAAACGCTCATTGGCCAAATTTTGTTTTTGATTGGTCAAATTGATTTCCCTGACTGTATTTTGCAAATAGTTCTGCACCGTACGCTTTTCTAAACTTTGATTGCCTTTATTGACCCAGGTTATTGTGGAATCGTTAAAAATGATTCCCACAACGCCCTCTTTGGCGGTTAACTGTTGGAATTCCTCATGGCTTTCGACTTCAATTGCCTGGACAAATGAAAAAGCCTCTGTATCAAAAGTATGGCTGATCGCCTGAAAAGCAGGATCCGATGCGGCTGAATAATGATAAATCGTTAAAGGGCTCATATTTACTTCCTGATCCAGTATGTTTTGATACATCAGCCCGTAAAAAAAACCGAGACAAAGGGGGAAAACCAGTGTTAAAAGAAAAAAGACCAGCAAATCACTTGAGAAGACCTTCAAGTCCTTTTTGACAATGGTAAAAAAGGAGTCTATCTTTTTGTTTCTCACTGACATCCCCTCCTTTAATCCCTGAGCGCTTTTCCGGTGATACTCAGGAAAACCGTTTCAAGGTTGGGTTCTTCCATAGTAATGGTTTTAATCCGAACTTTGCTTTTAAGCAGCTCGTGCATGATCTGTTCTTCACAATTGTCGCCAAAAAAGATTTCCAGCAAATCCCCTTGAATGTTGACCCTTTTTACCCCTTTGATCTCACTCATGAGCGCTGCCATCTCAGGAGGTATGGCCTCGCTTCCAATCCGCATGGTGCTTTCATTGGTGATGGTCCTGAGAATTTGCGTTTTCGTTCCACTTACCAGTTCCCGCCCCAGATCCAGGATCATCAAACGGTCACACAAGGCTTCGACTTCCTCCATATAGTGGGAAGTGTAAACCACCGTCATTTGCCTGTCGGCATTCATCTGCCTGACCGACTCAAGAATATGATGGCGTGATTGAGGATCCACCCCTAAGGTGGGCTCGTCCAATACCAGGATATCGGGCTGATGCATGATGGCACAGGCAAGGTTCAAACGTCTTTTCATACCGCCGGAAAGTTTTTTGACCTTGGATTTCCTTCTATCAGACAGTACGGCGATCTTCAATGCTTCAGCGATTCTCTCTTTTAAATGAGCACCTCTGAGACCGTAAAGCCTGCCGAAATAATCCAAATTATCGTTTACTGAAAGATTATCGAACAGAACGATTTCCTGCGGCACAAAGCCAATACGATTCTTAATCGTCTCAGGATCCTTTTTCACCGAAATTCCCCCGATCGTAACCTCCCCGTTATCCATGGGAATCAAACCGCAAAGGATATGGATCAACGTGGTCTTTCCCGCTCCATTGGGTCCCAACAAGCCAAAGATCTCGCCGGGTTTGATCTCAAGAGAAACATTGTCCAAAGCCAGCTGATCATCATAGCGTTTTGTAATATGGTTTATCTGAATTGTGTGCATTTTTCAACCTCCATCGTCTTATGATCTACATTATGAGTATAAACAGATCACACACGTTATGGAAGTAGCCTAAGGCATGAATTTGAAGTAAAAGAAGTGACTTTGGTCATTCTAGACCAACCGGTTCTTAAAGGCAAAAATCACCATCTGGGTTCTGTCTCTGAGATCCAGCTTCGTCAGAATTTTTCCGATGTTGTTTTTAACCGTTCCTTCGGACAAGTATAATTCTTCGGCTATTTCCCGGTTTGTAAAACCGTTGCAAACCAATTGAATGAATTGCAGGTCCTTTTCAGTCAGTTGATAGTGTTCGATGACTTTATCCAAAGCGGGTGTGTTTGTCGAAGCCTCCGCCATGATTTGGGCGATCTTAGGTGTCATCACCACATTACCGATGAAGGCATTTTTGATGGCTTCGTGAATGCTATCGCTGCTGCTGTCTTTGAGCAGATAGCCGCTGGCACCGTTTTTGATGGCGTTGTGAATATACTCGTCGTCCATAAATGTGGTGAGAATAACGATTTTGATATCCCGATCCACTTCTTTGATCAAGCGGGTTCCATCCACCCCGTCACATTTGGGCATACGAATGTCCATCAACACCACATCCGGCTTTTGACTCCGGCAAAAGCGAACGGCATCCAGTCCATCTCGGCAGGTCCCGATCACGTTTGTGTCCTCATAATTGGACAACAACAAAGAAAGACCCTCACAAATCATTTGTTCATCATCGACGATCAGCACTTTAATCTTCATATTTAGCCCTCATTTCCTGTTGTTTGAGAAAGTCTTCTGGGGAGTTTGATGGTCAACTCAAACCCTTGGCCGGGCATTGTATAAAGCTTCATCTCGCCTTTCAAAGAATCCACACGTTCTTTGATACCTTTCAATCCCATCCCGTATTGAATCTGAGAACACCCCTGACCGTTATCCATGATCTGGGAATAAATGGCATCAGCCAAGAATTGGATCGATACTTGAATCAGTGTTGCTTTACCATGACGCAGACTGTTGCTTAAACACTCCTGGATAATCCGGTACATTTGATGACTCTGATCCGAATTCATTCGGTAGGGAATCTTTGAAACGATCAATCTCACTTCAACCCCGGTGAGCTTTCGAAAGGTTTTGATCAATTCCTCAATGGCGAAAATCCCCTCATAGTGATCGAACTCGATGGGACGAAGCTGTCTGACAGTCCTCCTGACGCTTTCCAGGGCCTTACGGGAATAGGCGTTTAAGTGTTCAATCATGACAGTGGCTTTTTCGGGATCTTTATCAACCAGGCTTTTGATGGCTTGAAGCTGAATAGCCGTCGTGGAAAGGGCGTGCCCCACACTGTCATGAAGTTCCCTTGAAATCCTGGCTCTTTCCCGTAAAAGGGTCAGTTCTTCAATTGTTTGAGAATAGTTTTCAAGCGTATCATAAGCCTGCTGCAGTTTTTCCTCAGAAACCCTCAGCTGATCGTACAACTGTTGAGCCAGCCGTTTACGACCCAATGCCTTGACGAGCAGCACACCGAATATCACGAGAACCGTCAAAAAGAAACCGTCCATGATGATCGCCGTTGAAACCGTCGCCTTCATCCTTTCGGTTTGAAAGAATACAAGCCCGTTCATCACGGCAAATCCGGTACAAACCATCCCGGCAGATAGAATCAAATTAGCCTTTTTTTCCTCCATTATCACGTCAAGAATAATCGGCATCAAGTAAACCGAATAAAGTCCCCCATATCGGTAAAACAAAAACACACCAATGATGCCCTCCAAAACCAACGTCAAGTGGAAAAGGGTTCCCCTGGTAGTAAGAAAATTTGCCCGATACTGCGAAAGGGCCAACCAACTTAGAAAAAACAAAAACCCCCATGGAACCCCTTCAGACCAAAAAACAGGATTGGAGAACAGAAAATAAGCTGAAAAAACATAGGCAATGATTTTTAATGAGGTCATTTCCCCCTCCCCGTCATCCGCTATCGTCTTATTCTCTCATAAAAACGCTATGCATTCAAAACAATCCGATAAAGCCGATGATCAGCATGCAATCATACATATTTACAGGAGGCAAATGCCGTTTTGTTCACATTCTGATATCATTTCCGGCGGCCAGATGGAGGATTGAACCTCTCCGATATGGGCTTTTTGTAAAAAGAACATGCAGATCCTGGACTGACCGATGCCTCCGCCAATGGTATAGGGAAGGCTTCCGCTGATCAGATCCCGATGATAGGGCATTTCAAGCCTGTCCAGGCAATCCTCTGCTTGAAGTTGGGAATGAAGGCTTTTTTCATCCACCCGGATGCCCATGGACGACATTTCGAAGGAGATATCCAACAGGGGGTAGTAAAAGACGATATCCCCGTTGAGTTCCCAATCATCGTAGTCAGGGGCTCGCCCATCATGTTTGATGCCGGATTGAAGCTTACCGCCTATTTTTTGGATAAAAACAGCCCCTTGTTCACGGGCGATGGTGTCTTCCCTTTCTTTTGGTGTCAGCGTTGGATACCGATCCTCCAGCTGCTGGGTTGTGATGAAGGTAATTTCCTCGGGGAGAAAGGGACCTTCCAGATTTTTATACTCAAAGGTGATGAAGTTTTCGGTGCTTTTAAAGACTTTGTAGATGCGTTTGACGATTGCTTTCAGCTTCTCTTCGGTTCGGTCTTCCTTTTTGATGATCTTTTCCCAATCCCATTGGTCCACATAGATGGAGTGGAGGTTATCCAGCAATTCGTCTTTTCGGATGGCATTCATGTCCGTGTAAAGGCCTTCGCTACAAGAAAAACGGTAGCGTTTTAAGGCGTTTCGTTTCCATTTGGCGAGCGAATGGACGATTTCAACCCGTGTGTTGGAATCTTTGAGGGTGAAAGAGACCGGTTGTTCAATACCGTTGAGATTGTCGTTTAAGCCCGTTTCGGGCTGAACAAAAAGGGGTGCAGAGACCCGAGTGAGGTGCAGTTCATAGGCAAGCGAGCGTTCGAAGTAGTCTTTGATTTTCTTTAAGGCCACTTCCGTTTCCAATAAATCAAGTTTGCTTTGATAACCTGCTGGTAGTGTTAATTTCCCATCAAATCCTCTCCTTTGTTGTAAAAGTTTCTGGATTGTATCACATCCTTGTGGTTTTTTGCAAGCGATGGGCATATCGGTTGGTTTACGAAGAAAAAAGAAGAAAAGGGGACACTGTGAATGGCCCCTTTGATCTTATTTAAGAATGATGATCTGGTTGCACTGAAAAAACAAGATTTCTTGACCAATATCAAAAAAATATCAAACCTGTTTATTTTAGAGGGAGGGCACACGGCCCCCCCTCTACGTCTTTATTTAAGGCTTTTACAAGCTTTTATAGGGGAGCCCCTATCACATGTGGGCTCCCGCAAAAAAAACCATGGTCGTTTATCCGATAATATCCATGAAATAGGCCTTTTTGCAGTGCAATCATGATCTTCTTTTAAAAGAAGTACCCGCTCTAAAACTCGAAATCTTTTATGGAATCGGACAATTTTTGGATGCTGAAGTCCAGATTCGTTGAATATCCTGAGAGACTGGCGTTGATCCGTTCCAGGACTTGAGTCGATTCTTTCATCTTGGTAATGGTTTGCAGGAAGTCTTGCATTTCTCCTTTGAACTTGTTCAGGGTATTGGATACCTCTTGAGACGAGGCGGTCTGTTCTTCGGCAATGGATGCGAGGTTTTCGGAATCTGTGGATACTTCTTCGGACATTTTGATCAATTCCACGAATACATCTCGCATACTGTTGGTTGCATCTTGCGTGTTTTCCATCTCTTTATTTGAGGCCTTCATCTCTTCTTTGGTTGTGACGATGGTGTTATTGACGCTGGAAAGCAGGTTGGTAATTTCGGTTGCGGCCTTCTTGCTTTCTTCTGCAAGTTTTCTGATCTCATCCGCTACCACGGCAAAGCCCTTTCCGGCTTCTCCGGCACGAGCGGCTTCGATGGCCGCATTTAGTGAGAGAAGGTTGGTCTGCTCGGCAATAGCCGTAACCGTTGTGGCAATTTCGTTGATTCGATCCGTTGATTCGAACAGTTCTTCGATACTCCGGCTGACGTTCATGTTAGTGTTTACGGTGTTTTCAACGGCTGTTCCGACTTTTTTGATCTCGTCCTTTCCGTTGTTGGCCACGCTGTTTAACTGATTGGCAACTTCAGAAAGGGCTTGGGCGGAATTGGCGACTTCCTCAGTGGTTTGAAGGATTTGTTCGGCACTGTTGATTGATTCTTCCAGATCCAGACTCATTTCTTGAGCACTTGAAGAAATGCTGTTGAATTCACTGTTAAACGCCCGAGCCGTGTTATTTCCGGATTCAGCAGACTGGGAAACATTTTGAGATTCTCCGGAAAGCTCCGCAACTGAGGATTGAATAAAGGTAAAAGTGGGACGCAGTTTGTCGTTGATAAAACCGCCCACATCCTTGATGGCGCTGCCCAGTTCATCGTTGGTAGAGCCTTCCAGTTTGGCTGTAAAATTGCCTTGGGAATAGCTTTTCAAAACGGACAGAGAAGACAGGCTTTTTTTCAGGATGAAATATAGAATGGCGACCACCAAAATCACCATGACCAGTGCGGCGATGGAATAGATGAGGATGGATAAATTGATTTCTTTAAAGTAGCTGGTTTGATTGACGTTTTTAATGTAGCCGATGATGTTGTTGTCAAAGTCCTTAATGGCTACGTACACGATGGAAACGTTGTTTTTTCGGTCAAATTCGGTGATGACTTGATCGTTCATGATCGCTTTGCTGATATGTGCTTGTGAGCCCAGATTGTATTTGTCTTCTTGAGTACCGTAATATTCTACATTTTCTTCCAGGTTGATACCCTTTTGGAGATTGTAAAAGAAGAATTCTCCGCCGTATTGTTTTTGAAGGTCTATGAGGTAATCCTCTGCGAAAGACATCCCAAATTCCAGAGAACCCAGATGTTTGCCGTTATAGGTCATGGGAACGAGTCCTCGGATACCGTATCCAAAAGAGCCTTGATCCAAACCCAATACAAAATCTTTGATCTGATTGGTTCGAACAATGGTGGGTCTGACTGCGCTTAGATCATCTCCAAATTTGTCCGTTTTGTGCATCCTCAAAAAACTGGTGGCGGGAGGAAGGTGAAACTGAAGCTGATAAACGTTCATTTGCCCGCTTAAAACGGTATACATATCAGTCAGTTTTTTCTGAAGTTCTTCCCGTTTTCCTTCTGCAAACAGCCGCTGAACATCTTCATCCTGGGAGAGTACATAAGCGCCCATCAGTGAAATATTCGACTGATTGTCAATATTGGAGAGAATGGCTGTCGCTGTCGTTTTGGAATTTTTCTCGTATTCGGTTGTCAGCGTGCTGATGGTTCTTTGGATTAAAAAAATGGCCACCAATACAAAGGCCACTGCAATAACGATTCCGATGTACAAACTGAGTTTTCCCACAAGTCCCATTTTCATACTTTCATCCCTTTCGAGTTGATTGGAAGTTGATATTGTTAATGTAAAAAAAACAAAATGCCCCGTAAAATCATGTTCCACTAATTGTCATTATATCATAATTCTCGGGTCTGATGACGGGGATGATTGCATGCCTTCACTCACCGTTTATAACGTAGAAGGTGCTGGATGATGGCCTCCTTTTCGGGTAAATTCCAGATTTTCACATTCTCTGCATGTTGTTCCACCAGCATTTCAAGACCGTTGATACAATGGCATCCGGCTGTTTTTGCCAGCGTGAGCAATTTAGTCTGAAGGGGTTTGTAAACGACATCAAAAACCGTTGAACAGTTTTTTAAAGCGTCAACGGATACGGGCAGGCAGGTACGGGGATTGGGATTCATGCCCAAGGGGGTGGTGTTGATCAGGCAATCGGTTGCTTGAGTCTTTAAAAAGCTATCCAGCTTTTCCAATGGATGAACTGCAATATGGGGAAAGATCGTCTGGATTTGTTGAGCGGGTTGTTCGGTACGGTTGAACAGATAAATGGAAGAAACCCCTCGTTTTATCAAGGCGTAAACAGCGGCCCTAGCCGCTCCACCGGCCCCGGCTACAATGGCGGAATGAATGGTGAGATCTTTTAAGGGGTGCATGATCCCCTTGTAATCTGTGTTAAAACCTTGAAATACGCCTCGTTCATGATCTACCCTGACACAGTTCACAGCGCCGCAGGCGGCCACATCTTCATCCGGTTCCACGGCATCTTTGATGTCCACTTTATAAGGAATGGTGACGTTGAATCCCGCCACTTGTGGATCATCCATGAGCTTCTTCAAAACTCTTTGGAAATAATCCCGAGGTGTGACCAAGTCCCGGTATTCAATTTCAATATTCAGTTCTTGGGCGGCTGAGTCAAACATTCTTTTTGACATTCCAGGTCCCGGTTTTTGTTTCAGCAGGTATAATTTCATTTTTTGCTCCCGTTGTTGTCTCATATCGGCACATAAAAGTTAATAATGTATGACAATAAAAATTGTTTGACAATAAAAAAGAGCCCATTCTTAGGCCCTTTTTTTAAATCGCTTTACCATTATACCATATATTCTCGTGCTTGTCAATAGGAAGTTAAAGAAAAAAAGTGATGTGAACCTGATTGCTGTGAGTTTATTGAATGCCGGATTGATGTTAGCCGGTAATGGTAATGCGAACAGCTCAGGAAATGCCGGCAGATCTGTTCCGGAAGACTGCAAGGAAGTTGCCCAAAACCTCAATGCCAAACAGACATACAGAACTGAAGAAATTGCTGAGGCTTTTGGATTACAGGTGGGACAGATCACAAAGTTCATGAATGATGGAATCCTCAAAATGATCAGGGTTCGCTCGCATGATATCGTCTTTCTTCTGCCAGATGCTTGGATGTTTGCAATTCTATTAAAAGTCATTTCTTTCAAATCACAATTAAACAACAATTAAAATATATTTTAAAGACCATCTTTTAGACAAAAAGGACCGCATATTTGTTATAATGTGCTTAAAGAAAGTGATAACTGCAAGGAGGAACTCCACATGAAAAACAACAAAACTTTCATCATTCTTATCATCGCCTTCCTTATGCTAACAGGTTGTGTCGGCACTAAAAAAAACGCCTTACCCTTGACAGCTCCTGTGAATCTCTACCCCGGCCAAGCGGAACTCTTGGATACCAACACCTTTTATGCCAGATGGACCAAAAGCGCCGGACATGATGAAGGAGACATCACTTACATTCTCACCTATGCTCGCAGACTGGAAGACCTCGAAGTTAGTTTTGCATACGAAACCACAAATAACTACTTTTTACTCCCCAACCTTGAAGGGGGTGTCTGGTACTGGCAGGTAACAGCCTTTAATCCTCAAGGCGAGATGGTATCCTCTCCCGTTTGGACCTTTACTGTTGACGCTCAAGGTCTCCCCATCCCAGCGGATCCTCAACAAGTTACCCCCGATCCTTTCCTCATTGTCAGCGACGTCCACGAAACCGGCTTCACCTTGGACTGGGACAAATACATCGACCCGCTGTATCCTTTTAATGACATCACCTACACCATAAACGTTTACGAAGACAACGGAACCCTTTCAAATCGAAGCCTCACCTCAGCCAGTCAAATCATCCAACACCTCTCAAGAACTGCACCGGCAACCACCGCAAGCACCACGGATACCGGCCATTCGTTTACAAACATGAAAACCAATACCTCATACATCTGGACACTCATCGCAAGTGCCGATGCCAGCCGTACCACAGCGGTAGGAAACGGACCCGTAAGAACGGGCAACTCGATGCCGACAGTGCCACGAGAGTTATACCCTGCCGATAATGCCACCGGCATGGCAACTGACATCACATTCAGCTGGGAGGAAAGTATGGATCCAGACGGTGACCCATTAAAATATTACGTCTACATTGACTCCATCCGAAACATTAGTACAACAGCCACTGTTGAAGGTCTCAAACAAACCCATTATCAACCCGAAAACCTGGAAGAAGGCTATACCTACTACTGGTTCATCCTGGTTAAAGATGACCATGGCGGAGCCACACGCACACAAACCTACACATTCGATACACTGATGCCCACCAATGCGCTTCATATCCCATTAAATCCGACTCCCGCAGACACCAGTGACAAAATCGATCCACTTCATCCACCACTATTGCAATGGGAACACGAGTCTGCAGAAAGGTCCGTCAGCTACAGTGTTTATGTGTCGACCGACCCTCAAACAATGAACAAACAAGCAAACGGATTGATACAGAAAAGCTATCAGATGAACTCCCCCCTCAAAGCCAACACCACCTACTACTGGCAAGTAGAAGTGCTGGATACCCAATCCGGTGAAAACAGAACAAGTCCACGCTGGAGTTTTAAAACCGATTCCATTCCCTCGCCAATTCAAACATATGCTCAAACGAACCTTGAAGGAAGTCGCATCGAACTCGTCTACGATAAAGCCATGGCAGATCCATCCGGAAAACACAGCCAATACACTCTCAATCAGACCATCCAAACAGGACACGATAGAAAACAAAGACGAGTCATTCCGGCAACCAAAATTGAGAAGAAACCCGGAACCGACAACACCTATTGGCTCACACTTAACCAGGCCGTCATACACACAGATTGTCTCACCATCAACTACACACCCGGAAACATTCAATCCGCAGACGGAGCTTACTTGAATCCATACACGGACTATCCGGTAGACAATCAAGTGCCCGGAGTCCCCCCACTTATCACAAATGCTTATACCATCCAGACGGCTGAATTGCCGACAAAAACACACCAAATTGCGGTAATCTTTGACAAATCAATGAGATCCCCGCAGACAGAGGCCGTCAACCAGTTCAGCGTCCGCATCAGTGGCCAGCCCGTATCTATGCAAAGTGTCAATGCTCATGCTACCGACACCGCCTGTTATCTCATCAGTTGGCAGGAAACACTTCCCGCTATCTACGGGGACAATATAAGCTTCACTTATGTGCAAGGAACTGTTCAGGCTCAAAACGGATCGTATCTGGAAAGCTTCATGGACTATCCGGTTCAAAACACCGTGGCACCGGATGCACCGCAAGTCCAAAGTGTTCAAACGAATCCGGGTGGAGACCAGCTCATCCTCACCTTTGACAAAGCGATGCAAACGCCTGTGAATGAACAGGAGAACTTTGAGCTCACCCTCACGGATTCTGAAGGCAACGCCATAGAGACGACCCGTATTCAAGCGGTGGAATTATCGCAAACAAACAACAAACAGATGATCTTGAGATTGGAAGACAAAATAGCCTACAATCAAAGCAGCCTCTTAACCTACATCCCCGGAAACATCCAAAGCCAGGAAGGGGCTCCGCTGGCAGGATTTACAGTGGAGATTGTCAACGCCATCAGCGCCCCGCCGCAAGTCCAAAGTCTATACACCAACAACACGGGCGAACAACTCATCCTCACCTTTGACAAAGCGATGAATCCCCCTCAGAACGAAGCGGAACGCTTCAGTCTCGCCGTTCACCGCATCACCCCAAGCGGAGCCAGACAAATCGAAACATGCGCCATTACGCAAGTTGAACGGGGAAGCAACACCAGCCAATACCATCTCACTCCCGCCACTGCGATACACAACGGAGACACCGCCACCCTCACCTACACGCCCGGCACCATCCAGTCACAAGACGAAGGATGGCTGACCGCATTCACAACACCGCTTTCAAACGTGGTAGAAGGGGACGAACCCGTAGTGACGAGTGCGGTTTTGGAAGACAACGGCACAACGATTAGCGTCCGGTTCAGTCTGAAAATGGAAGACGCGCCCGATTCCAAGAAAAACCAATTTGCCGTCAGAGCAGACGGACAAGCCAAATCCATTACAGCTTTAAACCGTCAGACAGAAGACCCGTATGTTTACGTTTTCTCTTTAGACAGTCAAATCGTCTACGGACAGTCCGTAACGCTGAGCTATACAAAGGGAACGATCAAAGCCCAGTACGGATCGTATCTGGAAAGCTTCATGGACTATCCGGTTCAAAACACCGTGGCACC
>DAOTHY010000016.1:22343-37025 GCA_035447925.1 Thermotogota bacterium
CCAAAGCCAGGAAGGGGCTCCGCTGGCAGGATTTACAGTGGAGATTGTCAACGCCGTAAATCCTGAATCGCCTAAATGCACCCATGCGAGGATCAACGGGGAAGGCACGCAGATCGAACTCACCTTTGACAAGGCCATGAAGTCCTTGACTACAAATCAGCACACTCAATTTACTGTACTGGTGAGCGGTTTTGAAAACGACAGCACATCCGGCCAGATCAAAGCCGGAAACAACCGCATCATCATCCTTGGATTGGAAAAACCCATCGGCAAGCACAATCAAATTCACGTGAGTTACACCAAAGGGACCATTCAATCGACTGATGGCGCTTTTCTGGAGAGCATTCCAAACACGCCGGTTGATCAAAGTGCCCTGACCAGTATTATCGTTGTAAAGGCTGTGAATTGGCAGTATTCGTCCATACAAGAGGCGATTGACAGTGCTGTTGATGGGGATCAAATCATTGTCTACCCCGGTACCTATGAAGAATCGTTGGATCTTGGTGAGAAAAACCTGCATATCACAGGAACCGATCCGGATGATGCGCAAGTCGTTGAAACAACGCTGATCAACAGTTATCCGAATTCACCGGCTCTACATATCAAAGGCGGACAGAACCATTCGACCATCATTGAGGGGTTGACGATCACTAACGGCAGAAATGATCCGGCACGACCCCATGAAGACCCGCATCTTCAATCAACTGTCAGATTTTACTATTCGTCCCCCATCTTTCGTAAAAACCGAATCGTGAATAGTAAAAGCACCTTGGGCGCCATTCACGTGGCGAACTCTGATCAAAATCACGACCCCCTTGAGCCGGTACCGGTTATCATATCCAACGAATTTAATAACAATTATGGAAATTTGAATGGTGGGGGCATATTTGTTGATAACTATTCCCTAGCAGAAATTCATAACAACACCTTCGAATTCAACAGCGCTTCGGAAGGGGGAGGGATCTACATTGTAGAAACGGCCGTTGTTGTGAACGCCGACGGAAAGCCTTGGAAACCATATAACTCACCTGTTGCACTGGTTGCCTTTGTTGAAGGCAATACAGACCCAAACCAAAACAACACCTATGTTAACAACACCCTAATTGAAACAGCCGGTGCCAGACCGGGTACATCAGAGGGATCTGATATTCAATTCGGACCGTCGGACACACCAGCCGGTACACTCACCTTGAGACCAGAGACAGGGGCTGAGCAACTATTGCTCACATTGAATATCGACTACACCATTGGCACAGAATTTCACGGGGGTAAACTCACCATACACGTCCCAACAGGTTTTGAAATAGACGCCAACGCCTCTGTTGTCATTGGCAATCAGTCAGAAAGCGCCGCATCTGATTATCATCCGACAGCACAGACCATTGACATTACCGGTATTAACCTTGAAACGGGAACCGTCACCCTTAAACTGGCTGAACAGCCAATCCCGTCAGGAATGAGTGATGGAAGAACTTCCCGAGATAAAACATACCAATTCAGGGCTTGTGCGGATGCAGATGGCTCTTCAAGTGCCTGGAACCCAACCGGTGAGGCTACTGCCATTTTTACATCCACTCGCCTGTCCACCAACACGGATATTCAGCTTAAAATCGGTTATCCGCAGCATTTCATTCAATGCCAAATAACAGATTCCGCCACCGTTTTAAAAGTGGCCAGCGGGACAACTGTTCAAACACTCAGTGAACAGATTCAATCAACAGACGGTTCTGAACAAACGCATGAATTCTACAACAGCAATTCATCACTTGCAGATGATGACCCATTAACGGAAAGTGCCACACTGCTGGTCACTTCACAGCATGGAGATACTCATCAGGCAGAATATGAAATCATCATCAATGCCACACCCTTTGTCAAGCTGCATAACATACCGGAAGGCTCTCCCATTAGCCTAAGAACGTACCGGGGGGATTCAGAGGTTATCGAAACCTGGCATGACACCATTGCCGATGCCGTAGCCAGTGCCAATTCAGCTCAACCATCCACTATCACCGTCTGGCCCGGCAGGTATGTGGAATCACTTGATTTGGAAGTCAAACCCATTCACCTCACATCAACGGATCCGGATGATGAACAGATAAAAGCTTCCACGATTATCGATGGAAATGAAAATGTTTTTGTAATGATGATAGGTTCTCAGCCAGATTCTTCCGCAAGAGGGACACCGGTTGAGGGAACTTGCATCATCGAGGGGTTCACCATCACCAATGCAAAAGGTGGGAGTTTTGGTGTAAATGAAAGAAGCGATGGTATGGGTTGTGGTGTATTGATCTACGAAAGAGACGCAATCATCAGAAACAACATCATCACTGAAAATGGGAGTGAAGGTGCCGGCGCTTGTGGTATTGCCGTCAACGCTGTTAGTGTAGAAGTAAAAATCTACGATAATCACATCTGCCAAAATTTCTCTGGTGGTGGAATCTATTTGCAGGGAAATTCCCAAATTACCGACAACACCATCGCCTACAACACGGCTGAAAACGGTGGCGGGATCTTTGTTTTAAGTGGCCAGCCTACGATCACAAGCAACATCATCGAATCAAACACCGCTGTTGGAAACGGCGGGGGCATTTATCTTGAAACCGGGGGCTTTGGGCAACCATCAAGATCTGGTGATCGCCCCGCCATCTTTAACAACATCATCCGCAACAACAGGGCCGAAAAGGGCGCCGGAGTTTACGTAGATGCCGATATGGAACCTGTAAACGAAGAAGGAAACCTATGGCGGAGATTCAACGCCCCCCTGTCCACACCAGATTTTGTTGAACATAATGCAAACAGTGAAAAAAACAATGTTTACACCGGTAATATACTTTCAGTCAACCCGTTCTCATCGAGGGATGGTGAAACGGAAGGGACAGATATCTATTTTGAGGGGGAAAGCCAAACAAAAACGGGAACATTCGAGGTTAATGAAGAAATTGGTACAGGCACCTCAGCAGGACAAAGCCTGATCAGCGCCACCTATACATTTGCCGGCTTTTCAAGCGAAGGCTCGATAACCGTACACATTCCAAACGGCATTACGATTGATGAAAGTGCTTCGGTTACCATTGGCGACGGAGAGACACTTCCCCTCTCGGATGAGCAAATAAATGGGGAAAATATCTTCCTTAACGGTATTACAGGCACAGACGTTTCAATCCATATCAATATGGCTCAGCCCCCATTGGCAAACGGGGACTACATCTTTCAGGTCCGTTCAGATGCCGATGGTTCCGGAACCCGATATCTTACCTCAGATGCAACCACGCAAACTTTAACCATCAACGGTGTCATTTCACGGTACAATCAGGCAAATATTCTCCAAGAACGCTACAACGATCTCGCATCGGCTGTATCGGATGCAGCCAATTGTGATGTCATCAAAGTGATCTCAGGCACCACTTTAACCAATCAACTGCAGGCTATCAGCATCTCCGGAAAAGAACTGACGATTCAATCACAAGACGGACAAACCTTCACCATTGATTTACAAGATAACTGCCGGGCATTTTACATCTCAAGCAACGCCTCGGTTACAGTAAAAAATGCCATCATTAAAAATGCCCTGGCCAGTAACGGATATGGCGGGGGAATCTATATCGATCACAGTGCACTGCATCTTGAAAAGTCAACATTCCAAGCATGCCAGGCGGGCAACGCACAAAACGGCGGAGCGATTTATTCAGCCTACTCCGAGATAACCACCGATAACTGTACATTCATAGAAAACACAGCCCAAAATGGAGCTGGAATTGCCGTAGCTTATTCAAGCACCTATCAGGCAACTAATACCCATTTCAATAGTAACCAAGCCGGGGCTGCAGGGGGCGGATTATACTTGGTCACCGGCATCACGGCTACACTGACAAACTGTAGTGTGGCCAACAACATCGCCGTTCAAGGAGGCGGTATAGCGTTACATAACCAGGTAACATTAACAGGCATCAACCTTACCGTCAATGCCAACACGGCTGTCGAAGGCGGAGGGATCATGACAAATTCCAATACAACTTGTCAAATCATCGATTCTGAAATCAGTTATAATCAATCTAATGGTCCTTTCGGGGGCGGAGGCGGCATCTATTTGTTCAACACGTCCGAACTCACCCTTACGAACAGTAACATCAGCTACAATTACGCAATCAACAACGGCGGGGGCATTTGTATCGATACTTCCGCCACAGCAACGATACATTCAAACACAATTAACTACAACCGGGCAGATGGAGCAGGTGGAGGAATATATATACAAAACGCTGCACACCGTCCCAATATCGTTTTAAACGCTGAAGGAGAGCCATGGCTGCTTTTTGATTGTCCGGCTTCCAATACGGCTGATGTGGAACACAACCAGACACTGGATCTGAACAATGATTATTTGGGAAATACAATAGAATTTAATGGCGAGACAAACGGCGCCCATATTGATTTTGCAACGAATTAACTGTTTCCAAGGGGACAGTCCCCCTGGCTAATTATTCATTGATCATTCTTTTAACTGGACTGTTTTTTTGGTATAATGGTTGATATTTTAGTCTTAAGAAGGGAGAAAAAAATGAGTAAAAAAATAACCGTCAATGTGCTCGTTTTTTTATTATTCAGTTTAATCTTGACAGCCGGGGTTCCGAAAATACTGGTAGTCTACAGCAAGGACAGCGAAAGCGCATGGAATTCATTCCAAGGACAGTTGATACGTGAAACGCTCGAAAAAGCAAATTGTGAACGGCAATATTCTTACATCGATAGCCACTTCAAAATAAGTGAGGATTTCCAGCCTGATGCTGTCATTGCATGTGATGAAACGGCTGAAAAAATTCTAACCAAAATGCTATCAGAATCTGCAGAAGTGCCCGTAGTCTTTTATGGAATTGATCCCAATGCTGCAAGAAGAGTGGGAGACGCTCTCGAAAAATATCACCTGTCAACTGATTTGATACTGAATGATATCCTCGGTTTTATGAGAGAAGTAACTTCCAATGAATATGCTAAAAATGGAGACTGGGAAAAAATAAAAGAAGACTTTCTCGAAGATGCCGAAAGAAATGATAAGCAATATACAGCACTTTACATATACATAAAACCTGATGGTTACTATTACTCGCATGTGAGAAACTATACAGGCGTTAGCCTTAAAGACAGGGCATATTTCCCGATTCTTGAGCGAGGCGAAGAAGTCAGAGGCTACCCCATTATCGGATGGACAACAGGGAGGAAATCAGCGATTTTTGGCATGCCGATTATCAAGAACGGGGAACTCACAGGATCAATCGCATTATCGGTCTTTTTAGAAGGACTCAACTATCAATTGAATAAGCAAATGACGTCTGACAAAAACACATTGTTAATGGCGGTGAACGGGGAAGGAATGCTCATGTTGAACAGTCAGGAAGAAAGTCTATTAGAATCCATCAACGACTTTGTCGTTTCAGACCCTGAACATTTCATGTCCGTTTTGAATGAAAATGATTCTGGAGTTATTGTATTCCGACAAGGTAACACCGAGTATTTGGGTACTTACAAAACGAATAAACTTACAGGCTGGAAGTTAGTCTATGCAAAGAGAATATTCGATCTGACGAACGAAAAAGAAACGGTCAGCTACAAAGACACCGAAATGGAGCAATCTCTCTCAACCGTTCTAGATGAAATACTTCAGCGGATTAATACATTGGAGGACAGCCTTATGACAATCAGTACTCAATTTGCTGAAGTGGAAAAGGTACCGGATGATATTCAAACAATACTTGAATCCTTATACTCCCAAAATCAAGATGTTTACAATATCTCATATATCAATTCACATGGCATGGTTGAGCAGCAGATTCCTGAAGGCGACAATAGAAATGAAGGAAGCGGCATTTCAGAACATCCGGTGGTTGAGAAAATTCATGAAACGAAGAAGCCCGTAATCAGTCATCTCATCAAAGGTTCAGAAGATTTCAAAGCGATGGAAATTGGATGGCCAGTTTTCAATATAAATGGCGATCTGACAGGAACGATAAGTCTAATGATAAGGCCAGAGCCCTTTTTTGGAGAGATTGTTAGCAAGAGCCTGAAAAAGGAACCTTATGAAGTCTGGCTGATGCAGCAAGATGGAACCATTATTTATGATCGTGATCATGAAGAAATTGGGCAAAACATCTTTTTTGACGAAATCTATGACGGCTACGACGAGTTGAAAGAACTCGGTCAAAAAATTATAGATCATAAGGAAGGAAAGGGCATGTATACCTTTTTTGAAACCGGTGGCGATAGACTTGTCGGCAAAGAGGCGATTTGGAAAACATTAACCATTCATGAAAGAGAATGGAAAATCGTACTGACAAAAGTGAAATAGGAATTGCTGTATAGGGAGTTTCCAATGGACTATCCCCCTGGTTCCTGTTATTCGGACATTTGTTTTTTTAAGCAATATCTTTGATATAATATTAAAGTATGTAGTCGAATAATGTATAACTGTCACCAAAAACCGGGGGCGATTTGATGAAAAAAATATTGGTAATTGTTTCAGCGTTATGTTTCGTCTTGATCTTCTCTTCTTGTAATCTGATCCACGGCGGAAAAAAAGAGTTCACACCAGCCATGAGCTATGAGCAAATCAGTCAGGGGGCGTTTTTTTCCGGTCGGTTGATCTATTCGGAAAATGAGCTGTACAACAATTTAAAACCGGGACTTCTGATCCCGTTTCAGGATGTTTCAGGAGAGTGGATCAAAAACGCTGCAGAAGGCTGTTATGAAAACGTTGAAGTATCAACGTTGTATGGCTATTTAAAAATATTGGAGTTGAATGCACATCAAATCGTCTTCGATTATGTGGTTTATTATGAAGATGGCGAACGTTGGGAACATTTTCAAAAGATACAATTATCTGGGACACAGTATTCACTCGATCATCCGGAGGATTTACCGTCTTTCTTTCTCGATTTCTTAAACAGTCTGAGCTATTCGCCACTTGATGGTGCAGAGTTGATTGAGTCACCGGTATTGAGCGATGTTACCCTGTTGTCCTTCGCCACAGATATCCCTTCTGCTTCGGAGATACAAACGATGCGTTCGATTCGCACCAATACCAAAAGCAGGACGGTTTCCTTCAGATTGCAGGAATCCCCTGACAAGGCTTATGATTACGATGAAACGGTGGTCTACGGGGCACACCATTCTCAAAACAGTATGATTTATACCATTTCAAACGAAAATCTCTCATTCTCAACGGAGGCTTCAACCATTCGCATTAACGTTTCGGAAACGGAACTGCCCCTGTTCTCCGTTGGTGATTATGTCATTAATAATGCCTCAAGAACGACCTGTGTGATAACGGATGTGGAAAATAACGGCGATACGCTCCTACTGAAGACGGACAATGCAAACCTTCAAACGATCTTGGGAGCCGTCTATTTAAATTTGTCCGGAGATCTCGGACAGATCATTCAACAATACGGCACCCCGGAAAGCAAGTCCATATTGAGGCAGGTTCAACAATCCGAAGAGGATTTACCTGAGGGCAGATGGGATATCATCAACCTCAGTGGGGAAAACACTATTTTTGATAACAACACACTGGATTTTAAGATAGATTGCGGTTTTGACCTTTACGTCGATGTTGCCTTAGACGCCAAGGTCACTTGGAAGGAGAGTTACGTCCGGGGGCATTTCATCGCCGGCTCGGAACAACATCTCTATCTTCTGCTTTCGGCATTTGGTGGTGGCGCCAATGAAAATGGTGAAATTGAGTTTGGACTCTTTAAAAAATCGTTCCCCATAGACGTTGGGCCTATTGTCGTCACATTTGGTTTTGATGTTGATTTACTCGGTGATTATGAGATTCCGGGATCAAATCTCACAATAGGTGGCGGTCCTCACTTGAAAAATGAAGTGGGTTTTGAATATGATATGGGCGTTCGCCTGAAATTCTTTCTGGACTTTATTCCCTATCCCGACCCCTGGTGCCATTTTGAAGGCATTGGTAATTTTGACAACTCGTTCAAAATTTTCAAACCGGAATTCAACAAGAATATTGATAAGCTCGAAGTGGGTTTCGGCATCGGCCTAACACCCAATGTCACGCTTTACGATGTGATCGGTATCTGTTTTCAATTTCCGTTCATGTTTGAAAACATCCTGACAAAAGGGGATGATGGATGGCATTATGCCCTGGATTTTGTAATCAGCGGGCATCTTTTATTCCGTTTGGGACTCCCGGTTATCGGCCATCTGGATTTTGATATCGGAGAGGTCTTTCACAAAAGATGGAATTTATACAACGAAGATCCGGAGAACGTTGACGAAAGAGATCTTGGAACAAAGGCCATAGGTGGAGTACAAAACGCCCTGGCAATGGATGAAAGTGAAACCATTTATGCAATCAATTATTACGATACCAAGGCTAATTTATATGCCCTGGACTTCGATAAAGACTTAAACAAATTGAATACCAAATGGACCATTCCATACTCCGCCCCTTTTACGCATCAAATAAAGGGTGTCACCCAGCCGGTTGTAGACGGCAATAATCGAATCTGTTATGCCGTAAATCTGGATCAGTCTTCAGTCATCCGGATAATTGACAATCAAAGGGTTTCAGAAAAGGAAATGAATGGTTTGGTGGAAAACCTTTCAACCGCTCAAAGCAGCAGTGGAGAAGAACTCATTCTGTTCACAGTCGGCAACCAATGCGTGATTCTTCGAATCTCCGACAAAGGGGAATACGGCTCGTACACTTTTAATAACCTTTCCAAAATAGAGGGAATCACCACAACCGTCAAGGATGATATTCTGATACTGGGAACCACTTCCAACAATCAAACCCTTTTTACGACGATGGCGTTAAACGGCACTGTCAATGAAACGCAAAGAGCTGAAAACCATTTTTCGGGGAAGACCACAGGGGCTATCAGTATCGATGCACAAGGACGACCGGTATTCGCCGTTGATGATCAATTAATCCTGATGTCCTCGAATTATAGAGATGTCATACAGCGTATCAAAACGGAAAGTGTTATCACAACACCCATCAGTATTGCAGCGGATGGCAACCTTTATTTTGGTTGTGAAGATCATGCCATTCACTGTTATAAAAAGGACAAAAGCGATGTGTACGTCTTTTCATGGAAAAAACAGCTTGATTCGGAGATAAAAGCGGCGCCGGTCATTGGCAGAGACGGGCATATCAACGTGACAACCTATAACGGTTTCACCTATAATATTGCAACTGCTCCGGTTCACAGTGCGAATGGCGATATTCTAACGAATACCTCCGAGATCATCTGGCAGTCTCCGTTGAAAAAAACCAACAGTACACCGGCAAATCTTTCCGATGTGCTAATCCTGTCAAACGGAGTCGTTCTAACCCCGAATTTGGCCGGTATCAAGCTGATCGCAGGAACGGCCAAAGGCATCAGTGCCTCTCCCTGGCCAAGGGGAAGCTATAACAATCAAAACACCGGCGGTCTCTCATATATCCCTTCATCGCTGAAAATAACACAGCAACCTGAAAAACAGGCAAAAATGGAGGGGAATTCCGTCACACTCTCCGTAACCGTTGAAGGGGGAACACCGCCCTATTCTTATCAATGGTATAAAGGAGAGGAAAAGATACAAAACGCCGTTGAGAAAACCTTCACCATTCAGAATTTAAGCGAAAAAGATGAGGATTTTTATCATGTGGAAGTTCACGACAGTTTCATCCCGCATTTTAAGACCCTTGAAAGCGACCGGATTATCGTACAGGTCAATTCAACACAGGAAGGTCATCGCAAATGGTCATACACTATTTCGGGCGACCTGTTTAACAAAGATCTCGCACTCGATGCAAACGGCCATCTCTATGCCATCACTCAAAAAGGCAACATCCTCAAATTTGATGGTTCGGGGAATTTGTCAACAACAAAAGAAATGAACAACAATACTTTTAGCGATCCGGTGTGGGTAGCCGATGACAAACAAATGTTTATTTATAACGGCAACGGTGATTTTTATATCTTTGATGAGAACTTGGACGACCATTTCTGGAAAAGTTATCAGGATGGGAACCTGATCTACGGGTTTGACAAGGGAAACAAACGGATGGTTTACACCTATCAGCACTTTTACGATTTGATGGGAAAAATGCTCTCTGCGGGATCTGCTGATTATGCTTCCGGAGAGAACAGATTTTCCATCAATCTGCATGAAAAGAAAACAGAACCAACGGGAATCCTGATCACAAATGATGCCATTTATATTACGACCAACAAAGGCACTTATTTGGCTTTAGACAAAACGGATTTGTCTGTTAAATGGGAAAAAAGCATCAACAGTTCATCTGTCTTATCATCTCCGATTCGTGGACGTGCAAAAGGCTGGAGTGAACACGATGCCGTATTCTTTATCGAGTCTTATCAAGATACCCTGACCTTGTATGCCGTTGATGTGAAAGACGGTGGTAAAATCTGGTCCTCAAAGATCTCATCCGGTAAAAACAGCGATTTTTACGGAACGATGCCCGAACCCGTTATCTCTTCCGCCAAAGACATTTTTGTAGTATCGGATCACGAGAAACTCGTTTCCTACAATTATAAGGGAAGTAAAAATTGGGAATTTCAAGCAGCCGGCGGAATCAACACCTCACCGATTATCGGTAACGACGGAATCATCTATATTTGTACCATGAACGGTGTGGTACAGGCCATTGATGCAACAACGGGTAAAGAAAAATGGCGCCATCAGATCGGATTGTCCACCATTGATAACAACGCATATTGTATCATTGCCAATTCCGTTCTGGAAGCCAACACCCTGATCGTTGCAGCCTTTTCCTCAGACAAGTCTCACGGAAAGATCGTAGCCATCAATTGTTCCAGCCAACATCTGGACACAAAATACTGGCCGAAGGCGAAAGCGGACAATCATAATACAGCTTATTTTGAATAAGCCATACTCAGTTTTCCAAGGGGACAGTCCCCCTGGATTATTTGAATCACATTCTATCCTTCAAAGGAGATGTTTAAGGTGACAAGAGAATTACTGGAAAAGATCAGGATTGTGGAAAAGAGTGTTGGAAAGGACTGGATAAAAGAGCTGGAAACATGTGAATCAATCGAAGAACTCCAAAACCAAGTCGAGCAATGGCGTGTTGTTTTAACAGATGAACAAGCACAAGAGGCTTATGAACTCCTGAGCAAAGCCAGGAACAATGAATTGAGAGAAGAAGAGTTAATCAATATCTCAGGTGGAAGAAGTGGTATAAAATAGCTGAGATTTTGACTCCACAAAAGTGATCTCCTACTAAAGATTAAAAACAACTTTCACGGCATTAGACTTTTTATTCCTCCTAGTGTTTCCAAGGAGCTGTTTCCAAGGGGACTGTCCCCCTGGTTTATTCAATGTTTTTTTATGGGGATTAACGAACGCAGATTTTTCCCCCTGCCACTGCGGAGAGTTCTTCTTCACTTAGTTCGTTTTTTTCATTGGCTTCAATGATTTTTAATCCCTCTTCCGCTAAATCAGGGGTGAGTTCTATCCCGTTTTCTTTTGCCTTTTTGATCAGCTCCTCTGTTTTCGTAATGCCTTCAAATTGCTGCGCCCAGACTTTACCCATTTTTGTTTCTATTTCTCTGATCTTTTCAAGTAATTCTTTCGTCATGGTTTTTCTCCTTTGTCTTTAGAATGATTTCTTAATAGTAATTGTAGCATAGATCAAAAATTATGAATAAATAAACAAGTTTTGATGACCAACCTTTCCTGAAAAAGAGTGAAGTGTTGAAGGATTACTCGAGGTGCATACTGATGAAAAATGCTAAAAACAAAAACGGAACCCAATTGAAACGGGATTATTTTTACTATTTCTATTCTTGCCTAGGGGGCTGTCCCCTTGCTTACTTATTACCATTTTGGTCGGTCCAGTTGACGAATTCATAATCTTCAGCTGTATCGCAAGTCATTTCAACGATTTATCCCGGTAAATATTCTCCTCCACCGGACAATGACGCTGCACCTTCATGAGTGGGATGTAACCATGGGGACAGCCCCCTGTGGTTATTTGAAAAGTCGGGAGTTGCAAACAGAACCGTCCCTCTCAGCTTTTGGGAGTTGCAAACAGAACCGTCCCTCTCTGCTTCTGACCGCTTCAACCCATTCCTGTTGCTTTCAAACGAACTTCAAATGTACAACGGTCATCCCCATTTAATAGGGTCTTTAGAATCTTAATTTCCACCGGGATGTTTAAGAGCTGTTCGTACAAAGCCTGATCAAAAGTCTTTGTGCAAAAGCATAAATTGGGGTTGGAGGTCAATTTGTTTTGAACCAGTGGACAGAAGCATTCCGTTTCATTTAAGTCCACGATAAATCCCCCTTGTGTAGGTGAAAAAAGAAAATTCGGCAAGGTTTCTTTCAAAAAACAAATAATCTTGGTAATATCGGGCCCTCCTGAATATGAAGGAAGCTCTTTAACCCATTGGCTGTCCTGATAACATCTTCGGCCAATTTTGGCAACACATTCTTTATCAATTGTTTCAAGAACCCAATTTACCCATTTTTCATGAAATACCATTTTGTATTCCTCCAAATCGCTTGAGTTTTTTCCTGATGCCATCTGACCCAATTTGTTTGGTTAATTTCCAAAAAATTTCAGGGCTTCAAATACCAAAAATGCCGGCCAGACAACGGCTTTTAGCACACCCAAAACTCCGGTCCAAAAAGTTGCGGCCGTTGTGATGTAATAAACAGCAGCTCCAATAAATCCCAACCCATAAACAGCACTTGAAGTCCCAGTTTCTATTCTTTTCTCACTCATTTTCTTGCCTCCTTTTTTTAATGGATTTAGCAAATACTAATACCTGATCACCATCTACCCGATAACGCCATTCAATACGGTTAAAAATGACTACAACATACTCTTGGATTATATCATAAGCCTTATGATACAGACCTTTACACAACAATCGGAGAAGAACCGCAAATCCTTTTTGCCAGCTATAAACTGTAATATTATTTGATGGGATAATCAAAAACATTATCTTCAATCAGTTGTTAACCATTTGGAAAACAGAAAATTGGCTTAGATTCGTGAAAATTCCGAAGTGAATCAAACTGATTCGAACTTGGTATAAAAAAAACAGCAAAAAAAAGACACCGGAACAAGCCTCGATACACTAATAAAAACCGACACGTATCAAGGGAAAGCACCATGGCCGTTCCCCTGAAAAAGCAAATCAACAAGATGAATCAACCAAAACCAACAGAAAACAATCAAAGGAAAACAGGAGGGCATGCCCATGTATCCCCACAGCTATTTATTTCTGCAAAGCTGTCCCACTCTATTTTATGCTGGAAACTGTCCCTATGCTTTGTATTCAAAGAAATTTCCAGTAATATGATATAATCAAGGATTACTAGCTTACAAAAGTATTCAAAGGAGCTGTTCAAAATGACAAGAGGCTTACTGGCCAAGATCAGGATCTTCGAAAATAAAGTTGGTAAGGATTGGATAAATAAACTTGAAAACTGTGAATCACCTGAAGAACTCCAAAACCAGGTTAAACAATGGGATATTGTTTTAACAAATGAGCAAGCCCAAGAGGCTTATGAACTCGTAAGCAAAGCCAAGTACAGTGAATTGAGAGAAGAAGAATTAATCAATATTTCGGGTGGAAGAAGTGGTATAAAATAGCGGAGATTTTCCACGCAAAGATACTCCTTTACCAAAGATTAAAAAATACCTTTCAAGACATTTGCCTTTCTTAACCCCTGGGCGGGGATGCCCTCGAAGAGGAGGAGGCGCATTTTTGGGTATTTGCATTGGAATCAAATTCTTTCCTTTTTTAAATTTCAGGTGGCGGAAGAATTCATTTGAAATAATCGAAAACAGTAAACCATCAAGTAATCAAATTATCTAATCATTTTGGAAATGACTATGAATCGCATTTCAGTTAAAGAAAAAAGTTACGCTCATACTATATAAAAAGAAGCGGATATGGGGCTGAAGTTCTTTCTATACCTGGATGTCATGTACAAGGAGATGGCTGGGAAGAATGATTTGCTAATATTTATGAAGTTGTTGAAGGATGCTTAAGTAAAGCCTGATGAAAAACTCAGAGTCCTTTTAAATAAACCTTTTCAGAGTTTTTTAGGCTTTTTCAGCAAGCCCTAAGTATTGTTGTTGAAGAAATTGAAACAAGCAAAGAAGACAGGGCTATTGAGATAGCGATATGAAATCACTTTCAGGGAAAGAGCGATGTAAGCTATTAGAGAAAAAAGGTTGGAAATTAAAGAAAATACAAGGTAGTCATCATATCTACATAAAAAAGAGAAGAAATGAAAGAATAGCAGACCAGTCCATAACAATAAAGATCTTAAAATCGGCTTACTAAAATCAATCAGAAAATTGCTAATATTGAAGCACGGGGAAATAACCATGGGGTCAGCTCCCCTGCGGTTTTCTATGCTATCATCCGAAAAAGCAGAAATAACGAATATTATAGTTGTATCTACATGTGACAAGAATAAAAGTTTTAAAATTGCTCAAAATCGCAAAGATCAATACTGAAAGGATTTATTTAAAGATATTTTCTGATATGTTTTTTCTCGCCACCTGTACAGAAATACTTTTGCTTTGTTCCCATTTGCTTTGTTCCCATTTGCTTTGTTCCCATTTGCTTTGTTCATCATGAGAATGTTATTCTTCTGGATAAAAATGATCTG